>NZ_JBHWBZ010000073.1:0-3371 GCF_042735475.1 Kitasatospora sp. NPDC059577 | reverse complement strand
CCGCGAACCCCACCCCGCGCGCGGGGGGCGGCGAGACGCGCCGTGGGGCCCCATCACGCGCTGGGGGGCCCTTCACGGGGGGCCGACCTCGCCCGGCCACCAGCACTCGCCTGACCAGGGCCGTCCGGGATGGACGGCCCTGTTGTGTTTCCCGCTCCCGCGGGACGGGCCCCTCGCCCGGACGGCCGCCACCACCGCCGTACCGAGGAGAAACCCGTGACCGCCGAGACCGTCGCCACCGCCACCGCCATTGCCACCGACCTTGCTGCCGCGGCCACCACCGGCCCCGCGTCCGCCACCACCGGCCCCGCGTCCGCGCCCGACCTCATCGACGACCCGACCGCCCACCGCGTCCTCACCGGGGACCGCCCCACCGGCCCGCTCCACCTCGGCCACTACTTCGGGACCCTGCGCAACCGCGTCCGGCTGCAGGACCAGGGCGTCGGGATGTTCGTCGTGGTCGCCGACTACCAGGTCATCACCGACCGCGACATCGCCGACCGGCTCGCCGAGCACACCGAGGGCCTCGTCCTCGACTACCTCGCAGCCGGTCTCGACCCCGAACGGGCCACGATCTTCGCGCACAGCGCCGTCCCCGCCCTCAACCAACTGCTGCTGCCCCTCCTCAGCCTGGTCAGCGTCGCCGAGCTGAACCGCAACCCCACCGTCAAGGACGAGATCGCGCACTCCCGCCAGTCCGCCGTCAACGGGCTGATGTTCACCTACCCCGTCCACCAGGCCGCCGACATCCTCTTCTGCAAGGCCGACCTCGTCCCCGTCGGCCAGGACCAGCTGCCCCACCTCGAAGTCGCCCGCACCGTTGCCCGACGCTTCAACGAGCGCTACCCGCACGCCGACGGCACCGCCGTCTTCCCCCGCCCGCAGGCGCTGCTGTCCGACGCCCCCATGCTGCTCGGCACCGACGGCGGCAAGATGAGCAAGAGCCGGGGCAACGCCATCACCCTCGGCGCCGGCGAGGACGAGACCGCGCAGATCATCCGCGGCGCCAGGACGGACGCCGACCGCCACATCGACTACGACCCGGTCCGCCGTCCCGAGGTGGCCAACCTCGTCCTGCTCGCTGCGCTCTGCCAGGACCGCGCCCCCGAAGCCGTTGCCGAGGAGATCGGTGCCGGCGGGGCCGCCGCACTCAAGCGCGTCGTCATCGACTCCGTCAACGAGCACCTCCGCCCGCTGCGCGCCCGCCGTGCCGAACTCGCCGCCGACCGCGGCCACCTGCGGCAGGTCCTGCGCGACGGCGCCGAGCGCGCCAACGCCGTCGCCGACGCCACCCTGACGGAGGTGAGGGACGTGATGGGCGCCGTGATCTGAAGAGCACTCACCCCGGCGAGGCCCCGCCGGACCGGGCCGGACCGCACGCAGACCCCGCCCCGCCCCGGAGACATCGGCCGGTTGACACGGGGCATATCGTCACCGGGCGGCCGCGACCACACCGCGGCCGCCCGCACCCCGCTCCCGCGCCCGAAAGGCGGCCCGGCCCATGGACCAGCACCCGACCACACCCGGCCAGGGGCTGACCCGCCCGCCGCACCTGCGCCCCGGCGACCACATCGCCGTTGTCGCCACCAGCGGCCCGATCGAACCCGAACGCCTCACCGCCGGCTGCGCGATCCTCCGCTCCTGGGGCTTGCGCGTCACCGTCGCCCCGCACGTCCTCGACACCCACCCCGCCCTCGGCTACCTCGCCGGCACCGACGCCGACCGCGCCGCCGACCTCCGGAACGCCTGGCTCGACCCCACCGTCGACGCCGTCATCTGCGCCCGCGGCGGCTACGGCGTGCACCGCATGGTCGACCTGATCGACTGGACGGCGATGCGCGCCGCCGCACCCAAACCCTTCATCGGCTTCAGCGACGTCAGCTCCCTGCACGAGGCCTTCGCCCAGCGCCTCGGCCTCGCCACGTTGTACGGGCCGCTGGCCGCCGGGGCCTCCTTCATCTCCGACGGGCCCACCGCCGAGCACCTGCGCCGCACCCTCTTCGACCCCGCCGCCACCACGGTCCTCACCTCGCCCACCGCCGCCCCACTCGTCGGCGGCCGGGCCCGCGGCATCACCGCCGGAGGATGCACCCACGTCCTCGCCGCGGAGCGCGGCACCCCCGCCGCCCGGCCCTCGTTCGCGGGCAGCATCCTGGTGCTCGAAGACGTGAACGAACACCCCTACCAGCTCGACCGCCTCCTCACCCAGTTCCTGCGCTCCGGCGCCCTCGACGGCGTGGCCGGCATCGCCCTCGGCTCCTGGGAGGGCTGCGGACGGCCCGACCGGGTCCGCGAGGTGATGCTCGACCGGCTCGGCGGGCTCGGCATACCGGTGCTCTGGGAACTGGGCTTCGGACACTGCCCGTCCACCCTCACCGTCCCGCTGGGCGTCCCCGCCGTGCTCGACGCCGACGCCGGCACGCTCACCCTCGACCTGCCCGCACTGGCCGAACGGCCCCACTGAGCGAATGGCCCCATTGGCCGAACGGCCCCACTGAGCGAACGGCCGCTCCGGCCGTCGGGTGACCGAAGGCCCCGCTTCGCGAACCCCCGGTGAGTAGGGTGCGGCCATGAACGAGGACCGTCTCACCGCCCTAGCCCTCGGCTTCCTCCGCGGCCCGGGCAGCAACGCCCGTACGATCCTCGGACTTGCCGGCCCGCCCGGCGCCGGCAAGTCCACCCTGGCCCGCCGCCTGGTCGCCGAGGTCGAGCGCGCCGAAGGACCCGGCACCGCCGCCTACGTCCCGCTCGACGGCTTCCACCTCTCCGGAGCCCAGCTCGACCGCCTCGGCCTGACCCACCGCAAGGGCGCCCCGGCCACCTTCGACGCCCACGGCTACGTCGCCCTGCTGCGCCGCATCGCCGCCGACCGTTTCCAGGACATCTACGTCCCGGACTTCGACCGCACCCTGGACGAACCGGTCGCCGCCCGACACGTGGTCCGCCCGCACACCCGCCTCGTCATCACCGAGGGCAACTACCTCGCCTCCTCCGACACCCCCTGGCCGGACGCTCGCCGACTGCTGCGCGAACTCTGGTACGTCCACACCGACGACGCCGTCCGCGAGGAGCGCCTACTCGGCCGCCACCGCGACGGCGGCCGTGACGAAGCCACCGCCCGCCACTGGGTCACCGGCAACGACCACCCCAACGGCGAGTACGTGAAGCCGGGCCGGGCCGTCTGCACCCGGACCGTCCCCGGGGCCGGTTTGCCTCCGGCACCGGACAGGGGTAGTGTTCCCTAGTCGCTCGGCAGGGAGCACCGGACACGCATCAGCGCGGACGGTCCCGGGGCGGCCAATCCTCTGAAACACCACTTCCCAGGTTCGGGCTGGGTTGCGTTCGCATTTCTGCGTCGTGGCTCGGTTCCT
>NZ_JBHWBZ010000072.1:24808-43353 GCF_042735475.1 Kitasatospora sp. NPDC059577 | reverse complement strand
GGCTCTCCATCTCCCCCCCCCCCACCCCCTCCCCCTCCCCGCGCCCCCCACCCCGCCCGAGAGACGCGCCGGTGGCGGGTCGGAAACGCTGGAGCGGGCCGTCGCGGCCGGGCTCCGGATGACGCGGCCGGGCGCGCGGCCGGGCGTGCATAGGCCCGGCGGGGCGCGTGCGCAGGCTCCGGGCTCCCGGCGGGACGCCCCGGGCGTGCGGGCCCGTCCACGGTGGCGGCACGGCGCGGGGAGGCCGGGCCCGGGAGGCGGTCGGCGGGGGGCCGGCGGGGGACAATGGCGGAGTGATCAGTAGCCCCGTTCTCGACCCGACCCGCCTCGCCAAGCTGCGCGAGGCGCTGCTCGCCGCCTCGTTCACCGCCGACGGGTGCCTGGACCTGCTCGGACCCACCGCCTACGCGGCGTTGGCCCGCAGCGAGGCGGTCCCGGCGCTGCGCGCGACGCGCGGCGGCAGCCCGCTGGAGACGCTGGTGCGGCTGTTCCTGCTGCAGCAGCCGGTGCCGTACCGGGCCGCGGCCGCGGCGCTGCCGGTGGAGGACTGCCTGGCCGACGGCTGGCTGCGCCCGGACGGGGACCTGGTGCGCGCCACCGTCGACGTCCGGCCGTACGCCAACGAGGTTGCCGGGCTGCCCGGTTCGGATGCCTGGGTGGTCTCCGACCTGGGCTGCGCGGTGGGCGGCGCGGGCGGCATCGGCTCCGGCGAGACCGCGCACGGGGTGGCCCGCAAGGACCTGGTGCTGGGTGTCGGCGGCGCCTCGACCACGCTGGCCAACATCACCGTGCGCCGCCCGGTGCGGGCCGCGCTGGACCTCGGCGCGGGTTCCGGCGTGCAGGCGCTGCACGCGGCCCGGCACGCCGGCACGGTCACCGCCACCGACCTCAATCCGCGTGCGCTGCGCTTCACCGAGCTGACCCTGGCGCTGTCCGGTTTCGACCACTCCGAGGTGCTCTCCGGCAGCCTCTTCGAGCCGGTCGGGGAACGGAAGTTCGACCTGATCGTCTCCAACCCGCCGTTCGTCATCTCGCCGACCGGCCGGTTCACCTACCGGGACGGCGGCATGGCCGGCGACGACCTGTGCCGCAGCCTGGTCCGCTCGGCCGCCGACCACCTGGAGCCCGGCGGTTACTGCCAGTTGCTCGCGAACTGGCAGCACGTCGAGGGCGAGGACTGGCAGGAGCGGCTGGCCGGCTGGGTCGCGGGCACCGGGCTGGACGCCTGGATCGTCCAGCGCGAGGTCCAGGACGTGGCTCAGTACGCGGAGTTGTGGTTGCGCGACGGCGGCGACCACCGTGGCCCCGGCGGCGACTACCAGGCCCGCTACGGCGAGTGGCTGGACGCCTTCGAGGCGGGCCGGGTCGAGGGCGTCGGCATGGGGTGGATCACCCTGCGGGCGGGCGGCGCCGAGCGTCCGACCGTCCGGGTCGAGGAGTGGCCGCACCCGGTGGAGCAGCCGCTCGGCCCGCACATCGAGACCTGGTTCGACCGGCAGGACTTCCTCCGCTCGCACGACGACGCGGGCCTGCTCGCGACCCGCTACGTGCTGGCGGACGAGGTGGTCCAAGAGCAGGTCGGTGCGCCGGGCGCGGAGGACCCGGAGCACGTGATCCTGCGTCACAACCGGGGCATGCGAAGGGCCACCAAGGTGGACACCGTGGGGGCCGGCTTCGTGGGCGTCTGCGACGGGACGCTGGCGGCGGGCGAGATCGTGGACGCCATCGCGCAGCTGCTCGGTGAGGACCGGGTGGTCCTGCGCGACCGGGTGCCGGAGTCGCTGCGGCTGCTGACCGAGCAGGGGTTCATCGACCCGGTCCGCTGAGCGGGGCCGGTGAGTGAGGTCGCCGAGCGGGGGTCGCCGAGCGGGGGCCGCTGAGCGAGGGCCGCTGAGTCGGGCCCGGCGAACCGGGCCCGTCGAGTCGGTCGGCCGCGCCGGGCAGGGCCCTGCAGGGCCGGCCGAGCCTGCCCCGCGGGGCGGTTCACCCGCCCGTACCCCCTGGTTCGTCCGGTGGTCCCCGAACGGCTGCCCCCCGTTGGTCCTCCGCTGTGAGGCTCTGTCCACAGGCTGTGGACAGAGCTGGGGAGCCGGGGGCCAGGGGTGGACACGACGACGGCGACGGTGGGCGGGGTCGTGCTCGTCCTCTTCGGTGGCGTGCTGCTGCTCTGGTGCGCCGCCGAAGTGCGCCTTCGCCACCTGGTGCGCCGCCGGGGGGTCGCGGTGGTGGCCACGGTGGTGGCCGAGGACGACGCGCACGGGCAGCTGGACAGCGCGCCGCTGCTGTCCTTCCCGGTGCCGTCCCCGGTCGCCGGTTCCGGCGCGTGCCGGATCGCGGGGCTGGTGCTCACCCGTCCGCGCGGGCACACCCCGCTGCGCCGCCCGGACCGTTTCGCGCCCGGTGCCCCGGTGCGGATCTGCTACGACCCGCAGCGCCCGAGCCGGGTGGTGCTGGCGGCCGGCGAGATCGGGCGGGGGGCCCTCGTCGACCTGCTGTGGAGCGCCCTGGGCGTGGCCTGTCTCGCGGCGGGTGCCGGGCTGCTGGCCGCGGTCGGCGGCTGAGCGCTCCGCCCGCTCCCGGGGACGTCGCCCCGCGCGCGTTCGACGGGGGTCCGCCCGCCCGTCGATTTTCCGTTGACAGATCTTGAAATCCGTCATTCCATCCTCCGGAACCTGCCGAAGGCCCCCTCCACGGGGCGCGAACCCGCGTCATCGGGTTACCGTTCGAGTGGCGTCGGTGAGCCCGGCAAGTGAAAAAGCGGGATCCGTCCGTTTGACAAGGGTGGCCGGGGTACGGTCACACTCCGCTGGTGGGGTGTCGTGCAGCGGCGGCCCCGGGACGGTGGAGGGGTCGGGCGGAGCGCAGCCCGTGCTGCCGCGCCGACCAGCCACATAAGGACCGGGAGAGAAGAGCGAAGGTGTCCCCGAGCAGCGAGACCGCGCACGGACAGCGACTCGTCATTGTCGAGTCGCCGGCCAAGGCGAAGACGATCAAGGGCTACCTTGGCCCCGGCTACATCGTCGAGGCGAGCGTCGGGCACATCCGCGACCTCCCCAGCACCGCGGCCGAGGTGCCGGAGAAGTACACCGGCGAGGTGCGCCGCCTCGGGGTGGACGTCGACCACGACTTCGCACCCATCTACGTGGTCAACGCGGACAAGAAGTCCCAGGTCAGCAAGTTGAAGTCGCTGCTCGCGGAGTCCGACGAGCTCTTCCTCGCCACCGATGAGGACCGCGAGGGCGAGGCCATCGCGTGGCACCTGCAGCAGGTGCTCAAGCCCAAGGTGCCGGTGCACCGGATGGTGTTCCACGAGATCACCAAGTCGGCGATCCAGGAGGCCGTGGCCAACCCGCGCGAACTCAACCAGCGCCTGGTCGACGCCCAGGAGACCCGTCGCATCCTCGACCGCCTCTACGGCTTCGAGGTCTCGCCGGTGCTGTGGAAGAAGGTCATGCCGAAGCTGTCGGCGGGCCGCGTGCAGTCCGTCGCGACCCGGCTGGTGGTCGAGCGCGAGCGCGAGCGGATGGCCTTCCGCACCGCCTCGTACTGGGACCTGGTCGGCACCTTCGGCACCGGCCGCACCCCGGCCGACTCCGCGAACCCGGAGACCTTCGGCGCCCGGCTCGCCTCGGTCGACGGCAAGCGGATCGCCAGCGGCCGCGACTTCGGCTCGGACGGCCGGCTGAAGGCCGGCAGCGCCAACAGCCTGCACCTGGACGAGCAGGCCGCCCGCCAGCTGGCCGCCGCCCTGGAGCGCACCGCGTTCAGCGTCCGCAGCGTCGAGTCCAAGCCGTACCGCCGCTCGCCGTACGCGCCGTTCCGGACCACCACGCTCCAGCAGGAGGCCAGCCGCAAGCTCGGCTTCGGCGCCAAGCGGACCATGCAGGTGGCCCAGAAGCTGTACGAGAACGGCTTCATCACCTATATGCGCACCGACTCCACCACGCTGTCGGACACCGCGATCTCGGCCGCCCGCGCCCAGGTCACCCAGCTGTACGGCGCCGACTACCTGCCGGACGCCCCGCGCACCTATGCCAGCAAGGTCAAGAACGCGCAGGAGGCGCACGAGGCCGTCCGCCCCTCCGGCGACCGCTTCCGCACCCCCGCCGAGACCGGCCTGACCGGCGACGACTTCCGGCTCTACGAGCTGATCTGGATGCGCACCGTCGCCTCCCAGATGAAGGACGCGGTCGGCCAGTCCGTCACCGTCCGGGTCGGCGGCACCTCCGCCGACGGCCGGGACGTCGAGTTCTCCGCCTCCGGCAAGATCATCACCTTCCACGGCTTCCTCAAGGCCTACGTCGAGGGCGCCGACGACCCGAACGCCGAGCTCGACGACCGCGAGCGCCGGCTGCCGCAGGTCACCCAGGGCGACCCGCTGGGCGCCGAGCGGATCACCCCGGAGGGCCACGCCACCAAGCCGCCGGCCCGCTACACCGAGGCCTCGCTGGTCAAGGAGCTGGAGGACCGGGAGATCGGCCGCCCCTCCACCTACGCGTCGATCATCGACACGATCATCCAGCGCCGGTACGTGTTCAAGAAGGGGACGGCGCTGGTTCCGTCGTTCCTCTCCTTCGCGGTGGTCAACCTGCTGGAGAAGCACTTCGGCCGGCTGGTCGACTACGACTTCACCGCCAGGATGGAGGACGACCTCGACCGCATCGCGGCCGGCGAGGCGAAGTCCGTGCCGTGGCTGAAGCGCTTCTACTTCGGCGAGGGCGAGGGCCTCTCGGCCGGTGGCGCCGCCGAGGCCGGCAACGGCGACGGCGACCACCTGGGCGGCCTGAAGGAACTGGTCACCGACCTCGGCGCGATCGACGCCCGGGAGATCAGCTCCTTCCGGATCAGCGAGGACATCACCCTGCGGGTCGGCCGCTACGGCCCGTACGTCGAGCGCGCCTCCACCGTCGAGGGCGAGCCCGGCCAGCGCGCCGACATCCCGGACGAGCTGCCGCCGGACGAGCTCACCGTCGAGCTGGCCGAGGAGCTGCTGGCCAAGCCCAGCGGCGACTTCGAGCTCGGCGCCGACCCGGTCAGCGGCAACATGCTGGTCGCCAAGGACGGCCGCTACGGCCCGTACGTGACCGAGATCCTGCCCGAGGGCACGCCCAAGACCGGCAAGAACGCGGTCAAGCCGCGCACCGCCTCGCTCTTCAAGACGATGTCCCTGGACACCGTCACCCTGGAGGACGCGCTCCGGCTGCTCTCGCTGCCGCGCGTGGTCGGCACCGACGCCGAGGGCGCGGAGATCACGGCGCAGAACGGCCGCTACGGCCCGTACCTCAAGCGCGGCACCGACTCCCGCTCGCTCACCAGCGAGGACCAGCTCTTCACGATCACCCTCGACGAGGCGCTGGCGATCTACGCCCAGCCCAAGCAGCGCGGCCGGGCCGCCGCCGCCCCGCCGCTCAAGGAGCTGGGCAACGACCCGGTCAGCGAGCGCCCGGTGGTGGTCAAGGACGGACGCTTCGGCCCGTACGTGACCGACGGCGAGACCAACGCGACGCTCCGCAAGGACGACGACGTCGAGACCATCACGCCGGAGCGCGGCTACGAGCTGCTCGCCGAGAAGCGGGCGCGCGGACCGGTGAAGAAGGTGGCGAAGAAGGCCCCGGCGAAGAAGACGGCGGCCAAGAAGGCGACCACGACCAAGACCGCGGCCACCAAGACCGCGGCCGCGAAGAAGACCGCCGCCAAGAAGACCACCACCAAGACGGCGGCGGCGAAGAAGACGGCGGCCAAGAAGACCGCCGCGAGCAAGACCACGGCGACCGACGAGGGCTGATCCCCGGTCGCCGCCGACGGGCCCGCATCCCCCGATCCCGGGGGGTGCGGGCCCGAGCGCTGTCGTGGGCCGGGCGGTGGCCGGTGGCGACACGACGGTGGCACGGCGGTGATCGGGTGGTGGCCGGCGGTGACACGACGGTGGCGACACGACGGTGATCGGGTGGTGGCACGACGATGATCGGGCGTCGGTCGGCGATGGCCGGGTGGTGATCGGGCGTCGGTCGGGCGGCGGCCGGGTGGGGATCCGGGCCGGGGACGGGTGCGGGGATCTGTGCGGGGAACGTCACAACCCGGTGATGAGCGGGATCCGGAAGCCCGTTCACCACAATCCGGCCAAGCCTCGCCCGCTACGCTGACCGTATGACGAGCGAGGAGCAGCCCACCCCCAGCGCCGCCCCGGACGCCAGAGCCGTGACGCCCGACCTGCCCGAGGTCGCGCCCGCCGGGACCCCGGTGGACCGGGCCCGGGCACTGCTGCGGACGCGCGCCTACCGGCGGCTGTGGACCACCCAGCTGATCGGCGGCACCGCCGACCGGCTCGGCCTGCTGGTGCTGCTCGCGCTCACCGTGATCGCCGCCGCGATCGGCGGCCGGTTCGGCGACCTGCCGCGCAGCCTCGCCTTCGCCACCGCCGCGGTCCTCGCCGTCCGCGTGGTGGCCACCGGCCTGGTCGGTGTGGCACTGCTCGGCCCGGTGCACCGGCTGGTCGCGGGCAGGCTCGACCGGCGCTGGACCATGTTCGGCGCCGACGTGCTGCGCGCCCTGCTGATCGGCCTCGCCCCCTGGTGGACCGTCTGGCTGGGCTCCGGGACGAAGACCTCCGGCGCCGCGACCTACGTCCTGCTCGCCACCGTGTTCGTCACCGGTGCCGCCGAGCGCGTCTGGGAGATCGCCAAGGCCGCCGCCGTCCCCGGCCTGCTGCCGCCTGCCGACCCCTACGCCCCGGCCGCCGAACAGCGGCCCGCCGCCGCCAACCTGGACACCGTCCGGGTGATCGACCGCTTCACCGGCTGGGTCACCCTGCCGCTGGCGGCCGTCGGCCTGGTCGGCCTCACCCTGCTCAACAACATCGGCGCGGCGGCCGGCTCCGACTGGCTCCGCGCCCACCAGCTCACCGTCGCGGCGCTCGGCGCGGCCGGACTGTTCGCCGCCTCGGCGGTCCGCGGGTACGTCCGGCAGCTGCCCGTGGGCCCGGTGGCCGTCGCCCCGGTCTCCCCGCTGCAGGGCCTGCGCGCCCCGACCGACGCCGCCCCCGGTCCGGCCCTGGGCAAGGGCCGCACCGGCAGCGCCCCGTACTTCACCTTCGCCGTCGCCGCCGCCTTCGCCTCGATGGCGGGCGTCGCGGCGCTGGCGCTGCTCACCGCCGCCGAGCACCGGGCCGGGCCGATCGGCTACGGCCTGGTGGTGCTCGCCGCCACCGCGACCCCCGCCCTCGGCGCCCGCCTCACCCGGGCCACCCTGCCCTCGCTCTCCCGCCGCCGACTGCTCGCGCTGGCGCTGCTCACCCAGGGCGTCGCGCTGATCCTGGCCGGGCTGGTGCTGGACTTCGTGCTGGTCCTGCTGCTCACCGTGCTGGCCGCGCTGGCCGCCGGGATCGTCGTCTCGGCCGGGCGCACCCTGCTCGCGCAGGAGGTCGAGGAGGCCCGGCTGCCGAAGGTCACCGAGCACCTGTTCGCGGTGCTGCGGGTCGTGGTCGCCGCCGCGCTGGTCGTCGTCCCGCTGATCGCCGCCGCTTACGGGGACGTCGAGTACGGCACCGTCGAGCCCGGCTCCTTCACCTTCATCCACGGCGGCGCCGCCCTCGCCGTCGCCACCGCGGGGCTGCTCACGCTGGTGCTCGCCGCCGTCGTGCTGCTGCGCACCGACGACCGGCGCGGCACCGTGCCCTTCGGCCGGGACCTGGTGGACGCCGTGCGCGGCGCCGCCGGCCCGGTGCCGCACCGCGGCGCGGGCACCGGCTTCTTCATCGCCCTCGAAGGCGGCGACGGCGCCGGCAAGTCCACCCAGGCCCAGGCACTCGCCGAGTGGATCCGCGGCAAGGGCCACGAGGTCGTGCTCACCCGCGAGCCCGGCGGCAGCCCGGTCGGCCAGCGGCTGCGCGGCCTCGTCCTGGACGTCGGCAACACCGGACTGTCGCACCGCGCCGAGGCGCTGATCTACGCCGCCGACCGCGCCGAGCACGTCGAGAACGTCATCCGGCCGGCCCTCGCCCGCGGCGCCGTGGTGATCACCGACCGGTACATGGACTCCTCCATCGCCTACCAGGGCGCCGGGCGCGACCTCGCCGCGACCGAGGTCGCCCGGATCTCCCGCTGGGCCACCGGCGGTCTGCTGCCCGACCTGACCGTCGTCCTGGACGTCGACCCGACCCGGGCCCGGGAGCGCTTCACCGAGGCCCTGGACCGGCTGGAGTCCGAGCCCACCGAGTTCCACCAGCGGGTCCGGGCCGGCTTCCTCGCCCTCGCGGCCGCCGACCCGGCGCGCTACCTGGTCGTGGACGGCAGCCAGGCCCCCGGCTTCGTCACCACCGCCATCCGGCACCGGCTCGACCGCGAGCTGCCGCTCTCCGAGCAGGAGAAGGCCGCCCGCGCCGAGCAGGAGCGGCTGGCCCGGGAGGAGGCCGAGCGCCGCGCCGCCGAGGAGGCCCGGAAGAAGGCCGAGGAGGAGGCTGCCGAGCGCAAGCGGCAGGAAGTGCTGGCGCAGCTGCGCGCCGAGCAGGCGGAGAAGGAGCGGCTGGCCAAGGAGGAGGCCGAGCGGGCCGCCGCCGAGGCCCGCCGCAAGGCCGAGGAGGAGGCCCGCCGCCGGGCGGAGGAGGAGGCCGAGCGCCGCGCCGCCGAGGAGGCCGAGCGTCGTGCCGCCGAGCAGGTCCGGCTGGCGGCCGAGGCCGCCGAGCGCAAGCGGATCGCCGACGAGGCGGCGGCTCAGGCCGAACTGCAGCGGCAGCGGGAGCTCGCCCGCGAGGAGCAGCGCCGCCGGGCGGAGGAGGCGCTGCAGCGGGCCGAGGAGGCCCGGCTGGCGCAGGCCGCCGCGCTCGCCGCCGCGGCTGCGGCCGCAGAGACGGCGGCGGACCGGGCGGCCGGTCGGGCCGGGTCGGCCGCGGGCGCCGCGGCCGGGGACGCCGCGACCACGGAGCTGTGGGCGGTCCGGGAGACCCCGCAGGACGCTCCGGGTCGGTCCGCGCCGCGTGGTGCGGAGCACGGTCCGGCGCAGGGTTCGGCTCAGGGGCCTGCACAGGGCCCGGCCGACGGGCTCGGGGACGAGGCGACGCGCGAGCTGTCGGTGCGGGACCGGCAGGCGGCGGTCCGGGCGGCCGACGCCACCGAGGCGCGCAAGGCGGCCGCGGCCGCCGGAGCGGTCGACGCGACCGCCAAGCTGCCCGTGGTGCCGGGTTCCGCGGTGGACGAGACGGCCGTGCTGCCGAAGGTGTCGGCGGAGGCCGACCGGACCGAGGTGCTGCCCCGGGTCGGTCCGGGCCGTCCGGTGGAGAGCACGCGTGAGCTGCCGGTGGTCGGCGGGGAGCGTGCGGCGGATCCGCGGGGGCAGGCCCCGGCGCGGCCGCAGTCGCCGCCGCAGCCCCAGCCCCAGCCGGAGTCCCAGCCGCAATCGGCCGCCGAGCGGCCCCGGCCGGAGTGGGCCGAGGAGACGCCGATGGACGACCTGCCGAGCCTCACCGACACCCTGCTCGGGTCGCACGACGAGTGGGCGCGTTGGGAGCACGGCGGCCCGCGGAGCGGGGCGGACCCGCGCGGTGCGGACGGTCAGGGCGGGCAGGGCGGCCAGGGCGCGCACGGCGCGCACGGCGCGCACGGCGCGCAGGGCGGGCCGGCCGGGGGCCAGGGCAAGGACCCGGGCGACGGCAAGGACACGGGCGACGGCAAGGGCCGCCGCTGGGGTCGCCGGGGCTGATCGGGTAGGTGCGGGCGGCGTCGTCGGGACAGGTCCCCGGCGGCGCCGCCTTGCCGTCGGGTACCGGGCGCCGGGTTGTGCCCTCCGGGCGTCGGGTGCCGCTCCCGGGTGGTGGCGCCGCTCGCGGGTGGGGGCGCTCTCCCGGGTGGGGGGTCCGGGCCGCTGGAGGTCCGCCGCCCGGAGTCGGGCGTCGGGCGCCCGTCGTGACCCGGACGGAGCAGTGGCTGTCGGGGCGGAGACGTATGCTCGACCGCGGGGAAGAGGCGCCAGGGGCGCTGCCGTACGGAGCTTGGGAGCAGCAGTGGCCGTCTGGGACGACCTGGTGGGCCAGGAGCGGGTGGTCGAACAGCTGACCGCCGCGGCCCGGGCGGCCGGGGCGACGGTCGAGGCCGGTCGCGTCGCCGCCCCCGTCCAGGGCGGGAACGCCTCCCTGATGACGCACGCCTGGCTGTTCACCGGCCCGCCCGGCGCGGGCCAGGTCACCGCCGCACGGGCCTTCGCCGCCGCCCTCCAGTGCACCAGCCCCGACCTCGCGCTCGGCGGCACGCCCGGCTGCGGGTTCTGCGACGGCTGCCACACCGTGCTGGCCGGCAGCCACGCGGACGTGAAGTACGTGCGGACCGACGGGCTGTCCATCGGCGTGGGCGACATGCGCGCGCTGGTCCTGCGGGCCTCCAGCTACCCGACCGGCGGCCGCTGGTCGGTGATCCTGGTGGACGCCGCGCACCGGCTCACCGAGGCCGCCGCGAACGCGCTGCTGAAGGGCGTGGAGGAGCCCTCCCCGCGCACCGTCTGGCTGCTCTGCGCCCCCTCCGTCCAGGACGTGCTGCCGACCATCCGCTCGCGGTGCCGGCTGCTGGTGCTGCGCAGCCCCGCCGCCGCAGCGGTCGCCGACATGCTGGTCAGCCGGGACGGCGTCGACCCGGAGACCGCCCGGCTCGCCGCACTCGCCGGGCAGGGCGACATCGAGCGCTCGCGCCGTCTCGCCGTGGACGAGAAGGCCCGGACCCGTCGGGCCGAGGTGCTGCGGATCCCGCTGGAGGTCGGCGACATCGGCGGCTGCCTGGCCGCCGCCCAGCGCCTGGTCGACACCGCCAAGGCCGACGCCGAGGCGCTCGCCGAGACCCAGGACGCCAAGGAGACCGACGACCTCAAGGCCGCCTACGGCGCCGCCGAGGGCAGCAAGGCGCCGCGCGGCATGGCCGGGGCGGTCAAGGAGCTGGAGAAGCGGCAGAAGAGCCGCGCCACCCGTACGCGCCGGGAGACCCTCGGGGTCGCCCTGCTCGACCTGCTCGGCTTCTACCGGGACGTGCTCGCGATCCAGCTCGGCTCCACCGGGGTGCTCGCCAACGAGGACCAGCGGCAGGCACTGAACCGGGTCGCCCAGGCCGGCCCGGCGGAGGGCACCCTGCGCCGGATCGAGGCGGTGCTGGCCTGCCGCGAGGCGCTGGACCGCAACGTGGACCCGCTGCTCGCGGTCGAGGCGATGACGGTCGCGCTGCGCGCGGGCTGAGCCGGCCCTCGGCCCGTCCCCGGACCCGCGTCGTTCGTCGTCCGCCGTTCGTCGTCCGCGGGCCGCTCCACCGGCCGACGGCCGTACGCCTCCCGGAGCCGGTGCGCTGTCCCACCTTCGAGTGAACGAGCGATACGCGCCGGGCACACCCGCGTGTGACCGTGCGCCGGTTGTGCACGCTGGGGGCCGACTGCGCCCGGTGGGGCCGGTCGCCCCCCGTACGCGCCGGGTCCGGTCCGGCGCCGGCCCTCTCCCGAGGCGGTGCGTCGCATGGTTCGTTCGCTCCTCGTCATTCCCCTGTTGGCTGCCGCCCTCGGCGGGATCTGGCTGGCCCGGGGAGCCCTCCAGCGCTGGCGCGACCTGCGCGCCGCCGAGACCTACGAGCTGGCCGGAGACCGGTGGCCGATGCTGCTGCGGGCGGGCGGGGCGATGGTCTGCGGGGTGTTCGTCACCGGGCTGACAGTGCTCACCGCGCTCGGCGCCTTCGGCGGCATCGGCCGCGGCGACCGGGCGCAGGACCGGGCGGAGCCCGTCGTGGACTCGGCGGGCACCGAGGCCGGCACGGCGGTCCGGCAACAGGCGGCGCCGCCCGCAGCCACCGAGCCGGCCGCCGCCGGTGCTTCCGGTGCCGCCGGTGCTGCGGTGGGGGCCGCGGCGACCGCGGCCGTCACCACCGCCCCCGCCGTGGTCAGCCGGTTCGACAGCGTCGGTCACCCGGGCGGCGGCGAACTGCTCCAGTCCGCCGTGCTCGGCCCCGACGGGCACCCCCGCAACGTCCGGGTCTGGCTGCCGCCGCAGTACGCCAAGGAGCCCAACGCGCGGTTCCCGGTCGTCGTGATGCACGCGGCCGCGCCGCGCAAGACCGCCGACGCCGAGGTCCCGGACGTCTTCGAGGGCATCGGGTCGGCGTTGCAGACCGGCAAGACCCGGCCCTTCATCCTGGTCGCCCCCGAGGCGCCGAACGGCACCGCGCACCCCTGCGAGCTGGTCGCGGCCGCTCCGGCCGCCGTCGCCGACGACACGACGCTGCGCACCACCGTCGCCGCCTCCTTCCGCACCCTGCCGCCCGGCCCGGCCTCCTGGGGCACCCTCGGCGTCGACGGCGGCGCGCCGTGCGCGGCGGCCGCCGGGCTGGCCCGCCCCGACCTGTACGGCGCGGCCGCGGCGGTCTCCGGCCGGTACGACGCCGCCGCCCTCACCCAGACCGGGGCCGAGGCCCCGACCGGCAGCGCGGCCAAGCTGCTGCTGGCCGCGGCCAAGGCCGACTCCGCCGGGCTGGACGCGGCCCGCAAGCTCCAGGCCGCGCTCAAGGCGGGCCCCGGCCCGGCGGCCAAGGCCGACGTGCGGATCTCGGACAACGTGCAGGACTTCACCCCCGACCGGGAGCGGCTGCGGCTGGTCCGGCAAGCGGCGCAGTTCCTGGCCGAGGCGTTGGCCAAGGCGTCCTGAGCGCCCGTCGAGCGGGCGTTACGCTGCCCGGTACCCGGGGTGGGTGCCGGGCGGCGGCGTTTCCACCGCTCGTCGGATCGTCGGGTCGTCGGAGGCCGTTCCCGTCGTTCCGTGCATTCCCGTCGTTCCTTCCCATCGTCCTTCGAGGAGAGCAGCCGGATGAGGGCCTTCGGGCGGGTGCGGGTACTGGCCGGGGTGACGCGGGTGTCGGCCGCGGCGCTGGCCGTCGGGCTGCTGGCGGGCGGGTGCGGGTCCGGTCCGTCCGGGGCGCCGGGGGCGGCCTCCTCGGACGCGTCCGGCTCCGGCGCGACCTCGGCCCCGGTGGCCCCCGGGGGGCCGGGGGCCACCCCGCTGGAGCCGCTGCCCACCGTCGTCCCGGCCGCGCTCGCGCCGTACTACGCGCAGCGGTTGGCCTGGCAGCCGTGCGACGGCGGGTTCGAGTGCACGACGTTCCGGGTACCGCTGGACTACGACCGGCCGGGGGACGGCGACCTCACCCTGGCGGCCGCCCGCGCGGCGGCGGAACCCGCCGCGACCGGCGCCGGCTCCCGGGAGCCGCGGCTCGGTTCGCTGTTGCTCAACCCGGGCGGGCCCGGCGGCTCGGCGGTCGAGTACCTGGAGTCCACCGCCCGGACGTACGACAACGGGGTGCGGGCCCGCTACGACTTGGTCGGCCTCGACCCGCGCGGGGTGGGCCGCAGCAACCCGGTCACCTGCCTGAGCGGTGACCGAATGGACGCCTTCACCGCCGTCGACCTGACCCCTGGTGACCAGCACGGGATCGACGACCTGGTCGCCGCCGACAAGGAGTTCGCCGACGGCTGCCGCAAGCAGGCCGGGGCAGCGCTCGGCCACCTCAGCACCGTCGAGGCCGCCCGGGACATGGACGTCCTGCGCGCGCTGCTGGGCGACGAGCGGCTGAACTTCGTCGGCAAGTCCTACGGCACCTTCCTCGGCGCCACCTACGCCGGGCTCTTCCCGACCCGGGTCGGCCGGCTGGTGCTGGACGGCGCCATGGACCCGGCGCTCGACTCGGTCACCGGCAACCGCACCCAGGCCGGCGGCTTCGAGACCGCCTGGGCCGCCTTCGCCAAGGACTGCGCCAAGCGCGAGGACTGCCCGCTCGGCCGGACCGAACAGCAGGCCGGCGAGCAGCTCACCGCGCTGTTCGCGGCCGTCCGGACCGCCCCGCTGCCCACCGGCGACAACGGCCGCCGGCTCACCGAGTCCCAGGCGACCACCGGCGTCATCGAGGCCATGTACGCCGACTTCCTCTGGCCCAAGCTGCGCTCCGCGCTCGCCGACGCCAGGGCGGGCGACGGCAGCGGGCTGCTGAAGCTCTCCGACGCCTACTACGGGCGGGAGGCGGACGGCTCGTACCCCAACCTGATGTCCGCCAACACCGCGGTGAACTGCCTCGACCTGCCCGCGCCGTTCCGCGGGCCGGAGGACGTCCAGCGGGCGGTGCCGGACTTCGAGCAGGTCTCGCCGCACTTCGGGCGGGACATGGCGTGGATGGCGCTGACCTGCGCGTACTGGCCGGTCCGGGCGACCGGCGCGGCGCACACCATCCGGGCGTCCGGCGCCGCCCCGATCGTCGTCATCGGCACCACCCGCGACCCGGCCACCCCGTACGCCTGGGCCCGGTCCCTGGCCGGGCAGCTGGAGTCCGGCCGCCTGCTGACCTTCGACGGGGACGGCCACACCGCGTACGGCCGGCACAGCACCTGCGTGGACGGCGCGGTGAACCGCTTCCTGCTGACCGGGGAGGCCCCTGAGCAGGACACGCGCTGCGACCGGTAGGGCGTGGGGTTCCGGACGGCCGGTAGGTAGTTTTCACTTCAATCGATTACCGGTACGACGTTACGATGAGCGCCCCCTGCCACCCTTCCCCGCACCGGAGCTCAACGTGCTCGGAGTCAACGACCTGGCGACGTACGTCCTCGGCGCCCTCGTCATCATCCTGCTGCCCGGCCCCAACTCCCTGTACGTGCTGTCCGTCGCCGCCCGCAAGGGCGTCCGGACCGGCTACCGGGCCGCCGCCGGCGTCTTCGTCGGCGACCTCACCCTGATCAGCCTCACCTCGATCGGCGCGGCCTCCCTGCTGAAGGCCAACCCGGCCGTCTTCGCGGTGGTCAAGTTCGGCGGCGCCGCCTACCTGCTCTGGATCGGCTACGGCATGCTCCGCGCCGCCCGCGGCCTCTGGCTCGAACACCGGGCCGCCGCCGACACCACCGCCGAGCCGGACCCCGAGTCCGCCGAGAACCCCTTCCGCCGCGCCCTCGTGGTCAGCCTCCTCAACCCGAAGGCCATCCTCTTCCTGCTCTCCTTCTTCACCCAGTTCGTCGACCCGTCCTACGGACAGCCCGCCCTTTCCTTCGCCCTCCTCGGTGGCATCCTGCAGACCTTCAGCCTGCTCTACCTCTCCCTGCTGATATTCGCCGGCACCACCCTCGCCACCGCCTTCCGCCGCCGCAAGCGTCTCTCCGCCACCCTCACCAGCGGCGTCGCCGTCCTCTTCGCCGGCTTCGCCGCCAAACTCGCCGTCTCCTCCGCCTGACCCGCCCCCCGGGTATCCGGGTACGGATCACCCGCCAACCTGTGTAGACTGGCCCGCGTTGCCGCCACACACGGCAACGGTGCCGCCTTAGCTCAGTTGGCCAGAGCAACGCACTCGTAATGCGTAGGTCGCGGGTTCGAATCCCGCAGGCGGCTCAGACGATGAAGGCCCGGTCAGGTTCTCTGACCGGGCCTTCTGTCATCCATCGCATGCGGCGGCGACGACGGGTACGTGCAGCCCACCTGCCCGCGGTCTCGTTTGTGGTCTCACTGACGGCCCACTGGGGCCAGACGGCGTTGGCCTCGGTCGTTGTGCAGTTCCAAGGTGAGCTCAACCACTCGATCCGTGGAGAACAGTCGCCGGCCGGCAGGGCAGCCGGCCGGCGCCGTGGTCAACGAGCGCTGTGTTCTACGACTAGTACGACTCGTCCTCGTCGCTGTCCGGGTCATCACTGTTGATGAAGCCGGCCTGGGTGTCGGGCTCGTTCTTCACGAGCGTGGCGTACACCTGGAGCGCGGCATCCCGAGCCTTCGTCCACTCGTCGTGGGTTCCGAAGGGGTGGGGCGGCGGGGAGACTGTGGATGCGCTGAGCTCCGCGGAGGCGTCCATGGCCATCTCCAGAGCGAAGATGAGATGGTCCCGGTTGGCGCGGTTGCGCTCCTCCGGGCTGTCGGCGATGTTCCGACCGCGACGGATCTCCTGCTGCTTGAGGGACCCCGCCATCGCCTTGCTGGGGCTGGCGATCTCGAAGAGCCGTCCTTCGGTCAGACGCACCGCCTGGAGGGTTTCGACGGTCGACCCCCCGATGACGACGCTGCCGTCCTCCTTGATGTCGGGGATGTTGTACTCGTGGGAGGGCAGTTCAGGATTCCATCCCGACCATGCGGTGGCGAGCATCCGCAGGCCGTGCGGGTGGCTGGCCAGGTCGCTGAGGATCACCGGCGGGGTGCCGCGGTAGGGGGTGGTGCCCTCGAAGAACTTGGACTCGCGGTCCCGGGTGAGGTAGCCGTCCATGATCAGGGCGTAGCCGCCGCCGATCATCAACGTGGTCCGGGCGGCGGTGTCACCGGCGAGTGCCATCCCCAGCAGCTCGGTGGGCGCCTTGTAGATCGGCGCCCAAGTGCCGCCGACCACGGCGTCGGTGAGGTAGCCGCCGTCTCCGAAGGCGTTGCGGGCGGTCTGCAGGGAGGCGGGCTTGTGGTTGCCCTTCTCCTTGCGGCTCTTGGCCTTGCGGATGTCCCGGTCGACGATGACGCCGAGCATGAAGCTGAACTGCTTGGTGGTGACAGCACGGCGGGCCATGATGTTGCGGATCTCGGCCTTGGCCGCGCGGAACGCGGCGCCACTGGTGAGGCGGTGGGTGGTGTAGATCGCGCGCCACACGGGGGAGTCGTCGGGGCAGCCGATCAGGTCGGGGAGGTCGGCGAGCGGCGTGACCCCGGTGATGATGTCGCCCTGGACCCGGGTCAGCACGCCGCGGGCGACGAGCCCGTCGACGACCTGGTTGGCGATGTTGTGCCACATCGCGTCCTGCGTCCAGGGGTTCTTCTCGAGGTGTTCGCCGGCGACGAGGTTCTCCACCATCGTGACGAAGGAGAAGGTGCCCCCCTCCGGGGCGAGCGGGTTCGCGGTCGTGGTCTGTGTGGTCACTGGCCGGCCTCCGGGGTGTTGCCGTTGTGGGCGCCGACGACCAGGCGGACGGGCACGGTCGTGGCCTGGCCGACGCGGACGACCTGGTCGGTCAGCCCGCGCTGGTAGGCGGTGTTGTAGGTGACAACCTCGTCCCGGACGGCCCGGCGGAGGCTGTTGGGGTCGCGCAGGAGGTCCTCGACCACGGCGTCGCCGGTGCCCTCGTTGGTCCGGCCCGTGCGGGTCTTCGAGGCGGACGAGAGCCGGGAGATGCCGTCCACGACAACCGGCAGCACGCGGGAGGGCGAGCCGTCGGTGAAGGTGACCCGGACCAGAATGACCAGGAGCGGTTCGGACACGCCACGCTGCATGATCGAGTCCGAGTAGTCGGACTTCGGAGTGTTCAGCGTGCTGACCACCGTCTCGCGCACCAGCTCGGCGAGTTCCTTGGGGGAGGAGAACACGCAGTGGGCCTGGGCGAGCGGGTGACCGTCCTCGTCATGGTCGTCGAGCAACCGGGGTGCCGGCACGGACAGGGACAGGGCCGCGATGCGCGGCTGGTACAGCGGGAACAGCATCCGGGTCCAGGCCCGGCACTCGATCACGTCCAGGGCGCCGCCCGGAACCGCCACCTCGCTGAGCAGCGAGACGCCGTTGGGCTGCGCGGTAACCAGCAGGGCGGCCCGCTCGGGCTCGACCTGCAGGGCCGCGGCGGCCCTACGGGCGTCCTCGCCGAGGTTGGTGCGCGGGTTCTTCTCCAGCCGCATCGCGACCTTCCGCAGCGCGGCGGTGGCCGGCATCTCCGGAAGCGGCAGCGGCCGGCGGGTGATGCTCAGCGCCTCGAGGTCGTGCTCCGCCTGGACAGGGAGTTCGATGCGGGGCTGGAGGTTCTGCGGCTCACTGAAGAGCGGCATGTGCTCGGTCACTGGGTTTGTCCATCGTGACACCGCCGCCCAGCCGAGTTGCTGTGACGGCTTCAGCGGTGCGACGCCGAAAGGCCAGAAATGTCGTCCGCCCATGGAGGGAACCGTCGTCAACTGACGGGGTGTGCTCCATGGCGCCTGCCACGTCCGGCAGCAACACGAACATTCACCGTCCGGATCGCCGGTCGGGTCGCAGTGCCCCTTGGGGCCACCCGGATTTGGAAGTCCAGGTGTCGTACCGCCGCGCCGACGCGGATCGACGCAAGGGGATCGTGGCTCATCATCGGATGGTGCGTCAAGTCGACTACTCATATGTGTGGCTAATCGTCAGATCATGCTCCAGGATCGGGAATCCAGCCACGCAGTGCGAGGAGCGCGATCGGTGGCCGCAGCCGACTTCCTCGGCTCGCGTGAACGTGCCGGTCATGTCGCCTGGCCCGCCATCGGGGCCATGGCCAGGCTCAGTTCCGGGTTCAGCCCACACCGTTCGAGGCGGTCCAGATCGGTCTCGTGTAGTCCGCGGCTCGGGAGTTTCGACGGCTGCGGACTGTAGCCGGCCGGGCTCGTAATGCGTAGGTCGCGGGTTCGAATCCCGCAGGCGGCTCGGTTCGAAGCCCAGGTCAGATCGGTTCTGACCTGGGCTTCTTCGTGTTCGTGGGCACTGGGGTGACCGGAGGGGCGGGCCGGGGGCCGCGGGGGGGGGGGCGCCCGCCCCCGGGCGGGGTGGGGGGGGCGGGCGAGGGGGGGCGGTGGGGGGTGGACACCTCGGGCGCGGGCG
>NZ_JBHWBZ010000072.1:21621-24798 GCF_042735475.1 Kitasatospora sp. NPDC059577 | reverse complement strand
TAGGACACTGCGTGCGGGTGGGGCTTGTGGGGGGGGGGGGGGGGGGGGGGGGGGGGGGTGTTTGGGGGGGGGGGGGGGGGCCGGGGGGCCCCGGGGGGGGGGGGGGGGGGGGGGGGGGGGGGCCCCCCGGGCCCCGGGGGTGGTTACTGGCGGCCGTTCGCGAGGTCGAGGGGGCGGATCCGCAGGGCGAGGCGGGCCGGGAGCAGGCTGGCGAGGAGCGCGAGCACCAGGCAGACGGCGGTGGCTCCGGCGAGGGTGGTCCACGGCAGGTCGAGGGCTGCGGAGCGGGTGGCGTCGAGGACGCGGTTCTCGATCAGCAGCACGGTCGCGTACTGGGTGACCAGGGTGACGGCCAGTCCGAGGGCCGCCGCGGTGGCGACGACCAGCAGGGTCTCGACGGCGACCACGCGCAGGACCTGGCGGCGGGTGCCGCCGGTGAGGCGCAGGGTGGCGAAGTCCCGCAGGCGGTCACCGGTGGACATCATCATCGTGTTGACGATGGCGATCAGCGCGTAGAGCAGGGCCGGGCCGAGGATCGCCAGCATGGAGATCCAGCCGTTCTTCGTGGTCCGGTCGTTGTGGGCGCCGATCCAGTCCGTGCCCGCGGTGGCGCGGGCCGCGGTGCCGCCCACCGCGGCCGTGACCTGGTCGGGGCCCGCGCCGGTGGACAGGTAGGCGACGGAGACGGTGCCCGGGCCGGGGACGGCCTCGCGGGGGACGACGATCTCGGGCAGGTGCGGCAGCAGGTGGCCGATCTGGGCGACCAGCCGCAGCGGCTCCCGGGTGCCGTCCGCGAGGCGGGCGTTCAGGGTGTCGCCGACGTGCCAGCCGAAGACCCGGGCCATGTCGGTGGAGACCGCGACCGTCCTGCCGTGCAGGTCGGCGAGCGAACCGGCGTCGGCGGTCAGGTTCCAGGCCTCGCGCAGGTCGCCGTCGACCGCGAGGCCGTCCTCCGGGATCGGCAGGTCGCCGGGGCGGCCGGGGACGGGCTGCCGGTCCGGGGCGGCCAGGCCGTCGAACCGGACGGTGGCGGCGGTGGTCAGCCGGGCGTCCGGGAGGGCGGCGAGGTTGCGCAGGGCGTCGGCGGGCACGGCGTGGCCGTCGGACGGCTCGACCACGTACCCCGCCTTGAGGGCGGCTCGGCCCTGGGCGGCGAGTGCGTCGCCGAACGCCACCGTGCCGCCGACCACCGAGCCGGCCAGGCCGATCACCAGGAAGACCGGCGTCGCGGTGGAGACGGTGCGACGGATCGCGGCGAGGGCGTTCTGGCGGGCGATCAGCCCGGCCGCGCCGGGCAGCAGCGGGACGAGCGCGGTGAACAGGCGCACCAGCGGTGGCACCAGCATCGGGGCGACCAGGACGACCGCGAGCACCGCCATGACGTCGAAGAGCAGCGCGAACTGCGGGGTGGTCTGCGGATCGCGGGACTGCGGGTCGGCCAGCATCGAGGCGGGCATCGAGACGAACGTCGACAGGGTGTAGCCGAAGACGCAGAGGAAGAGGCCGGAGGCCACCCAGCGGACGGGCGGCATCACCTTCCGGTCGACGGCGACCTCGTTGAGCGCCTCCACCGGCCGCACCCGGCCGGCCCGGCGGGACGCCGCGTAGGCGCCGAGCAGGGCGACGAGCAGGCCGCCCGAGGCGGCGAGCAGCAGCGGCAGCGCTGCCGGTTCGGCGTGGAATCCGCTCGGGGCGGCGCCTTGGTCGACCAGCCAGCCGGCGATCGCCGGGGCGACGGCCAGGCCCGCCGCGCAGCCCGTGACCGCGGCGGACAGCGCCACCACCATGGCCTCGCCGAGGACCAGGGCCCGGACCTGGCGGGGCGTGGCGCCGACCGCGCGCAGCATCGCCGTCTCCTGGCGGCGCTGGGCGACGGCGAAGGCGAAGGTCGAGGAGACCACGAAGACCGAGACGAACCCGGCCATGGCGGCCATGAAGCTCACCAGCTTGTGCAGCGAGGGCGCGCCGGGCAGCGAGTCCTCGCCCATGGTGGTGTTGAGGAGCACCCCGGCGGCGGACATCACCGCGACGCCGAGGGCGAGCGCGACGAAGGAGCCGACGAAGGACGGCCAGCGGCGGCGCATCGAGACGGCGGCGACCGGGAGGAGGAGACGGAAGCCGGTCATCGGGGGTCACCGTGTCCGGGGGTGCCCGCCTCGTCGGCGCGGTCGGTGGGGGTGCCCGCCTCGTCGCCGCGGTCGGTGGGGGCGGCCTCCTCGCGGGCCTGTTCCAGGGCGGTCATCCGGGCGGCGACGGTCTGCGGGTCCGGGTCCTCCAGGCGGTCGACGACCAGGCCGTCGGCGAGGAAGAGCACGGTGTCGGCGTAGGAGGCGGCGACCGGGTCGTGGGTGACCATGATGGTGCTCTGGCCCTGCCGGTCGACGAGGGACCGGAGCAGGGTGAGTACCTCGCGGCTGCTGGAGCTGTCCAGGGCGCCGGTGGGCTCGTCCGCGAAGAGCACCTCCGGGGCGGAGATCAGCGCGCGGGCGATCGCCACCCGCTGCTGCTGTCCGCCGGACATCTGCGAGGGCAGGTGGCCGGTCCGCTCGCCGAGGCCCACCTGGGCCAGGGCGGCCCGGACCTGTGCGGGGTCGGGCCTGCGGCCGGCCAGGCGCAGCGGCAGGCCGACGTTCTGTTCGGCGGTCAGGGCGCCGAGCAGGTTGAACGCCTGGAAGACGAAGCCGAGGCGTTCCCGGCGCAGTTCGGTCAGTGCGGTCTCGTCGAGGCCGCCGAGGTCGATGCCGTCGACGACGACGGTGCCGGAGTCCGGGCGGTCGAGCCCGGCGGCGCACTGGAGCAGGGTGCTCTTGCCGGATCCGGAGGGTCCCATGACGGCGGTGAAGCTGCCGCGGGCGAAGCCGAGGGTGACTCCGGCCAGCGCGGTGACGGTGTTCTGGCCGGTTCCGTAGGAGCGGGTGACCTGCTCCAGTCTTACTACATCGTTGTCGTTCATGATGATCGACTTCCTACCAGGTCTTCGGGAACGGCGGTATGACGTTCTGGTAGGAGTGAGGCGGGAAGGGGGCACCCCGGTGGGGTGGTGGTGAGGCAGTCTCAGCCCCGGGGGGGGGGGGGGGGGGGCCCGGGCCCCCGCCGGCGCGGGGGGGGGGGGCGGCGGGGGCGGGGCAGGGGGCGGGGGGGGCGGGGTGTGATGGACGCGGTGCGAGGACGAAAGGC
>NZ_JBHWBZ010000072.1:15757-21611 GCF_042735475.1 Kitasatospora sp. NPDC059577 | reverse complement strand
GGCGGGCCCCGCCGGGGGGGTGGGGGTGTGGGGGGGGCGGGGGGGGGGGGGGGGGGGGGGGGGGGGGGGGGGCGCCGGGGCGCCCGGCGGGGGGGGGGGGGGGGGGCCCCCCCCCCCCCCCCCGGGGCCGGGCGGGCTAGGCGGCGATGGCGAGGACCTGCGGCTGCGCGAGCGTCTTGTACACGGCGGTGCGCAGCTCGATCGAACGGTCGAGTCTCGCCGCGTTGAAGTAGAGATGACTGTGTATCAACAGCTCGTGGTCCACGAGGAGTTCGAGTTCCGGGTGGAACGAGAACGGGATGATCGAGCCGCTCGCGCAGCCGCTCAACCGCTCGGCGGTGGTGCGGTCCGCGAAGCCGACCCGACTGGATCCGAGGGCCCGGCCGACGGCGTCGAGGTCGACCCGGCGGTCGCCCGGCACCACGGCGAGCGCGTACCGTCCGCCGCCGTCCTGTTTGCTGCGCTTGGCCCGGACGACGATGGACTTGGCGGCCTGCTCCAGCGGGTGGCCGCGCAGCTCGCTGGCGAGGGCGGTGTTCCCCTCCGGCTCGTGGCAGATCGTGCGGTAGGCGGCCGGGTCCGCCGAAAGCAGGTCCAACAGCCTGCTGTAGGTGGAGAGTTCAGGGAGCTCGGGAAGGTCGGGGAGTTCGGGGAGTTCGGGGAGTCCGGCGGGGGTGGCGGAGTCGGACGGGTCGGAAGAGTCGGCGATCCCGGTCGGTCGTCCGTCGGTGGCCGGGCTCGTGGTGGACAGGGCAGGGGTCATGGGTGCGGTCCTCACAGACGGGCATCGGGGCGTGGAGCGGCCCGCGCCCTGCCTGCGCAGCACGACGGGCCGTCGTTCTGGGCCTTGCCTGGTGCTGTGGTGCGGTCGACCGTCCCGGGGGGTGCGCGGTCTGCCCTGCCGCGCTCCGAACGGATGGTGCGGCGAGGGTCGGGCCCGTGCGGGCTCCCGTGTGTTCGGCGCCTCCGGGACCGGGCCATCGTACTCCGGGGCCGGGCCCGGGGCGGGGCCCGATCTGCCGGTTGACCGGCAGCTTTGCGGATCGGGACCCGCCCTGGGGAGCCCCGTTGCCGGAGGCGCCGGCCGCCCGGTCCGGGCCGCCGCCGGCTACTGGTCGAGGTAGGTGAGGACGGCCAGCACGCGACGGTTGTCGGTGTCGGTCTGGAGGAGGCCGAGCTTGCCGAAGATGTTGCCGATGTGCTTCGCCACGGCCTTCTCGGTGATGAACAGGGCCTGGGAGATACCGGCGTTGGAACGGCCCTGGGCGAGCGCTTCGAGGACCTCGCGCTCGCGGTCGGAGAGGGCGGCCAGGGCGGTGTCGCGCCCCTTGCGGACCAGCAGGCCGGAGACGACCTCCGGGTCCATGGCGGTGCCGCCGGCCGCCACCCGGTGGATCGAGTCGAGGAACTGGGCGCCGTTGGTGACACGGTCCTTGAGCATGTAGCCGACCCCGCGGCCGCCGGTGGCGAGCAGTTCCCGGGCGTAGAGGGGCTCGACGTACTGGGAGAGGAGCAGGACGGGGAGGCCGGGGTCGGTGCGGCGGGCGGTGAGGGCGGCGAGCAGACCCTCGTCGGTGAAGGTCGGCGGCAGCCGGACGTCGATGATCGAGACGTCCGGCCGCTGCTCGGTGAGGGCCCGAAGGAGGTCCGGTCCGTTGTCCACGGCGGCCACCACCTCGTGGCCGTACGCCTGGAGGAGTCGGATCAGGCCGTCCCTCAGGAGGAAGTGGTCCTCGGCGAGGACAATGCGCACGGAAGCTCCATGGTCACCGTGGTGGGGCCGTTGACGGGGCTGCTGACGGCGACGATCCCGTCGAAGGTGGCGAGCCGCCGTTCGACGCCGCGCAGTCCGGTGCCGAGACGGGCGTCCGCGCCGCCCCGCCCGTTGTCGGAGACGGTGACGCGCAGCACGCCGCGATCGTAGCGGAGGTCGATGTGGGCGCGGCCGGCGTCGGAGTGCTTGGCGACGTTGGCGAGGAGCTCCGAGACCGCGAAGTAGGCGGCGGACTCCAGCGGCATCTCCGGGCGGCCCGGCAGGTCCGCGGTGACCTCGGTGGGGACGGGGCTGACCATGGCCAACGCCCGGACGGCGTCGACGAGTCCGCGGTCGGCCAGGACCGGCGGGTGGATGCCGCGGACCAGGTCGCGGAGCTCCTCCAAGGCCTTGGCGGAGGACTGGCGCGCCTCGACCAGCAGGGCGCGGACGGCCTGCGGATCCCGCTCCAGCAGGTGCTCGGCGGCGTCCAGGGTCATGCCCATCGCGACCAGGCGGGCCTGCGCGCCGTCGTGCAGGTCGCGCTCGATCCGGCGGATCTCGGCCATCCGGGTGTCGACCGCCGCGCTGCGGGTGGTGGTCAGGTGGGCGATCCGACCGGCCATCAGCTCCTGCTCGCTCGGGGCGAGCATCGCGCGGGTGTAGCGGGTGTGGCGGTGTACGACCCGCGGCGCCAGCCAGAGGGCGAGCGGCAGTTGGAGCACGCCGAGGAGGCCGGCGAGGGCCGCGGTGACCGGGCCTTCGATCGGGATGAACTCGTACCAGAGGCCGTCCAGGACGGTGGACAGCCGGACGCCGAAGAAGGCCAGGAAGACGCCCCAGAGGCCGCTCAGCACGAAGGCGACCGGCAGGAAGGCGAGGAGGCCGCCGACGACCGGCTCGGTGAAGATCCAGGCGAACTCCCGCCGGGTCTGCGGGTCGCCGGTGATCCAGCGGTAGCGGGCGATCATGCCGGAGGCGCCCGCCGGCACCTCCGGCAGCGGGCCGGGCGGGCCCGGTATCCGCACGCCGGACCAGTCCTCGGCCAGCGCCCGTTGACGGTCCGCCAGTGCGCGGACGCCCGCCATGGCGCGCGGCACCAGGCCGAGGCCCGGGCCGACCAGGGTGATCGCCCCGGTCACCCCGAGGGAGTGCCCGAGGGCGACGAAGGACAGGCGGCAGAGTGTCAGCGCCCGCCGCAGACCGGTGAGTCCGGCGGGGATCGAGAACCCCCGGACCTCGACCGGTGCGGGACCTCCCCCGGGTTCCATCGTGCCGTCCATGGACGTGCCCCTCCCTGTGGTGCCGTTGTGGTGCCGTCGTGGCGCCCCGGCCGCGACGGCCGTGCAGCCATTCTGGCGAGCGCGGGGCGGGGGTGTCGGTGGGAGAAACTCCCCTCTTTTCCCGGCCGGGGACGATCCCGCGGGGGCCGGCGGCTCAGCGGGTGGCGTGGCGTATCGCGCCCACGGCGAGGACTCCCAGCGCCAGGGCGGCGGCGAGGCCGGCGACCGCCGCCGGGGCCGGGGCGCCGGCCCCGGAGACGCCGAGGAAGTCCAGGCCGCGGACGTGGTTGACCATCCCGTACCAGAGCAGTGGGTAGACGGTCTGGAACAGCCGGGGACCGCGGGCGACGGTGCCGCAGAGCATGGCCAGGGCGGGGACCAGCAGGGCCCCGGCCAGCGCGCCCGCGGCGGCCCGGGTCTCCCCGGCGCCGAGCAGCCGGACCACCGGCCCGGCCACCACCGCCAGCGCCGGGACGATCCCGGCGAGCAGGCCGGCCAGTGTCCGACGGAGCGGGGACGGACAGGCGCCCAGCAGTTCCTCGACGCTGCCGCCGTCCGCGCGGTGGCCCATCCGGGACCAGAGCAGCACCGGCCAGAGCACGGCGAACGGCAGCACCGCGTGGCTCGGCCCGTCCGGCGCCACACCCAGCGCCAGCGCCGCGATCGCGGCCGCTCCGGCCCACCAGGACCGCTGCCCCCGGACCAGGATCCGTAGCTCCCCGGCGAGCGCGGCGAGCACCGTGCCGCCCCTGCGGGCCGGGGTCAGCCGGGCCGGATCCCGGGCGAAGTCGGCCGGCCCGGCCTCCGGGGCCGCGCCGCCGCCGTCCTGCCGTGGGCCCCTGCGGCCCCACCCGCCCGGGCGCACCCCCGTCGCGCCCGGGCGGAGTCCGGTCGGGGCCGGCCGGGACTCCGCCCCGTCGAAGCGCCGGAACCACAGCGCCCCGAGCAGCGCGAGCCCGACCGCCGCCGCGATCAGCAGCAGCCCCGTCCGGGCGGGCCCGCCAGCCTCGACCGCCCCGAGACCGGGCCAGTCGAAGGTGCCGAGCACCCGGTTGTCCGCCGTCAGTCCGACCCCGAACTCGACGCCGTCGACCGGCCGCCCACTCGCCGCGATCACCTCCCGGATCGAGGCGGTGATCCGCCGCATGCCCAGGAGGTCCGGACCGCCGCCGGTCTGCGCGCCCAGGACGAACACCAGCCAGACCGCGAACCACACCATCGACCCCAGGCCGCCGCGCAACCCCGGCAGGGTGTCGAAGAGCACCGCGCACCCGGCCACCGCCGCCAGCAGCGGCAGCGTGATCAGGACGTACGGCAGCAGCAGCCGCACCACGTCCACGTGGCCGGAGTCGCCCTTGAGCAGCTGCACGCCGAGCGCCGTCCCGGCCAGGGCAGCCAGCATCGAGCCGAACAGCAGCAGATTGCTGCCGAACTTGCCCGCCAGGTAGGCGAACCGGCCGATCGGCGTGGCGGCGAGCAGCCGGCCCACGCCGCCCTGCTCGTCCCGGGGGATCGCCCCGCGCGCGATGCCGAAGCCCGCCAGCGAGAGCCAGACCGCGCCGCCGAGCGCCGTCACCGTCCCCACGTAGCCGCTGGTGTAGCGGCCGTGCAGGTCGGTCACCTGGAACACCTCCCAGCGGGAGTCGCCGACCGGCGCGGCCAGCAGCCCGAGGGCGAGCGTGCCGAGCAGCACGACCAGGTAGCCGGGCCGCCGCCTACGCTCCCGGAAGTCGGCCAGGGCCAGCGCCCCGATGCGCGTCACCACGCCGCCACCTCCTCGGCGGCCGGGGCGGCGGTGAGCAGCAGGTACGCGTCGTCCAGCCGGGGTGCGACGGGCTCCGCCTCCGGGGCGGGCCGGGCCGCGGACAGCACCCGCGCCCGGACGCCCTGCGGGGTGCGGGTGGTGCCGCCGAGCAGGAACCGGGAACGCAGCGACGGGAGCCGGTCGGCCGCGACGGTCAGCTCCCAGACCGAGCCCTCCGCGCGGCGGAGCAACTCCTCCGGGGTGCCGTGGTGCAGCAGCCGGCCGTGTCCCATGACGGCGATCCGGTCGGCGGTGGCGGCCACGTCCGGCACGATGTGGGTGGACAGCACGACGATCCGGTCGGCGCCGAGGCCGCTCAGCAGGCTGCCGAAGCGCAGCCGCTCCTCAGGGTCCAGCCCGACCGTCGGCTCGTCCACGATCAGCAGCGCCGGGTCGTTCAGCAGGGCCTGGGCGATGCCGACCCGCTGGCGCATCCCGCCGGACATCGCCCCGAGCCGCTGCCCGGCCGCGCCCGACAGGTTGACCAGGTCGAGCAGTTCGGCGATCCGGGCCTGTGCGGGGCGCCGGCGCATCCCCTTGGCGGCGGCCAGGTAGCCGAGGAACTCACGGGCGGTGAGCTGCGGGTAGACGCCGAAGTCCTGCGGGAGGTAGCCGACGGTGCGGCGCAGCGGCCCGGGGTGCCGGGCGGTGTCGACGCCCTCCCACAGCACCTGCCCCGAGGTGGGCCGGGTGACCGTGGCCAGGACGCGCATCAGGCTCGACTTGCCGGCGCCGTTGGCACCGAGCAGGCCGAGCACGCCGGGCCGCAGCGTCAGCGAGAAGGAGTCCACCGCGCGCTTGCCGCCGCGGTACTCCTTGGTCAGGTCGAGGATCCGGAGTTCGGTCACGCACCGAATGCTTCCGGGCCGGTGCGTTCCGCACATCTGCCGTTCGGCAGAGATCCGCGGGGTTTCCGAGCGGAAACGGGGGGGGGGGGGGGGGGGTTGGGGGACCCCCCACCCCCCGAGACCCCCCGCGGCAGAAACGGCCGACGGGGGCCCCCGCGGGGCCGGG
>NZ_JBHWBZ010000072.1:0-15747 GCF_042735475.1 Kitasatospora sp. NPDC059577 | reverse complement strand
GGCGCGGGGGTTTCTGTGTGGTCGGGGTGGTGCGCGGTGTTGCGCCACCCCCCTCTTGGGCCGCGGGGGGGTTGCTACCCCAAATTCGGCGGTCGGCACGTCAGCCGGGGGGTACCGCCCCCCACACGGCGGGAGGGGTGGGCCTTTCGGCACACCCCTCCCGCCGTTCACCCGCGTCAGTCCTCGTCGCCGAGGTCGCCCCCGAGGTCGCCGTCCGGCGTGCCGCTGATCGCGTACCCCTGCCGGCGCGCCTCGTAGCAGGCCACCGTCGCGGCCGCCGACACGTTCAGCGAGCCGACCCGGCCCAGCTGCGGCACGAACACCACCTGGTCGCAGAGCGCCAGCGCGTCGGGCGTGATCCCGCGGTCCTCGTGCCCGAGCACGAACGCCACCGCCGGGGTGAGCTCGGCGGCGAACATCGGCACCGCCTCGTCGGCCAGTTCCAGGCCGACCACCTTGAAGCCGTCCGCCTTCGCCGCGGCCACCGCCTCGGCGACGGTCGGGAAGTGCTCCACCTTCAGGTACTTGTCGGTGCCCATCGCGGCCTTCTGCGCGCCGGACGAGCGCACCGACGGGGTGTCCCCGGCCAGGTACAGCTTCTCGGCGCCCATCGCCGCGCCGGTCCGGACCACCGAGCCGACGTTGAACGGCGACTGCAGGTTCTCCAGGATCATCGCGAGCCGGAACTCGTTGCTGCGCCGCCACGAGCGGTGCAGACGCTTCAGTTCGGTCCCGCGCAGCTGCTTCACGACGTCGTACCTCGTCCATTCTCCGGGCCCTCGCCCACCTCGGGGCGGGGCCGCGCTTCCAGAATCCGGAACCCGTTGACCGAGGTGACCCGGGTCGTCGGGTAGCCCTGGTCGTTCAGCCACTTCTGCAGCGAGTCCGAGCCCAGGTGCTTCTGCACCACGAGGAACGCCGAGCCGTCCGGGGTCAGCCGGCCGAGCCAGTGGGTCAGCAGGCGGCGCAGTGCCGCCTTGCCGATCCGGATCGGCGGGTTGGAGTAGATCGTCGCGAACCGGACGTCCTCCGGGACGTCGTCGGGCAGCGCGGCCTGCACGTTGCCCAGCCCCAGCGCCCCGGCGTTCAGCCGCACCAGCTCCAGGGCGCGCTCGTTGACGTCCACCGCCCAGACCGGCAGCCGCTTGCGCCGGGTCGCCCAGGTGAGCGCGATCGGGCCGTAGCCGCAGCCGACGTCCAGGATCGGACCGCGCACCCGCGGCTGCGGGGCGTTCTCCAGCAGGATCCGGGTGCCCGGGTCGAGCCGGTCGCGGGAGAACACCCCGGCGTCGGTGGTCAGTTCCAGGGTCAGGTCCGGCAGGGACACCGTGATCGGCCGGCGGTCGCTGGCGACCTCGGGTGCACCGGTGAAGTAGTGCGAGCCGGACATGCGTTCCCCGTCGTTCGTATGGGCCTCGGGGCCACCGGGTGGGTGTGGGTAAGCCCTTTGTACGGCACCGATCGTACCCCCGGCGGCCTGGGCGGCGTTCCGCGCGGGCCACCGGCCGGTGCCGTGCCCGACCCCGCGCGCGACGTGGCGGACGGTGCTCCGCGCGGGCCGTCCGGTCAGGCGCTGCCGGGACTCTTGCGGGTGGCCACGTTGATGCGGTTCCAGGCGTTGACGGCGAAGCAGACCGAGATCAGCTGCGCCAGCTCGGCCTCGGTGAAGTGCGCGGCGGCCCGGGCGTACACCGCGTCCGACACCCCGCCGCCGATCCGCGCGATCTCCTCCGCGAGTGCCAGGGCGGCCCGCTCGCCCGCGCTGTACACCCCGGCCGGGGCCTCCGGCCAGACCGGCAGCAGATGGATCCGCTCGTCGGACTCGCCGGCCTTGCGGGCGTCCTTCGCGTGCATGTCGAGGCAGTACGCGCAGCCGTTCAGCTGGGAGGTGCGCATCTGGACGAGTTCGACCAGTGCCGGGTCCAGGCCCGCACGGGCGGCGGCGTCCAGGGCGATCATCGCGCGGAAGACCTTCGGGACGGTGCGGGCGTAGTCGAGGCGGGCGGGGGTCCCGGTGGTCTCGTTCGTCGTCATGCCGTCGACCCTAGGGGCGGAATGAACCCGCTCCCTGGGCCATTGAGTGGCGTATTTCGTGGGTCAATCGGCAGGGCGGGCCGGGTGGGCGCGCGCCCTCCGGCAACACGCCGGGGCGGCCCCGGCGCTTCGCGTCCGGACCCCGGGCGGCGGATACTGCCAGTACCGCCACCCGGATCGCGGGGAGCTTCCGAACAGTGAGGACGGATGCCATGCCGCAGGATCACGAGGAGTACCTGATCGACGAGACCGCCGAGACCGTGGAGCCCGACGAGGAGGCGCCCCGGTCCGACGAGTACGACGAGGTCGCCGAGCGCCGCGCCCTCGGTGCCGACCCGGCCACCGACGTCGCGGACGTCGCGGAGCAGGCCAGGGTGGTCCAGCTCGACGAGGACGAGTACCGGGAGTGAGCCGGCCCGCGCCGCGGGCCCCCCGGGCTCACAGCGCGCGGCGGCGCTGCAGCCAGGCCATCGCCGCCCAGCCCGGCAGCACCGGCAGGATCAGCGTCAGCAGCCGGTACAGCGCCACCGCCGCCAGCGCGCCGCCCTTCTCCATCGACGCGGTCTGCTGCAGCAGCGTGATCAGCGCCCCGTCCACCGCGCCGGCCCCGCCCGGGGTCGGCGCCGCGCTGCCCGCCGCGTTGCCCACCAGGAACACCACCGCGACCGAGGCGAAGGACGGCTCCCGCCCGATCGCGCGGGCACAGCAGTACAGGCAGGAGATCAGGCAGATCGACACCAGCAGCTGCCCGGTCACCCCGACCGCCAGCCGGGCCGGGCTGCGCAGCAGGTCCAGCAGCCGGGGCAGCACCTCGGTGGTCAGCGGCCGCAGCCGGGCCGCCAGCCAGCGCCGGGCCACCGGGATCGCCGACACCACCGCCAGCAGCGCCGCCGCCCCCGCCAGTCCGCCCACCACCGCGGGCAGCGCGTCCAGCTCGGAGCCGCCCGGCTGCATGTCCAGCAGGTAGACGAAGGCCCCCAGCTGCAGCAGGTGCAGCACCAGTCCGATCATCGTCCCGACGCCGACGCTGGACAGCGCCTGCGCCGTCGGGATCCCGGCCCGCTGCAGCAGGCGGGTGTTCAGCGCGACCCCGCCGACCCCGCCGGGCGACACCAGCTTCACGAACGACCCGGCCAGCTGGGCCAGCACCGCGTTGCGGAAGTCCAGCCGCTCCGGGACGAAGCCGACGAAGCCCATCGCCGCCGTGACGTGGCTGGTCGCCGCCGCGACCAGCGCCAGCAGCAGCCACCACGGGTCGGCGTCCGCCAGGGCGGAGACCGGATTGTCCTCCGCCGCGAACAACTGCGGGATCAGCAGCCACCCGGCCACCACCCCGCCCACGACCGCCAGCAGCGTCCGCGGCCGCAGCCGCTCCAGCCGCACCGGCCGCCCCACCACCTGCGGCCGGGCCCGCAGCGCCTCCGCCCGGATCTCCTCCAGCAGCCCGCCCGGCCCGGGGCCGTCGGCGGCGGGGCCGTCGGTCGCGGCGCCGTCGGGGGCACCGCGCCGGGGCGCGGGCACGGCGCCGGCCGCCGTCCCCGGGGCGGGCGGGCCCTCGACGGTTGCGGGCGCGCCGGCCCGTTTCGCGTGGAGCTTGAGGGCGCGGCGGGTGGTGTGGGTGAGGGCGATGGGCTGGAGGAGGGGGAGGGCCGCGTCGACCGGGTCGGGGCCGAGGACCGCGGTGGCGGTGCGGACCGAGCGGGCCGCGCCGGTGCGCAGCGCGAGGGTGGTGAGGAGCTGGGCGACGTCGCAGCGCAGGACGAGTTCGGTGGCGGCGATGTCGCCGTCGGCGAAGTCGACCAGGTGCACCGTGCCCGCGTCGTCGACCAGCAGGGAGGAGGGGACGAGGGCGCGGTGGGCGATCTCGCGGCGCTGGAGCAGGGCGAGCTGGCCCCAGGCGTCGGTGAGCAGCGCGTCGGTGATCTCCTCGTCGGCGAGCTGGTCCAGCGTGCGGCCGGGCAGCCGCCGGTACGCGATGAGGGCGGTGTCCTGGCCGAGGCCGGCGGTGGCGGCGATGTCGCGGGTGCGGACGCCGGCGGCCAGGGCCGCGTACGTGACCAGGGCCTCGTGCTCCAGCCCGGTGCGCGGGGAGCGCAGCACCCGGGGGTCGGGGGCGGTGTGCAGCCGCAGCCGGCGCCAGGCGCGCCGGACGGCGGCGGCGGTGACGGCCTGCCGGTCGAGGAGCTGGACGTCGAGTTCGGGGCGGTCGTCGGCCTGCCGGACCCGGTAGCGGTCCGGTCCGGTCGGGTGGGCCTCGACCGGGCGCAGGCCGCTCTCGCGCAGGGCGCGCAGGATCTCGCCGGGCCGGGGGCAGGGGTCGGGGGTGCCGACGGCGTACAGGGTGCCGTGGGCGCCGGTCCAGCCGATCAGCAGGCCGAGCAGCAGCGCGGTGGGGGTGGCGAAGCCGCCGGCGAGTCCGGCGAGGCCGTAGAGGGCGAGGACGCTCCAGGGCAGGCGGCGTTCGCGGCTGCCCGAGGCGGTCATGAAGGCGAGGACCGGGGCGAGGTAGCCGTAGACCGGTTCGGTGCGCCCGAGGACCTCGCCCGGCAGCGGCTGGGTGAGCGCGGTGAGCAGCGAGTGCGGGGCGAGGCCGTCGGCCCACAGGTCCACGCCGAGGGTGGCGCCGTAGGCGAGGACGGCGGCGAGCAGCCCGTCGGAGACCTGTTGGAGGGCGCGGCGCCGGTCGGGTCCGAGCAGGCGGCGGACGGCGAGGCCGACCGGCAGCAGCAGGACGGCGGCGGTGGTGAGCCCGCCCGCCAGGCTCGCCAGCGGCCGCGGCACCAGGGAGGCGGCCTCGGCGACGTCGGCGGCGATACCGCCGGTGGTGGCGCGGGCGTAGTCGGCGAGCAGCAGGGTGAGGGCGGCGGCGAACAGACCGCCGAGCAGCCGGATCAGCGCGACGGGCTGCCGGATCCGGCCGGTGACGGGTGCCGGGTGGGCCGGGGACCGGCCGGGGCCGGTCTGCGCGGGTATGCCGCCGGTGCCGGTGCCCGCCGGGCTGCTGCCCGCCGTTCCGGCCGGTCCGTCCGACCGCGCGGACGCACCGCCGGTGTCGCCCCCGTCGGTGTCGCCGTTCGTTCTCCCCGTCACGATCGCCACGGATGGCATGCTCCCACGTCGTCCGCGGGCGCGGAGCGGGGACGCCGGAGGGGCCGCCGCGGGGCCGGTCGCGTCCGCGGGGTGCGCGGGGCGGCCGGGTGTGCGGGGTGGCCGGGCGGTGCGGGTCGCCGGGCCGGGGCGGCGACGGCGCACGGCAGCGGGTCGCCGGTGGTCGCGTCGTGGGCCGGGCGGTGGGCGGGCGGGACGGCCCCGGGCGGCTTAGCCTGCACTCATGAGCGCCTGCGAAGACCTCGCTCTGGCTCCTCAGGACATCGAGCCCCTCCCGCCCGCAGGCGGCTGCGCCGACTGCCTCGCGCAGGGCCGCCGGGACTGGGTGCACCTGCGGATCTGCCTGGACTGCGGTCACATCGGCTGCTGCGACTTCTCGCCGCAGCGGCACGCCACCGCGCACTTCCACAACACCTCCCACCCGGTGATCCGCTCCTACGAGCCGGGGGAGGACTGGCGCTGGTGCTTCGTCCACGAGGTCATGGGCTGAGGCGGGGCGCGTCCGCCGTCGGCGCTCCCGGTGGCGCGGGCACGTCGGCCCGATAAAATCCGGACATGACGCCCGCGCGGCCCTCCGGCCGACACCCGTCCGGCCGGTGACCGCCGAAGGGAGGCCGACGATGACCAAGCGAACACCGGGCAGCACCGCCCAGCTCCGCCAGGGCACCCAGGAACTGCTGGAACGCCGCGGCATGGCGAGCCCGCCCGTCCGGATCGCGCCGAAGCTGCGCACCGGTGCGACGTCCTCCGCCGGCGCCGGGTACGGCACCGACGATGCGTTCCGCCACGGCGGGCGCGACACGCCCGCCACCACCGCGCACTCCGCCCCGGCGATGCACGCCGAACTCAAGGGGCACCGGCACCGCGGCGCGGAGAAGCACTCCGCCCACTGATCGCCGCCCGGCCCGCCGTGCCACCGAGGGGTGGGCGCCGAACCCCGGCGCCCACCCCTGACGCGTGGTCAGGGGCGTTGTCGGGGCTCGTCTCAGGGCCGGTTCGGGGGATGTCCCGGATGTCACCGCCGGGCGCCCTCCCGAAGACTCTCTCCCGTCAGAACCGCCGCCGTCCGGGCGGGCCGCCGCAGGGGCGGTCCGACGCTTCCCGGGCGAGCCGTCACGGGAGAGAAGCCGGATGAACACCCCGCCCCGCAGCAGCCGTTGGCCCGTCATCGTCGCAGCCGGCGCGCTGCTCGCCGTCACGGTCGGCACCGCGGCCCCGGCGCTGGCCGCCGACGCGCCCCCGGGCGGCACCGGAACCGGCACCGTCGCCGCTGCTCCGGCCTACCCGGCTGCTTCGGCTTCCCCGGCTTCCCCGGCTTCCCCGGCCTCCCCGGCCGTCCGCCCGGGACCGCTGGACCGGCAGTCGCTCGCGAGGACCCTCGACACCCTGCCCGCCGACATCACCGGCGCACTGGTCCGGGTCGACGGCCCGGGCGCCCGGTGGCGCGGCACCTCGGGCGGGGACGTCCCGGCGGACGCCCGGTTCCGGATCGGCAGCATCTCCAAGGTGTTCACCTCGACCGTGATGCTCCAGCTCGCCGCCGAGGGCGAGGTCGACCTGGACGGCACCGTCCAGCGCTACCTGCCCGGGCTGCTGCCGGCCGACTACCCGGCGGTCACCGTGCGGCAGTTGCTCAACCACACCAGCGGCCTGCCCGGTGGCGGCGGGATGACCTCCGGCGACGGCAGCACGGCGTGGTTCGCCGCGCACAAGGCGGAGTACTTCAGCCCCGAGCAGGTGGTCGCCGACATGCTCACCCAGCCGATGAACTTCGCCCCCGGCACCGCCCAGCAGTACAACGGCAACAACTACTTCGTCGCCGCGATGGTGATCGAGAAGGTCAGCGGCGACACCTTCGCCGACCAGGTCCGCCGGCGCATCACCGGTCCGCTGGGCCTGCACGCCACCTACGTCCCGGACGCCGACGACCTGACCGTCCGCGGCCCGCACACCCACGGCTACGTGGACGTCCGCGCCGCCGACGGCAGCACCACCCGGGTGGACGTCACCGAGCAGAGCCCGTACCCGTGGGCCGAGGGCGGCATGATCTCCTCCGCCGCCGACCTGGAGCGGTTCTTCGAAGCGCTCTACCGCGGCCGGCTGCTGCCGCCCGCCCAGCAGGCCGAGGTGTTCGCCGTCCCCGACCTGCCGAACAGCCACAACAAGAACTGCGAGATCGGCCCGACCGCCGGCCACGCCTGCTACAGCACCGCGGGCCTGCTGCGGACCGTCCTGCCGAACGGCACCGAGGTCTGGGGCAAGAACGGCTCCCGCCCCGGCTACAGCAGCGGCGTCTTCGCCACCCGCGACCTCTCCCGCACCCTCGTCGTCGGGCTCAACCCGACCGGCATCACCGGCGGGGAGTTCCCCACCCTGTGGAAGCTGGTGACCACCGGCTTCGGCTCCGGCCAGGCGTACGGGACGCGGTGAGCCGCAGCGCGGCGGGCCCGACCGTCGGTGCCCTGCGCTAGGTTCGTCCCGTTCACCAGGGCACGGCAGGACGACGGGGGCGCACGATGGCCGACGTGATCACGGAGGAGCCGGTCGAGCTCCAGCTGGAGCGGTACCGGACCGAACTCACCGGCTACTGCTACCGGATGCTCGGCTCGGTCTTCGAGGCCGAGGACGCGGTGCAGGAGACCATGGTCCGGGCCTGGCGCGGACACCGGGGCTTCGAGGGCCGGGCCGCGCTGCGCTCCTGGCTGTACCGCATCGCCACCAACGTCTGCCTGGACGCGCTGAACGGCCGCAACGCCCGGGCCCGCCCGATGGACCTGGCGGGCCCGGTCACGGTGGCCACGGCGCACGACGCCCAGCTGCCCGAGGTGACCTGGATCGGCCCCGCACCGGACGGCCGGGTGCTGCCCGAGACGGGGGACCCGGCCGAGGTGGCCGCCCAGCGCGAGTCCGTGAAGCTCGCGTTCGTGGCCGTGCTGCAGCGGCTCGCGCCCCGGCAGCGCGCGGTGCTGATCCTGCGCGAGGTGCTGGGCTGGAAGGCCGCCGAGGTGGCCGAACTCCTCGGCGTCACGGTGGCCTCGGTCAACAGCGCGCTGCAGCGCGCCCGTGCGGTGCTCGCCGCGGACGCCCCGGCCGCCCGGCCGGCCCCCGCCCTGGACGAGGACCACCGCGCGCTGCTGGACCGCTACGTCCGCGCCTTCGAGGCCTACGACATGGACGGCCTGACGGCGCTGCTGCACGAGGACGTCACGCTCAACATGCCGCCGTTCGCGATGTGGCTGCAGGGCCAGGACGAGCTCCGGGCCTGGATGCTCGGCCCCGGGAACGGCTGCCGCGGCTCCCGACTCGTCCCGGTGACGGCCAACGGCGGCCCGGCCTTCGCCCAGTACCGGCCGAGCCCGGGGGGCGGGCACGAGCCGTGGGCGCTGATCGTGCCGGAGGTGTCAGCGGGCCGGCTCACCGGGTTCACCAACTTCCTCGACACGGACGTGCTCTTCCCGCTGTTCGGTCTGCCGCCCCGGCTCGCCGCCGGGCAACCGGGCGTCGGGCAGTTCGGCGTCGGGGAGTCGGAGGCCGAGGAGCCCGTCCGGGCCGAACGGACCGGCGGCGTCCGGCAGTAGCGCCGAGAGCCCGCTGAACGCGAGCAGTTCGCGCAGCGGGCCGCTCGCGTTCAGCAGCACCACGCCCACCCCGTGGCGGCCGGCGGCGAGCCGCAGCCGGGCGAGCGCGTCGACGACGGCCAGGTCGGGGGCGGTCAGTGCGCCGAGGTCGCAGGTCACTACGGCCGTGCTCGGTGTGGTGCCTTCGGTGGTTCCGGTGGTGGTGGTCATGCGGGTTGGACCGTCGCGACGGCGCCGACTCATCGGTGCGGCCCGCATCGGCCCGGACGGGTTCGTACCGGCCTGCGTCGGCCCGCACCGGCCCGGATGGGTTCGTACCGGCCTGCGTCGGCCCGCACCGGCCCGCCCGAAGTCCGGTGGCAGAGTGGGACCGTCGCACCCACCCGACCCAGGAGGAACACCGTGACGGCTGAGCCCTTGAAGTCCCGCGAGGAATGGCTGGCGTCCCTGCCCAGGATCTACGCGGCGGCGGGCTGCCTGCTCCGGGACGAGTCCGGCCGGGTCCTGATCGTGAAGGCCGGCTACCGCGAGCACTGGCAGTTCCCCGGCGGCACGATCGACCTCGGCGAGGGCCCGGTCGAGTGCGCCAAGCGGGAGCTGGAGGAGGAGACCGGTCTGGTCCGGGAGACGGGCGAGCTGCTGGCCATCTCCTGGACCCACCCCTCGGGCGAGCTCGACCACCCCGCCGAGCACCTCATGTTCGACTTCGGCACCGTCCCGGACGGCACCCCCGTGACCGTCCCGGCCGGCGAGCTGGACGACCACCGCTGGGCGCCGGTCGAGGAGGCGCTGGAGCTGCTCGGCCCGGCCCGTTCGGCCCGGCTGCGGGCGGCGCTGGAGTCGGCCGTGGACGGCCGGGTCCGGATCGTCACCACCCGCGTCTCCGGGTTCTAGCCCGAAGTGCCGTGCCCCGGGCGGGGGTTCCGTCCGGGGCGCGGCGCGGGGACTCAGTCCTGCTGCTCGGACTCCGCGGTCCGGGCGGCGATGAGGGCGGCGATGGCCTCCGAGACGAAGGTCTCCGCCTCGGACTTGTCGACCTTGAGCGCGGTGAGGACGCCCTTGCGGTCGTCCTGCTCCAGCAGGGCGAGCAGGATGTGCTCGGTGCCGACGTAGTTGTGCCCGAGCTTGAGCGCCTCGCGGAAGGTCAGCTCCAGCACCTTCTTGCTCCCGGCGTCGAAGGGGATCAGCGCGGGCAGCTCGTCGACGCCGGCCGGCAGGGCGGCGGCCGCAGCGGCCCGCAGGGCCTCCGGGGTGACGCCCTGGGCGGTGAGCGCCTTCATCCCGATGCCCTCGGGTTCGGCGAGCAGGCCGAGCAGCAGGTGCTCCGTGGTGATCTCGGCGTTGCCGGCCTTCCGGGCCTCCTCCTGCGAGGCCACCACGACGCTGCGGGCCCGGGGGGTGAACCGGCTGAACCCCTGGCTGGGGTCGAGGTCGGCCGTGGTGGCCGGGTCCTTGGGGACGAAGCGCTTCTGGGCGGCCTGCTTGCTGACGCCCATGCTGCGGCCGATGTCGGTCCAGGAGGCGCCGGAGCGCCGGGCCTGGTCGACGAAGTGGCCGATCAGGTGGTCGGCGAGTTCGCCGAGGTGGTCCGCGGCGATGACCGCGTCCGAGAGCTGGTCCAGCGCGTCGGTGTGGACGGTCTTGATCGCGGCGATCAGGTCGTCGAGGCGCAGGGGAGTGCTGGTGGGAACAACGGGATTCTCCATGCGTCAACCGTAGGTTGTCGACCCGAGGGTCGTCAACCATCGGTTGACGATTGTCGTGGAGCTTCCGTCGGCCCGCCTTACGCGCCGGGCAGCAGCCGGTCGCGAACGGCGGCGATCCGGTCGGGCGTGACGCCCGCGGCGAGCAGGTAGCCGACCGGGTCGAAGCCGTCGAGCGCGGCCTCCAGGGCGGCCTCGGAGGTGGTGCCGGCCTCGGCGAGCACCGCGTCGATCCGGCGGTAGGGGTCCGGCAGGCCCAGAATTCCGTACAGCGGACGGACGTTGGGGTCGCTCAGCAGGTAGTCCTCGGCGATCGCGGCCCGGTCGACCCCGGCCAGGGCGAGCAGCAGCAGGGCGGCGAGGCCGGTGCGGTCACGGCCGGCGCCGCAGTGCACGACCACGCCGCCGGGGCGGGCGCCGGCGATCGCGGCGATCAGCGCGGCGGCGGCGTGCGGGCAGTGGTCCAGGTACGGGCGGAGCGCGAGCGGGGTGCCGTCCAGCCGGCCGTGGGCCTCCCACCAGACGGGGCCGGCCAGTTCGTCCAGCGGGACGCGGACCAGGTCGACGCCCTCGGGGAGCGGGAGGAGCGGCTTGTACTCCTCGGCGTCACGCAGGTCGATCACGGTGCGGACGCCGTGGTCGAGGAGGGCCTCCCAGCCCTCGGCGGTGAGGCGGTCCAGGTTGTCCGCCCGGACCATCGCGCGGCGGGCGGTGAGCCGGCCGGCGGCGGTGGGCAGCCCGCCCAGGTCGCGGACGTTCAGGCAGCCGTCCCAGACGAGGGTGCGGTCCTCGGTGGTGGTCAGCGCGTCCGTCGTCCGGTTCATGGGACTCCCCGTTTCCTCGTCGGGGGTACCGTTACCCCCTCGTTATGCAAGGACTCCCGGGAGATCCGTATGGTTCCTGTCCGTTCGAGTCCTCGGAACCGGTCGTTCAGGTGCCGGCCGGGCGGGGCCGTGGTGTCGGCGGGGCGGCGCGCGGGCGTCGGCGGGGGTGGTGTCCGGTGCCGGCCGGGGCGGTGCTCAGGCGGCGGTCGGGGCCCCGGTCTCGGCGCTGACCAGCTTCTCCATCGGGTCGGCGGCGATCCGGCCGAGCAGCGAACCGGCCAGGATCGCGCCGAGCAGGAACACGGTGGACAGCCAGGCCATGGTCGACACCGGCAGGGTGAAGGCGCCGACCACCCGGGCCGCGCACTCGGCCAGCAGCGCGGTGCCCCAGATGCCCGAGAACAGGCGCTCGTGGCGGCGGAAGGACCTCGACGCGGCCGCCCGGCCCCCGGCCAGCCGCTGCCAGGCGGCGGCGCGGGCCCGGTTCCCCTTGGTGAGGAAGGGCATCAGCACCGAACTCATCACCGGGCGGCCGATCAGGGCGGAGGCCAGGATCGCCAGCGCCACCGTGCCGCTCAGGGCGCCGTCCTTGGCGATCATGAGCCGGGCGTCGCCGGTGACGAAGGTCAGCGCCAGGCCGGCCAGGTTGACGGCCAGCATCAGCGCGGCCCACAGGTTGAGCTTGCGCTCGCTCAGCAGGCCGACGACGGTGCGGGCGGCCGGGAAGGCACTGCTCCAGGCCAGCGCGGCGAACTCGCTGAGGCCGCAGACGGAGTGCAGCAGGTAGTAGCCGGCCATCGGGGCGGCCACGTCGAGGGCCAGCGGGCGGAGGCCGGAGACCAGCGGGTTGGGGGCCTTGGCGGGAGCGGCGACGGCGGTGGTGACGGCTTCGGCGCTGACGGTCTGGCTCACGGTGGGTTCCTCCCCGGCTGGTGGCCGCGGGCTGCTGCCCGCGTCGTGCCTCCAGTCTTTCCGTCCGACCCTCCGTCAGAGCAGTGCCGTCCGTTGCGGGATCCGCGTGACAGCTGTCATGGTGCGCGTCGTGACACCGCCTCCGACCTGCGGGTTTCCGGCGGTCGGCGGTCCGCCGCCCGTGGCTCCTGGCCGCCCGCGGCACCTCCGCCGGTGCCGCCCGCGGGTCCTGGCCGCCCGCGGGTCCTGGCCGTCCGCAGGACCTAGCCGGCGGCCGGGAAGGTCCACAGTTCGCGGCCCAGGCTGTCCCGGCAGCGGACGGTGTCGTACCGCTCGTCCCCGGCGGACAGGAAGCCCCGTGCGGCCCCGGCCAGGACGGTCCGGGCGACGGCGTCGCCCCGGGTCCAGGCACCGGTCAGCACCAGCGCCCCGTCGGCCAGCTCGGCGCGCCGCACCCGGGGCACCGAGGCGGTCAGCAGCGCGGCGTTGACCTCCTCCAGTTCCGCGGGGGAGAGGTAGGTCTCCCCGGTGCGGGTGCGGTCGGACTCGGCCCGGCGGCGCAGCTCCGGCAGGCCGTGGTGCCGGACGGCCGCGACGGCGTCGTCCAGCGGGAGCCGCCAGCGCCGTCCGGGCAGCACCTCCCACCAGACGTCCTCGCCGACCGGGAGCACCTCGCCGATCCGGGCCCGCCAGGTCTCGACGCCGTGGCGGACGCGCGGGTCGGGCCGGTGGCCCGGCAGGCCGGCGGCGGTCCAGTCGGCGCGGCGGACCAGGCTGAGGTCGAAGGTGAAGGGCACCCGGTCGGCGGCGGGCCGCTCGACCAGGCCGAGCAGCATCCAGTGGGTGTCGTCCGGGAGGACGAAGGTCCGGCGCCACCCGGTGAGGCCCAGGGCGCGCAGGGCGGGCGCGAGGTGCTCGCGCAGTCCCCTCGCGTGGAGCTCGTGGGCAGTCGTCATCGTTCGTCCCTGCTGGTCGTGCCCGTGGACGAGCGCCCGTCCACGGGTTGGGGTGGTACCCGTCGCTGGTACCCCGGAGGCCCGTCGGCCGGTCCTCGTGGCGTCGATCCCTGTCGATCCCTTCGGAACCGGCACGCTCCGGGCCGGGGGCCGGGGGCCGGGTGGGCCGGTCGGCCCGGAGCGGGCCGGCCGCCCGTGCGTCGAGGCGTGCGGCGGGTCGCGTCGGGCGGGGCCGCGTCCGGTCGGTCCGGTCGTGCGGCGGGTCGGCTCGGCGGGGCACGTCGTCGGTCCCCGAGACCGGTCGGACGGCGGCCCGGACTGATTCGCCTACGGACAACGTAGGCGGTGGGGGCCCGACCGGTCTGCGGGCGAACGGCAGTGGTGCCCGGGACCTTCGCCCCGTGCGGGCCGGTCCTTCGACCGGAGCCGACCCGTCGCCCCGAATGGCGCATCATGTGGCGGGTGCAGAGTGCAGAGCGCCCCGGAGCGGGCACCGGCAGCCCAGTCGGCCGGTCCGGACCAGTACCGACCACCGGCCCACCACCGGAACCGGCCGCTCCGGCGGACCTGTCCGAGGCGGTCCGTGCCGCGCAGGGCGGGGACGAGGAGGCCTTCCGGCTGCTGTTCCGGACCGTCCAGCCGGGCCTGCTGCGCTACCTGCGGGTGCTGGTCGGCGGCCGGCCGGAGGACATGCAGGACGCCGAGGACATCGCCTCGGAGACCTGGCTGCAGATCGCCCGTGACCTGCGGGGCTTCTCCGGAGACGGGGACGGCTTCCGCGGCTGGGCGGCGACCGTCGCCCGCCACCGGGCGCTCGACCACCTGCGCGCCCGCCGCCGCCGTCCGGTCGCCGACCTGCCTTTCGAGTACCTCGTCGAACTGGCGGCCGGGGACGACACCGCGGGCGCCGCGCTGACCACGGTCGGCACCGCCGACGCGCTGGCGCTGATCTCCCGGCTGCCGCGCGACCAGGCCGAGGCGGTGCTGTTGCGGGTGGTCATGGAGCTGGACGCGGAGAGCGCCGCCCAGGTGCTCGGCAAGCGGGCGGGCAGCGTCCGGATGGCCGCCCACCGGGGGCTGCGGCGGCTGGCCAAGCTGCTGGAGCAGCCGTTCGTCTCCGGGGACGGCATCCCGTCGGCGCGGACGGGCGGTGCGCCGGCCGGTCCGGCGGGCGGTTCCACGGGGGACCGGTCGGCCGGGAACACGGCCGGAACGAGCGCGGGCAAGGACTCCGGGCGACCCGCGGGGAAAGCCGCGAGAAAAAGTTCTCCGCAGGGTGTGACAGAACGCCCGGCCGCGACGCTGAAGGACATGAGATGAGCACCAACCGATCCCGTCGGATCGACCGTGATGCCGCCGAGCAGTTGCTCGGCGGTGCCGTGGCCGCCCCGTCGGCCGGGCAGGACGCCTCGCTCACCGGACCGGACGGCGGTCCCGGGCAGCTCGCCCGGGTGCTCGCCGCGGCCGCCGCTCCCGCGACGGCCGGAGAACTGGCCGGGGAGGAGGCCGCCCTGGCCGCGTTCCGGGAGGCGAGTCTCACACCCGAACCCGTAGTGACCCCCGTCCGGAGACGATCGATGGCAACCGCCGCGCTGGCCAGGGCCTTCAGCACGAAGGCCGCTGCCGCCGTGCTCGGCGCCACCGCGCTGTGCGGGGTCGCGGTCGCCGCCGGTACCGGCAACCTGCCGTCCGGGCTGGGTGGCGGCCCGACCGAGCCGGAGCACACGGTCGCGGCCCAGGGCGGCGTCCTCGGCACCTCACCGGGTGCCTCGGCCGGTCGTTCCCCGGCCGCCGGTGCACCGTTCGCCCCGGCGTCCGGGTCGGCCCGTCCGTCCGCCGGCCCGCAGACGGCCGCCCCGTCCGGCACCGCGACCCCCGGCGACCCGTCGGCCGGGGGCCGCGGTGACCGTCCGGCCGTCCCGCCCGCGCTGCTCGGCCTCTGCCGCGGCTTCGCCGACCGGGTGGCCAAGGGCGAGCGCCCGGGCCGACTGGCCGCCGATCCGCTCTACGGCCCGCTGGTCACGGCGGCCGGCGGCGCGGACAAGGTGGCCGACTTCTGCGGCGAGGCGCTCGACGAGGGGGGCGACGACCACCAGGGCGGCACCGCGCAGCCGCGCGACCCCGGCCGCACCGGTGCCACTCCGAGCACGGGCTCCGGCTCCGGCAAGGGGAACACCGACGGCGGCAGGAACGGCGGCAGCAGTGGCGGGGACACCGGCGGCGGCGACGCCAAGCCGGGCAAGGCCGGAGTGCCGCTGCCGACTCCGCCGGTCGCACCCACCGTGCCGGACGTCCGACCGAGCAAACCGGACCGCTCCGGGAACGGCCAGTCACCCGAGAGGTGACCCCCTGAACTCCGGGGGGGGGGGGGGGGGCCCCGCCCCCGGGGCGGCGCCCCCCCCCCCCCGGGGGGGGGGGCGCCCGCCCCCCCCCCGGGGGCCCCCCCCCCCCCCCCCACGCCCCACCCGCACCACCGAGCAGCACCCGCACCACCGAGCAGCACCCGCACCACCCGGCACCGCCCCGCGGTACCGGCAGGAAGCAGTACCACCCGAAGACTCCGGGTGGACGGTCGGCTCCCCCGTGCCCACCGTCCACCCGGCCGGCCCCGGGCCGCCCCGGCGGCGGTGCC
>NZ_JBHWBZ010000071.1:36088-47325 GCF_042735475.1 Kitasatospora sp. NPDC059577 | reverse complement strand
TCGTATTTTTTTAAAAGCGCCCGGCGGGGCGGGTCAGGCGGGCGGGGGGCCCGGGCTCCGGTGGGGGTGCGGGCCCGCCGGCGGTGGGGGCTACAGGGCGTCCGGGCCGCGCTCGCCGGTGCGGACCCGCACGGCGGTGTCGACCGGGACGCTCCAGACCTTGCCGTCGCCGATCTTGCCGGTCCTGGCGGCCTTCACCAGGACCTCGATCAGGTCGTCGGCGTCCTCGTCCTCGGCCAGGACCTCGATCCTGACCTTCGGCACCAGGTCCACGGTGTACTCGGCGCCCCGGTACACCTCGGTGTGGCCGCGCTGGCGGCCGTAACCGCTGGCCTCGGTGACGGTCAGGCCGTGGACCCCGAAGGCCTGCAGGGCGGCCTTCACCTCGTCCAGGCGGTACGGCTTGATCACGGCGGTGATGAGCTTCATCAGGCGTCGACCTCGGTCTTCTCGGCAGCCTCGTCGGCGGCCTTCTCGGTGGGCTTCTCGGCGGCCTTCGCCGCAGGCTTCGCGACGGACGGACCGCCCGGCGCGACGGCCGCGGCCAGACCCGGCAGGGCCCGGGCCAGACCCGCCCCGACGGCGCTGAAATCGTAGGCGGACTCGGCGTGTTCGGCCTGGTCGATGCCGGCCACCTCGACCTCCTCGGCGACCCGGAAGCCGACCAGCCTGTCGACCGCCTTGGCGAGCAGCCAGGAGAGGACGAAGGAGTACGCGGCGACCACGGCCACGCCCATCGCCTGCTTGCCGAGCTGCCCGATCCCGCCGCCGTAGAACAGGCCCTTGGCGGTCTGGCCGACCCCTCCGGTGGCGAACAGGCCGACCAGCAGCGAGCCGATCGCCCCGCCCACCGCGTGCACGCCCACCACGTCGAGCGAGTCGTCGAAGCCCCAGCGGTACTTGAGCGAGACGGCGGCGGCGCAGACCGCGCCCGCGACCAGGCCGATCGCCACCGCGCCGAGCGGGCTGACCGAGCCGCAGGCCGGGGTGATCGCGACCAGTCCGGCCACCGCGCCGGAGGCGGCGCCCAGCGTGGTGAACGCGCCGTGCTTGAGCTTCTCGTAGACCAGCCAGCCGACCAGCGCGGCGCCGGTGGCGACCTGGGTGTTGACCATCGCCATCGCGGCGACCCCGTTGGCGGCCAGCGCCGAGCCCGCGTTGAAGCCGAACCAGCCGAACCACAGCAGCCCGGAGCCGAGCATCACCAGCGGCAGGCTGTGCGGGCGCATCGGGTCCTTCTTGAAGCCGACCCGCTTGCCCAGCACCAGGCAGAGCGCGAGGCCGGCGACGCCGGCGTTGATGTGCACGGCCGTTCCGCCGGCGAAGTCGATCACGCCGTTTCTGTCGCCCAGCCAGCCGCCGTGGCCGCCGTCGAAGAAGAAGACCCAGTGCGCGACCGGGAAGTAGACGATCGTCACCCAGAGCGCGATGAACAGGCCCCAGGCGGCGAACTTGGCCCGGTCCGCGACGGCGCCGCTGATCAGCGCCGGGGTGATGATCGCGAACATCAGCTGGAAGACCGCGAAGGCGGTGACCGGGATGGTCCCGGTGAGCTCGTTCAGCCCGATGCCGCGCATCCCGAGGAAGTCCAGGTTGCCGATCAGACCGGCGAAGGAGTCCGGCCCGAAGCTGAGCGAGTACCCGTAGAGGACCCAGAGCACGGTGACGATGCCGAGCGAGAGGAAACTCATCGCCAGCATGTTCAGTGTGCTCTTCGCCCTGACCATGCCCCCGTAGAAGAAGGCCAGCCCCGGGGTCATGAGCATGACCAGGGCCGCACTGATGAGCACGAAGGCGGTGTCGCCCGCGCTGAAGCCGTCCGGCATCGGCGTCTCCTCTGCGTCCAAGCCGATCCGCACCCGGGTACCTGTCCCGTGCCACCCGGGGTGTCGGCGATGAAGAGGAGAGTGCCGAAGGCTGGTTTCGGCCAGTGCGGCCGGTTGTTTCGCCACCGTGACGCGTGCGACGTGCGGGTTACGACTGCGTGAACCGCAGCCCTGCGGCCACCCGGACGGGCTACCGTGCGCCGGCGCGGCCGGCCCCCGGCGCGCCCCCGGCGGGCCCGCACCACCGACCGTGACGGTCGCGGCGACGTGCCACCGACCGTGACGGCGGCGGCCGCCACGGTCGGTGGAGTCCGGGGCCGAGCCCGTGCTCAGACCACCGAGACGTACTCCGGGATGTCCTGGACGACCCGCTCCTTGAGCCGGCTCACCGCGTCCACGCCCTTGAACCGGGCCGCCGCGGCCTCCGTGGTCTTGCGCACCCGGGAGTTCAGCCGCTCCGAGCGCACCTTGGTCGCGATGTCCACCGCCTGCTCGGCCATCACCGCCGCCTGCTCCGCCTCCTTCTGCAGCAGGTGCACGCTGGCCATGCCGATCAGGTTGAAGGCGTACGAGCGCACGTGGTCGCCGTCCTGGCGGAACAGGTCCACCGCGCGCTCCATGACCGGCGCCGACAGCGAGGCGTACAGCTGGGCGTTGTCGGAGTGGTAGGCGAGGTCGCGGAAGGAGTGCGCGTTCTCGGCGTTCAGCTCCGCGGGCGAGAAGAACTTCAGCCAGTCCGGCTCGTCGTCCCCCTCGCGGATGTCGGTGAAGGTGTCCTCGGAGAGCCGGATCGCCCGCGCGCAGCGGTTGATCTCCCCGATGGTGGCGTAGGCGCGCGCCTCCATCGCGTACAGCAGGGACTGCTGGCGCGGGGTGGCGGTGTCCCGGCTGCCGTACTGCGCCAGGTGGATCAGCTCCAGGGCGTCCTCGCCCCGGTTGAGGTGGATCATCTGGCGGCTCATGTCGGTGAGGATCAGCGCGCCGAACGGGCGGTCACCGGCCTCCTTGGCCGCGTGCAGGGCCAGCACGTAGTACTTCTGCGCGCTCGGGTGCATCCCGACGTCGTACGACATCCACCCGGCCAGGTGGGCGAGTTCGGCGGTGAGCCGGAACAGCCGCCGGGTGGTGTCCTCGGTGTACGTCTCCTGGAGGAGGTCGGTGACCTCGTGCAGTTGGCCGACGACGGCCTTGCGGCGCAGCCCGCCGCCGTTCTGCGCGTCCCACTGGCGGAACTTGACCGTGGTCTGCTCCAGCAGTTCCAGCTCGGGCTCGGAGAGCCGGCCGGTGAACGCCTCGCCGCCGTTGGCCGCGGTGAGGATCGGGGTGGGGATGCCGGTCGGGCCGGGGGTCAGCCAGCGCTGCATCGGCTCGATCAGCGCGGCGCCGGCGGTCAGCGCCAGCGAGGTGCCGAGGAAACCCCGGCGGTTGAGCATCAGGTCGCTGCGGGAGTAGTCACTGATCAGCTGGACGGTCTGCGGGCCGCTCCAGGGCAGGTCGACGCCGCCGCCCACGGTGGAGACCGGGATCGCGGCGCGCAGGCCGAGGTCCTCGATCGAGACCACCGAGCCGAAGCGCTCGGAGAAGAGCTCCGACATGATCTTGGGGATCGGCTCGCGGGGCTGCTCGCCGTCGAGCCAGCGGCGCACCCGGGAGGTGTCGGTGGACACGTGGTGGGCGCCGATCTGCCGGGCCCGCCGGTTGACCTGGCGGGCCAGCTCTCCCTTGGACCAGCCGCTGCGGGCGAACCACGTGGTCAGCTTCTCGTTGGGTTGCTTCTCTGCCATGGGTAACGCCCCATCCCGCCCGGCCCCTCGCGGGGCCCCCGATCGTGACCGCCCGACGGTTGCGGGCTCTTACCAGACGTGCCGTGCCTGAGGTGGTGCCGCGCCGCGCCCTCGCACTGGTGTGCCATCGTCGCGGACGATCCGTCAGATTCCCAACTCCCGTTCTCCGGCGGCCCGGAGCGGGCGCTGGCGGACATCCGCCTGCTGAACGTAATGCCCCACGAGGTGCCCGCGGGAGCGGCCCTGGCGAAACGCCACCTTTCGCCACCCCCAGGAGTGAACCGAAGTCAGGGGGCACACGCTTCACTGGGTAGTCCCGACGGTCCGGCATATGCGGGCCGCCAAGTCGCCCGGACCACCCCGGAAGACCCGGCAGCACTCGCAATCCACCGCAGCCACAGGCGAGTTCACCACCCACTCCGGGCGGCAACAGTCTCGCGCACATGACGATCCGGCATCCGCGCCGCCCCCACAAGGCGGCGCCCGAAGCGCACCACCGGAACAGGCGCACGCCACGCGCTGCGCGCCGCCACCGCACTACGCACCACGCAGCTGACAATCGACACACAGTCACCGTCCCGTAACCATCGGCAACGAGAACCTGTTGGGGGAGGCATGGACAACCTGTTCGGCGAACTTCGACTGGGGCACCTGCGGCTGGCACCGCTGGGCGCGCGCCGCCGCACCAAGGTCACCGCGTCCCAGGCCGCCGCGGAGTACACCGGCCGCTGGGGCTGGGCGGTCGCCACCGGCGAACCGGCCGACTCCGCCACCGCCCCGACCCGCTGTCCCTGCGGCGCCGCCCGCTGCGGCGCACCCGGCCTGCACCCGGTGCCGGGCAGCGGGGCCCGGGCCCGCGCCGGCCGCGCCGAGGGCTCGGTGCTGTTCGCCACCGGCCGCGCGTTCGACGTCCTGGACGTCCCCGAGCAGGCCGGTCTGCAGGCGCTGGTCCGCCTGGAGCGGATGGGCACCCAGGTCGGCCCGGTGCTCACCGCCCCCACCGGCCGCCTGCAGTTCCTGGTCGCCGCCGGCACCGCCCGCCGGCTCCCCGACCTGCTGTACCGGATGGGCTGGGACGACGCCGCGCTCGACCTCACCTGCCACGGCGAGGGCGGCTACGTCGCCGCGCCGCCCACCGTCCTCGGCGGCCTCGGCCCGGTCCGCTGGCTGCGCCGCCCCACCCGCGACAACGCCGGTTGCCCGCCCGAGGCCCGGCTGCTGCTCGGCACCCTCGCCTACGCCTGCCACCGCGGCCGCGAGCGCACCGCCGAGCCGGCCTGGATCGCCTCCTGACCCGCCCGTTCGCCCCCGGGCAGCCCTGATCCGACGCCGAAGGGCCCGCCCCGAGCGGAGCGGACCCTTCGTACGGCCGGACCCGACGGGCCCGGAGCGGCCCCGGGGGGCCGCCGGGGAACCTCAGTCCCCGATCAGCGCGTCCACGAACGCGCCCGGCTCGAACGGCGCCAGGTCGTCGGCGCCCTCGCCCAGACCGATCAGCTTGACCGGCACGCCCAGCTCGCGCTGGACCGCGACCACGATGCCGCCCTTGGCCGTGCCGTCCAGCTTGGTCAGCACGATGCCGGTGATGTCGACCACCTCGGCGAACACCCGGGCCTGGATCAGGCCGTTCTGGCCGGTGGTGGCGTCCAGCACCAGCAGCACCTCGTCCACCGGGCCGTGCTTCTCGACGACCCGCTTGACCTTGCCCAGCTCGTCCATCAGGCCGGTCTTGGTGTGCAGTCGGCCCGCGGTGTCGATCAGCACGGTGTCCACGCCCTCGGCGATGCCCTCCTTGACCGCGTCGAATGCGATCGAGGCCGGGTCCCCGCCCTCCGGGCCGCGCACGGTGCGCGCACCGACCCGCTCGCCCCAGGTCTGCAGCTGGTCGGCGGCGGCGGCGCGGAAGGTGTCGGCGGCGCCGAGCACCACGCTGCGGCCGTCGGCGACCAGGACACGGGCCAGCTTGCCGGTGGTGGTGGTCTTGCCGACGCCGTTGACGCCGACGACCAGGACCACGGCCGGGCCCTCCTCGTGCTTGGTGGAGCGCACGGTGCGGTCGGAGTCCTTGCCGATCAGCTCGACCAGTTCCTCGCGCAGCAGGGCGCGCAGCTCCTCGGGCGTACGGGTGCCGAGCACCTTCACCCGGGTGCGCAGCCGCTCGACGAGCTCCTGGGTGGGGGCCACGCCGACGTCGGCGGTGAGCAGGGTGTCCTCGATCTCCTCCCAGGTGTCCTCGTCCAGGTGCTCCCGGGAGAGCAGCGAGAGCAGGCCCTTGCCGAGCGAGTTCTGCGAGCGGGAGAGCCGCGAGCGCAGCCGGACCAGCCGGCCGGCGGTGGGCTCGGGGACCTCGACGGCGGGAACCGCCTCGGCCTCGGCGGGCTCGACCTCGACGACCTCGGGGGCCTCGGGGGCCTCGGGGGCCTCGGGCTCCGCCGGGAGTTCCACCTCCTCGACGGTGCGGCGGGGCTCCTCGGTCGGCGGCGCGGACTCCTCGCCGACCTGGGGCTCCTGCGGAGTGGGCTTCGGCGCCGTGATGACCGGCGCCTGCGACTTCGGGGGCAGCTGCTGGCGTCGTCTGCCGGAAACGACGAGGCCCGCGATCGCGCCGACGGCGATCACGGCGATGACTACGGCAAGGATCACGTATTCCATAACCGCTCCAGTATCCGCGACCGGAGCCCGGATGGACCGCATCCGCCCTACACCGACGCGGTGCGTACCCCTGTCGGCGGTTCCCGTCGCTCCCCGTCGGACCGTCGTCCCGGACCGGCTCCCGGGCGCAGCCGCTGGCTGATCACCTGCGAGATGCCGTCGCCCTTCATCGTCACCCCGTAGAGCGCGTCGGCGGACTCCATGGTCAGCTTCTGGTGCGTGATCACGATCAGCTGGGAACTCTCCCGCAGCTCCTCCATGATGCCGACCAGCCGGCGCAGGTTGGTCTCGTCCAGCGCCGCCTCCACCTCGTCCATCACGTAGAACGGGCTGGGTCTGGCCTTGAAGATCGCCACCAGCAGCGCGACCGCGGTCAGCGAGCGCTCGCCGCCGGACAGCAGCGACAGCCGCTTGACCTTCTTGCCGGGCGGGCGGGCCTCCACCTCGACCCCGGTGGCGAGCATGTCGTCCGGGTCGGTCAGCACCAGCCGGCCCTCCCCGCCCGGGAAGAGCCGGGCGAAGACGCCCTCGAACTGGGCGGCGGTGTCGTGGTACGCCGCGGTGAACAGCTGCTCGACCCGCTGGTCCACGTCCCGGACGATGTCCAGCAGGTCACGCCGGCTGCGCTTGAGGTCGTCCAGCTGCTCTCCGAGGAACCTGTGCCGTTCCTCCAGCGCGGTGAACTCCTCCAGCGCCAGCGGATTGACCTTGCCGAGCTGCTGGTACGCCTTCTCGGCGGCCCTCAGCCGCTTCTCCTGCTCGGCCCGCACGTACGGGTACGGCTCCCCCGGCTCCTGCCCCTCCTCGGGCGTCGCGGGCGGGACGGGAGTGTCCGGTCCGTACGCGGCGAGCAGTTCGCCGCCGTCGATGCCGAACTCCTCCAGGGCCCGGGACTCCAGCTGTTCGATCCGCAGCCGCTTCTCCGCCCGCAGCACCTCGTCCCGGTGCCCGGCGTCGACCAGCTTGTCCAGCTCCTCCTTGAGGCCGCGGCCGTGCTCCCGGTGCTCGCGCAGCTCCTCCTCGCGCTCGGCGCGAGCCCGTTCGGCGGCCGCCCGCCCGGCGTCCGCGCGCGCCAGCGACACCTCCAGACAGGCCAGCAGCTGCCGGGCGCCCGCCGCGACGGCGTTCGCCACTCCGGCGTCGTGCTCGGCCCGCCGGCGGCGCTCGGCGGCCCGGGCGCGCGCCTCGCGCTCGGCGCGGGCGGCCCGGTCCAGCTGGTCGGCACGTCCGGTCAGCGCGCGGACCCGCTCCTCGTGGGTACGCACCGCGAGCCTGGCCTCCAGCTCGGCCTGCCGGGACGTGCTCGCGGCCTCCGCGAGCCGCTGCTGCTCCGCGGTGTCAGGTTCGTCCTCCCCCGCGTCCGCCGACTCCTCGGCCGCGGCCAGCCGCTGCGACAACTCCTGCGCGGTGTCCAGCAGATCGGCGAGGCCCTGGTCGGCGCGCGCGGCGGCGGCCGACAGCCGTTCGGCCTCCCCGGCCACGGCGCGGGCCTGCCCGCCGAGGCGGCCGAGCGCTCCCGCGACCTCGGCCCGCCCCTTCTCCGCCTGCCGCCTCAGCTCGCCGAGCCGATCCACCTCGGCGGCCGACTCCCTTCGGCGCGCGGTGAGTTCGGCCAGCAGCCCGGACGACTCGGCGCAGCGGACGGTGAGTTGCTCGATCGCCCGGGCCGCTTCGGCCACGGCCGCCTGGGTCTCCAGCAGGCTCGGCGCTCCGGCGGAGCCGCCGTGCGCGAAGCCGGCGCCCAGTCGGTCCCCGTCGGCGGTGACGGCGGACAGCCCGGGGCCCCCGGCCGACGGCCCGGGGTGCGCGGTGACCAGCCGCAGCGCCGCGTCCAGGTCGGCGACCACCACCACCCCGGCCAGCAGCTGCCGGACGGCGCCGATCAACTCGGCCGGGCCGTCGACCAGTTCGGCGGCCCACCGGGCCCCTTCCGGCAACTCCGCGGTCCCGTCGGGCCCGTCGGCCGCACCGGCGATCAGCAGCGCGGCCCGCCCGGCGTCGTCCGCCCGCAGCAGCCGCAGCGCCTCGGCGGCGGCGGACGGCGAGTCGACGGCGACCGCGTCGGCCGCCGCGCCGAGCGCCGCGGCCACCGGCACCTCGTACCCGGCCTCGATCCGCAGCAGCGCGGCCGCCGGGCCGAGCAGTCCGCCCAGCCGCTCCCCCGCCGCCAGCAGCGCGCCGGTGCCGTCCTTGCGGCGCAGTCCGAGCGCGAGCGCCTCGTGCCGCGCGGTGAGCCCGGCCCGCTCGCGCTCGGCGACGCCGGCCGCCTCCCGGGCGGCGGTGAGCTCCCGTTCGACGGTGGCCAGCCGCTCGCGGGCCTCCCGGTAGCCGGATTCGGCCCGTTCGTGGTCCCCGGCCGCACCGTCGACCTGCTGCTGGAGCGCGTCCAGTTCGCCCTGCGCGGCCTCGGCGCGCAGCAGCGCGTCGTCCCTCGCCTCGGTGAGCCGCCCGATCTCGGCCTGTGCGGCGGCGGCCTTGGAGCGGGCGGCACCGGCCTGTCCCTGCAGTCGGGCCAGTCCCTCCCGGCGGTCGGCGATGGCCCGGGCGGCGTCCCGCAACCGGCGCTCCTCGGCGGTCAGCGCCCGTTCCAGCTCGCCCTTGCGTTCGACGGCCTCGGCCAGCGCGTACTGCGCCTCCTCCAAGGCCTCGGCCAGCGCGGCCTCCTCCTCGCGGACCCGCTCCGCCTCCCGTTCCAGTTCCTCCGGGTCGCGGCCGCGCCGCTCCTCGACCTGGCCCCCGGCGGTGGCGTGCCGGGCCCGGGCCCCGGCCAGGCCGATGGTGCCGCGGGTGCGTTCGGCGAGTGCGGAGAGCCGGTACCAGGTCTGCCGGGCGGTCTCCAGGCTCGGTCCGAGCTGCTGGACCTGGGCCTCCAGGAGGCGTTCGCGCTGGACGGCGCGGGCCAGTTCCTGCTCGACGGTGGTGCGGCGCAGCCGCAGCGCGAGTTCGTCCGCGACCTCGGCCTCGACGGCCCGGCGGAGCGTGGCCAGGTCGTCGGCGAGCAGCCGCAGCCGGGCGTCGCGCAGGTCGGCCTGGATCCCGGCGGCCCGGCGGGCGATCCGGGCCTGCCGGCCGAGCGGGCCGAGCTGGCGGCGCAGTTCGGCCACCAGGTCCTGGACCCGGTTGAGGTTGGCCTGCATCGCGTCCAGCTTCCGCAGCGCCCGTTCCTTGCGCTTGCGGTGCTTGAGGACGCCGGCCGCCTCCTCGATGAAGGCGCGGCGGCCCATCGGGTCGGCGTGCAGGACGGAGTCGAGCCGGCCCTGCCCGACGATGACGTGCATCTCACGGCCGATGCCGGAGTCGGAGAGCAGTTCCTGGATGTCCAGCAGGCGGCAGGTCTCGCCGTTCAGCGCGTACTCGCTGCCGCCGTTGCGGAACATGGTCCGGGTGATGGTCACCTCGGAGTAGTCGATCGGCAGGGCTCCGTCGGTGTTGTCGACGGTGAGGCTGACCTCGGCGCGGCCGAGCGGGGCGCGCCCGCTGGTCCCGGCGAAGATGACGTCCTCCATCTTGCCGCCGCGCAGCGACTTGGCCCCCTGCTCGCCCATCACCCAGGACAGCGCGTCGACCACGTTCGACTTGCCGGAGCCGTTCGGGCCGACCACGCAGGTGATGCCCGGTTCGAAGCGCAGCGTGGTGCTGGAGGCGAAGGACTTGAACCCGCGCAGCGTCAGACTCTTCAGGTGCACGCGGCCGGTCTCCTCGTCGCTCGCCAGGGCCCCAGCGTGCGACTGTATCCGGAGCCGGACACGACGAAGGGACGCCACATCAGGGCGTCCCTTGCAAGCTGCGTCCCTTTCGGGGCGGCTCAGTGCACAGCGGCGTCGATCTGCGAGGACCGGGCGGGACTCAGGTGAGAGCCGGCTCCCGCTGATCCAGATCGATGCTGTTGAGCAGCGAGTGCTCGTCAGCGACAGCGGTGAGAGCGTCGTTCTCGGCCTGAATCCGAAGAAGCTCGGCTTCGAGGTCCTGGACGCGCTGCTGAAGCCGTCGCATCTCGGAGAGCATTCGCGGGTCGGGGCCGCCGACGTACCCGAGAAGCGCCTTTGCCATGATGAATGGTCCTCCACGCTGAGTGACCGAACCGGAACGGTCCAGGTCTAGGGGGAAGGGGGACGCACGCGCGGCGCGCCACCGGAAGTGCTGGCTGGGCACTACGGCACAACCACCGTGAGCTGGGCTCACGAGGGCATGCGCCTGCCGGATAAACGCGGTCGTGTGCGCGGGTTTCCAGCGTCTCACCAAAGACGGAAAGGGTCAACACGATCACCGCACGCTACCGCGCCCGTGTCACCTGCCCGGCGGTGTGGTCACGCCTGGGGGCCTTCGGGACGGGTCCACCTGGTGCTCGTGGATCATCGTTCGATGCGGAGTCAACCACGAGTCTGCCCGGATGGCAACCTCGTGACACCGACAGTTCCGGATCTTTTCCCGGGCGCTCCGGCGGTGGTCCTCCGGGGGGCGGCTCAGCGGATCTCGAAACCCTCGTAACCAGGGCCGACGGCCGTCCAGATCTCGGTCACGCCGCTCACTCTGCCCGGGGTTCCGGGGCCTCGCAGCAGGGCCAGCAGCTGCTCGCAGTCGGGTGCGAGCCCTTCGGCGACCACCTGGACCCGGCCGTCGCCGAGGTTCCCGGCGTAGCCGGTCAAGCCGATCTCCAGCGCCCGTGCCCTGGTCCACCAGCGGAACCCGACCTCCTGGACCTTCCCCCGGACCCAGGCGGTGACCCGGACCGGTTCCTCACTGTGGGCGTCGCGACCGTGCATGCCCCGACCCTAGCGGCCCGGGTGCCCAGGCACAGCTCGGGCCCGGGCGCGCGGGCCGGGGTGTGCGGGCCCGGGCGCGCGGGCCGGGGTGTGCGGGCCCGGACACGGGTGCGGGCCCCCCGGCATGGACGGCGGGGCCGCAAGGGGTGGGGCGCGCGGGTCGGGCGACCCGTACCCCCCCCCCCCGGGGTCCCCGCCCACCCCGCATGCGC
>NZ_JBHWBZ010000071.1:18459-36079 GCF_042735475.1 Kitasatospora sp. NPDC059577 | reverse complement strand
CGGGGGGGGGGGGGGGGGGGGGGGGCGGGGGGGGGGGGGGGGGGGGGGGGGGGGGGCCGGCCCGGGGGGCGCCCCCCCCCCCCCGCGCCGGGCGCCCCCCCCACGGGGTGGGGCGCTCGGGTCGGGCTACCAGTCCCCGCCGCCGCCGAAGTCCCCGCCACCGCCGAAGTCGCCACCGCCGCCGCCGAAGTCACCCCCGCCGAAGCCGCCGAAGTCACCGCCGTTGAAGTCGGCGCCGGTGTAGTCGCCGCCCTCGTGCTGGTCCTGGTAGCCGTGGTGGCCGCCGTCCATCATGGGCGCCGCGGCGTAGGCCGGGGAGCTCATCATCGAGCCGAGCATGGTGCCGACCAGCAGGCCGGGCAGCAGGCCGCCGCCGAAGCTGCTGTAGTAGCCGCCCGCGTACGGGGCGTACGCCGGGCCGGCGTTCCAGTACGGCTGCGGGCCCTGGTCGGTGTCGACCGTGCGGACGGCCGGGTCGAGGCCGGCCGCCACCCGGTCCGCGTCGGCCTGGCAGACCGGGACGGAACGGGGGGAGCCGCCGGCCGGGGCCCAGTCGACGTCCTTGACGGACGGGCCGTGGCGCGGGTCCATGAAGCACGGGGGACGGCGCTCGGGCAGCGGGCGCTTGTCCCGCCGGGCGCTCAGGGTGGCGAGCGCGAAGCGGCCGTCCTCGATCGCCTCGGTGACCTGCTTGACGTCCTCCGGCCGCTTGGCCTCGTCCATCAGGCGCTTGGACTTCTCGTAGGAGTCCAGGGCGTGGGTGTAGTCGGTGCGCTGGACGTCGTCGGCGTCGGCCGCGGCGGGGTTGAAGTCGAGCCGGTCCAGCTCCTCGCCGAAGGCGGTGATGTCCTCGTCGACCACCCGGCGCAGCTGGTCCAGCTCGGCGCGGGCCTGCTCCTCCTTGCGCTTCTTGGCGCGGCGGATGAGAAGGAAGACACCGGCCCCGGCCAGTGCCACCAGCACGAGCGGGATGACCACCCAGGCGATCGAGGTGCTGTGGTTGACGCCCTCGCCCTTGGTCTGCGGGGCGGCCTGGTCCACGAAGTCGTTCAGGGTGGCGTCGATGTCGCCGTTGTGGGAGCGGAAGGCGGCGCCGGAGATCCGCTCCGGGAGGCCGGCGCCCAGTGCGCCGCGGTCCGCCCGGGCCGCGAACTGGTTGCCGCGCCAGATCCCGTAGACGCCGTCGACGCCCACCATGGTGCGCAGGTCCTTGAAGACGGTGTCCTTGCCGTAGGCCGGCGAGTCCGGGACGACGGCGATGAAGATCGGCTTGTCGGCCTTGTCGATCTTCTTGGTCAGGGCGTCGGCCTGGTCCTGGCTGAAGCGGTCGGCCATCGCCGGGTCGACGTAGACCTTGCCCTTCTTCAGGGTGGCGGAGGCGTCGCTCAGTCCGCCGGCGGCCGACGCGGCCGGCGCCAGCAGGAGCAGCAGCCCGAGCAGCGCCACCACCAGGGCAAGCGGCCCGGCGCCCCGGGAAGGTCGTGCAAGGGTTCTCATGCCACCGACGCTACCGTGAGCGGCGCCGGAGCACGCCATACCCTTCGCATACTGGTTATGACAAGGCTCCCCGCCGTCCGCCGGGGCCGCTCCCCTTCTCGGGGATGATGTTTCCCCCGACCGACCCTGAGGCGGACGGGGCGCGGGAACCGCAGGAGGCGCCCGCGCGTACGTCCCGGCGGGTCCGGCCCGATTCCGGGACGCTCCGGGGGGCGTGCCGACCGTACCGCGCGGACGGGCATAGTGGTGCCGGACCGCCGGTCCCATTGCCTTTTCTTGACCCAGCCTGTTCCTGACCCAACTCCCGATCGGAGCACCCGGTGATCATCGGCCTCGTCACGGCAGTGGCGGCATCCGCCTGCTACGGCACCGGCTCGGTCCTGCAGGCCGTCGGATCCCGCCGTTCCGCCCGCGAGGAGGCCGCCAGGGGCGCCACCACCTCGACCACCGAGCACGGCGGACCGAGCCTGTCCTCGACCGCGAAAGCCGCCGTCACCTGGGAGTTCATCCTCGGCACGGTGCTCGACCTGATCGGCTTCGGACTCGGCGCACTGGCCGCACGGCTGCTGCCGCTGTTCCTCTCCCAGACCATCATCAGCGCCAACCTGGTGATCACCGCACTGCTCAGCATCAAGCTGCTGGGCCTGCGGCTCAAGCAGCTGGAGTGGGCCTCGATCGGGGTGCTCTGCTCGGCGCTGGTGCTGCTGGCCGTCTCGGCGGGCCCGGAGGGCGGCCACCACGCGGCCATGTCCTTCCACTGGTGGCTGCTGATCATCACCACCGTGCTGCTGGTCGGCGGCAGTCTGCTGGTGCGGCGGATGGGCGCGAGCGGCGCGATCGTCGCCGGTCTGCTCTCCGGCCTCGGGTTCGGCGCCCTGGGCGTCGGTGTGCGCATCCTGAACGGCGTCCAGCCGTTCGACCTCGGCGCTCTGCTCTCCGACCCGGCGCTGTACGCGATCCTGGTCGGCGGCCTCGGCGGCATGTACATCCACACCGTGGCGCTGCAGATCGGCTCGGTGAACGGGGCGACGGCCGCACTGGTGGTCGGCGAGACGGTGCTGCCCGGCGCGGTCGGCGTGATCTGGCTCGGCGACTCCTCCAAGGCCGGCCTGGGCTGGCTCGGCGTGTTGGGCTTCCTGCTCGCGGTGGTGTCCGCGGTCGGGGTCGCCTACTTCGGCCAGGACACCCACGGCACGCCCGGCGACACCGACGCCGAGCAGCCCGAACTCGCCGGCCGGAACAGGGCCTAGCGTCGGCTCAGTCCCCGCTGCGGGCCCGCGGCACGCGCTGGCAGCGGGGGCAGAAGTAGCTGGAGCGGTTCATCCAGGCCGCCCGCCGGATCGCGGTGCCGCACCGGCGGCAGGGTTCGTGCTCGCGGCCGTAGGCGTCGAGGTCCCGGGAGAAGTAGCCGCTCTCGCCGTTCACGTTGACGTAGAGGCTGTCGAAGCTGGTGCCGCCGACGGCGAGCGCCGCCGTCATCACGTCCCGGGCGTTGGCCAGCAGCAGGGCGCCCTGCGGGCGGGTGAGCGTCGCGGTCGGACGGTCGTAGTGCAGCCTGGAGCGCCACAGCGCCTCGTCGGCGTAGATGTTGCCGACGCCGCTGATCAGGGTCTGGTCGAGCAGCGCGCGCTTGACGGTGGTGCGCTTGGCGCGCAGCGCGGTCACGAAGGCCCCGTCGTCGAAGCGCGGGTCGAGCGGGTCGCGCGCGATGTGCGCGATGGAGACGGGGGTGCCCTCGGGGTCGCCGTCCTCGGCCTCCTCGACGGCCAGACCGCCGAAGGTCCGCTGGTCGACGAAGCGCAGTTCGCGGCCGCCGTCGGTGAAGCGCAGCCGGACGCGCAGGTGCGTCTCGTCCGGCACCGACGGGTCCTGGACGAGGAGTTGGCCGCTCATCCCGAGGTGGCCGATCAGCGAGAAGCCCGCGCCGGTGCCACCGGCGAGCGGCACCCACAGGTACTTGCCGCGCCGTTGCGCGGTGCCGAGGGTGGTGCCGGTCAGTCGGGCCGTGAAGTCGACCGCACCGGCCGGCTGGCGGCGCACCGCGCGCGGGTGCAGCACCTGGACGTCGGCGACGGTCCGCCCGGCGACCCAGCGGGCCAGACCACGTCGGACGACCTCGACCTCGGGGAGTTCGGGCACGGGAAACGCCTCCTGCAGGAACGATCAGCAGGAGAAGGCTACTTCAGGCGGCCACCGGTCGGCCGCCCGCTGTGCTAGCCCTGGGCGCCGGCCGGCAGGCGGTCGGCGTACTTCTCCTTGATCGCGCGCCACGCGCTCTCGGCGGCCTTCTGCTCGGCTTCCTTCTTCGAGCGGCCGACGCCGCTGCCGAAGTCCTCGCCGGCCACCCGGGCCGCCGCGGTGAAGGTCTTCTCGTGGTCCGGACCGGACTCCATGACCACGTACTCGGGGACCCCGATGCCCACCGAGGCGGTGAGCTCCTGGAGGCTGGTCTTCCAGTCCAGTCCGGCGCCCAGCTGAGAGGACTCCTCGATCAGCGGGTCGAACAGGCGGTGGACGAACTCGGTGGCGGCGTCGAGACCCCGGTCCAGGTAGACGGCGCCGATCACGGCCTCGACGGTGTCGGCGAGGATCGACGACTTGTCGCGGCCGCCGGTGCCCTCCTCGCCCTTGCCGAGGCGGATGAACGCGCCGAGCTCCAGGCCGCGGCCGACGTCCGCGAGCGCGCGGGAGTTGACCACCGCGGCGCGCAGCTTGGCGAGCGTGCCCTCCGGCACGTCCGGGTGGACGCGGTAGAGGGTGTCGGTCACCACCAGGCCCAGCACCGAGTCGCCGAGGAACTCCAGGCGCTCGTTGGTGGGCAGACCCCCGTTCTCGTACGCGTACGAGCGGTGGGTCAGGGCACGCACCAGAAGGGCGCGCTCGAGCGTGTACCCGAGGCGCCCTTCCAGGACGTCGTATTCGGTCGAAGCCGGCCCGCCGGCCTTGCCTCCGCCCGAAGAGACCTTCGGGGCGGTGGACGCCTTGCGAGTGGAGTTACCGTCCGACATCGATCCGTGCACCCCGCCGATCAGACCGAGAGGACCTGGCGACGGTTGTACGTGCCGCAGCTCGGGCACGCGATGTGGCCCAGCTTCGGCTCGTGGCAGCGGTCGCACGCCACGAGGGCCGGGACGACGGCCTTCCAGTTGGACCGACGGTGGCGCGTGTTGCTGCGCGACATCTTCCGCTTCGGAACAGCCACGGCTACTTCTCCTGGTTCTCGGCGAGACCCTCACGGGTGTCGCTGGTCTTGGTTCCGTCACCCTCGTCGCCGGGGGCGGCGGAGAGTCCCTGCAGTGCCGCCCACCGGGGGTCGGCGGCATCGTGGTGGTGCGCCGGGTCGTCGCTCAGGCGCGCTCCGCACTCGGAGCACAGGCCCAGGCAGTCTTCCTGGCACACCGGCTGCAGCGGCAGTGCGAGCACCACCGCGTCACGCAGCACCGGCTGGAGGTCGAAGAAATCGCCCTCCAGACGGTAAGTCTCTTCTTCCGAGTCCTCGTCGAGGTCCTCGGTCCCGGTGGTCCGGGCGCGGTGGCGCTCGTCGGACTCCGGGTAGTAGTACAGCTCCTGGAAGTCCACGTCGATGTCGAAGTCGACGGGCTCCAGGCACCGGACGCACTCGCCCTCGACGTGGGCCCCGGCGGTGCCGGTGACCAGCACGCCCTCGACCACGGACTCCAGGCGGAGCTCCAGCTCGATCGGGCTCTTCTCCGGGACGGCGATCACGTCGATGATCCCGAAGCCCTCGGGGGCCTCCAGGGTCCGGCTCACCTTGCGCATCGCACCCGGACGACGGCCGAGCTCGTGCGTGTCGAACACGAGGGGGTCGCGGTGGTCGAGGCGGTTCACGGTGTCCTGACTTCCATCGGATTGAGTGATCGGTGGCGTCTCCATCACGTCGGCGTCACGCGGGCAAGCGAAAAGCCGGACATGGGGATGCCGGAGTGGTCAGACTACCGGAGTCTCCCGCCAGGCCCAACTTCGGTCCCGGCGGGAGGCTCCGCGCAGGTCCGCCAGGCGGTCGCGCGGGTCCGCTCAGCGGCCGCCGAGCTCCCGCAGCCTGGTCATGTCGATCATGCTGGTGTCGAAGAAGCTGGTCTCGTCCAGGCCCTGCTGCTGCTGCGGCACGGCCGGCGGGGCGGCGGGCGGCTGCGGGTAGTCGTAGCCGTCGTACGACTGCGCGCCGTATCCCTGCTGGGACTGCTGCTGCTGGTAGCCGTAGCCGTCCTGCTGCTGGGCCGGGTAGCCGTGCTGCTGGTAGTCGCCGGCCTGCTGCTGGCCCCACTGGGTGTTGTACGGGTCACCCTGGCCGGCCGGGTCGTAGCCGCCGCCGTACACCTCGGCGTACTGCCCGCCCTGCTGCTGGGCGGCCGCGTACTGGTCGGACCCGGGGGTCTGCCAGCCGGCCGCGGCCGGGGTCTGCTCGGGCCAGGTCTGCTGCTGCGGGACGTCCTCGCGGTACCAGGCGATGTCCTCGCCGTCGGCGTCCGCGGCGAAGCCCGCCGCCACCGCCTCGGCCCGCTCCTTGGCCTGCTGGGCCTCGTCCGCGGCGGCCAGGTACGCGCCCAGCTCGTCGATCGGCCGCTTGCCGAGCAGCTTGTCGCGGCCCTTGCCGACCGCCTCCAGGGTCGCGCCGAGCACGCCCTCCAGGGTGGCGAGCTTCACGTCGACGTACTCGTCCACCTCGGGGCTCGGGCTGAGCCGCTGCGGCCGGAACTCCTCGCCGTCGCCCTCGCCGTCGTGCTCGGCCTCGAAGACGCCGGTGTCGCCGCGCAGCTTGCTGCGGCCGCGGCCGACCGCGCCGAGGGTCTTGGTCAGCACGACCTCGAAGTTGGCGAGCTTGCTGTCCACGTAGTCGTCGGCCTCGGCCCGCTTGGCGTCGACCTCGGAGCGCGCCTCGGCGAGGATCCGGTCGGCCTGGGACTGCGCCTGGCGGACCACCTCGGTGTCCGAGATCAGCGAGCCGCGCTCGCTGTGCGCCCCCTGGATGATCCGGTCGGCCTCGGCCTGGGCGCCGGCCACCACCTGCTCGTGGTCGGCCATCACCGACTGGGCCTGGGCCAGTTCGGCGGGCAGGGCCGCCTTGAGGTCGTTGAGCAGGCCGATCAGCTCGGCCCGGTTCACCACGCAGGAGGCCGACATCGGCATCGAGCGGGCGTTCTCCACTGCCGCCACGATCTCGTCGACCTTGTTCTGCACGTCCACGGGGCTTCGTCTTTCCGTGTGCCGCCGACGGTCCGGCGGAGGCAGGCCCGGCGCGGTGGACCTCACCGCAGGGCAGGAATACAGACTGTACGGCCACCCCGGGGCCGGGTCACAACGCCCGAGCCGAACGGGCCTCCGGACCGAAGGACAAGGCGTGACGAACCGGCAGAAAAGGACAACCGGCCGCCTACTGCTCGGCCTTGCGCTCCGCGATCCGCTCGACCAGCCGCCGGTGCACCATCTCGGGCAGCAGGTGCGAGACGTCGCCGCCGTACGAGGCGACCTCCTTGACCAGCGTCGAGGAGAGGAAGCTGTACGTCGGCGAGGTCGGCACGAACAGCGTCTCCACGCCGGTCAGGCCGTGGTTCATCTGGGCCATCTGCAGCTCGTAGTCGAAGTCGCTGACCGCCCGCAGGCCCTTGATGATCGCGGGGATGCCGCGCTCCCGGCAGAAGTCCACCAGCAGGCCGTGGTGCGACTCGACCACCACGTTGCCGAAGCCCGCGGTGACCTCCTCGATCAGGCCGATCCGCTCCTCGACGGTGAACATGCCCTGCTTGTTCCGGTTGATCAGGACCGCGACATGCACCACGTCGTAGAGCTTCGAGGCCCGCTCGATGATGTCGAGGTGACCGTTGGTGATCGGGTCGAACGATCCGGGGCAGACGGCTCGGCGCATGGCGTGTGTGCTCCCTCGTGGGGTGACGGCTCGTGCGGGCCCGCGGCCCGCTACTCCTGTGGGTCGGCCGCGGCGGCGCGACCGTACCAGAGCGTGCCCTCGCCGTAGCGACGGGAGCGCAGGCCCTCGAAACCCTCGGGCCAGCCGAACTCGCCGCCGCGGGTGCTGCGCTCCACGGTGACGAGTGTGTCCTCCGCGAGCCACCCCCCGGCCAGGAGTGTGATCAGCATCTCCCGGAGCTCCTCGTCCGTCACGGCGTACGGCGGGTCGAGGAACACCAGGTCGTACGGGCTCTGCGGGGGCGGGCCGACGACCACCTTCTCCGCCTTCGAGGCCCGCACCTCGGCGCCCGGCAGGCCGATCGTGCGGACGTTCTCCCGGATCACCCTGGCCGCCTGGCCGTCCGCCTCGACCAGCAGGACGTGCTCGGCGCCGCGCGACAGCGCCTCCAGACCGACCGCGCCCGATCCGCCGAACAGGTCCAGCATCCGGGCCCCGTGCAGGGTGCCGCGCAGTGCCTCCAGCGTGGAGAACATCGCCTCGCGGGCCTTGTCGGAGGTCGGTCGGGTGCCCCGGCCGGGCGGTACGGCCAGTCGGCGGCCGCCGGCCGCCCCGGCGATCACGCGGGTCATGGTGGTGGGAGGTCCTTTCGTCGCTGCCCGACCACGCTATCCCGACCACCGCCGACCCGATCACCGCGCTCACGCCGAACGGGCGCGGCCCGGCGGGGTGCGCCCGCCGGTCCGCGCCCGCACACCCGGACGGTCAGCTCGCCTCGGAGCCCGCCGACTGGGCCGGAACGGTCGCACCGAGCAGGGCCGGCGAGGCGTAGCGCGACCAGGACAGGCAGCCGTCGGGCGGGCAGAACTCGGGGCGGCGCGGGTCGTGCCCGAGCTCGCGCAGCTTGGTCCGGACGGAGTCGGGCGTGCGGCCGAAGCGGGCGGCGATCCGGGCGACGGTCTCGCCGTCGTGGAAGCGCCGGACCAGCTCCTCCTCGTGCTGCGGCACCCAGGGGGCGCCGTGGCCGGGGTACAGCTCGCGCAGCACGTCACGGTCGGGGATGGGCTCGGAGACGTCGGCGACGATCGCCAGCGCCCGCAGCGCGCGGTTGAGCGCGATCCGCAGCGAGGCGACGTCCTCGACCGGCAGGCGGAGCTTGCCCGAGGCGAGCGGTGCGGCGGCCGCCCCCTCGCGCCAGCCGGTCAGGGTGAGGGTGACCTCGCGGTCGTCGTCGCTGGCGAGTTCGATCCGGAAGACCTTGTCGCCCAGCGGGAGCTCGTTGAGATGACGGAATGCCATGGCATGACCCCCAAGTGTCGCGCCAGGTACGCACCTTGAGGGTGCGTCCTGAACACCTTCATTCTCTCGCGGGGGTCTGACAATTCCCGGGCCGGACGGGTGCGACCGGACCGGCTCAGCCCTTCTCCATGTAGGCCGCCCGATCCTCGTCGATCAGGCTCTCCAGCACCGTGCGCAGCTCCGGGTGGGCGGCCAGCTCCGGGTCCTCGGCGACCAGCCGGGTGGCCTCGGTCCGCGCGGTGAGGATGACCTCCTCGTCCTCCAGCACCGAGAGCACCTTGAGCGAGGACTTCACCCCGGACTGCGCCTGGCCCAGCACGTCGCCCTCGCGGCGCTGTTCGAGGTCGATCCGGGACAGCTCGAAGCCGTCCAGGGTGCCCGCCACCGCGTCCAGCCGGGCCCGGGCGGCGCTGCCCCCGGGCATCTCGCTGACCAGGAGGCACAGGCCCGCCGCGCTGCCGCGGCCGACCCGGCCGCGCAGCTGGTGGAGCTGGGAGACGCCGAAGCGGTCGGCGTCCATGATGACCATCGCGGTCGAGTTGGGGACGTTGACGCCGACCTCGATGACGGTGGTGGCGACCAGGACGTCCACCTCGCCGGCCGAGAACCGGCGCATCACGTCGTCCTTGGCCTCCGGTGCGAGCCGCCCGTGCAGGATCTCCACCCGCAGCCCGGAGAGCGGGCCCTCGACCAGCTTCCGGGCCGTCTCCACCACCGAGAGCGGGGGCCGTCGTTCGTCGCTCGCGGCGCCGAGGTCGGCGACCTCCTCGAAGTCCTCCCCGGCCGGCTTCCGCTTCTTCTTCGCGTCGCCCCCGGCCGGGGCCGCGGGCTCCTCGTCGTCCCCGATCCGGGGGCACACCACGTACGCCTGGTGGCCCTTGCCGACCTCCTCGCGGACCCGCTCCCAGGCCCGGGCGAGGAAGTTGGGCTTCTCCAGCGCCGGGACGACGTGGGTGGAGATCGGCGAGCGGCCGGCCGGCAGCTGGTCCAGGACGGAGGTCTCCAGGTCCCCGAAGACGGTCATCGCGACGGTGCGCGGGATCGGCGTCGCGGTCATCACCAGCAGGTGCGGCGGCTGCTCCCCCTTGGCGCGCAGCGCGTCCCGCTGCTCGACGCCGAAGCGGTGCTGCTCGTCGACCACGACCAGGCCGAGGTCCTGGAACTGGACCTTGTCCTCGATCAGCGCGTGGGTGCCGATGGCGAGGCCGGCATCGCCGCAGGCCATGTCGAGCAGTGCCTGGCGACGGGCGGCGACACCCATCGAGCCGGTCAGCAGCACCACCCGGGTGCCGTGGTCGGAGCCGCCGAGCATGCCGCCCTCGGCCAGGTCCCCCATCATCTCGACGATCGAGCGGTGGTGCTGCTGCGCGAGCACCTCGGTGGGTGCCAGCAGGACGGCCTGGCCGCCCGCGTCCACCACGGCGAGCATGGCGCGCAGCGCGACCAGGGTCTTGCCGGAGCCGACCTCGCCCTGGAGCAGCCGGTGCATCGGGTGCTCGGTCGCCAGGTCGGCGGCGATCTCGGCGGAGACCTTCTGCTGGCCCTCGGTGAGGGTGAATGGCAGCCGGGCGTCGAAGGCGTCCAGCAGGCCGCCCGCGCGGGCCGGGCGCGGCTTGGCGGGCAGCGCGGAGTCGGCGGCCCGGCGCTGCGCCAGGGCGACCTGGAGCACGAAGGCCTCGTCCCAGCGCAGCCGGCTCTGGGCCCGCTCGCGGTCGGCCTGGCTGCGCGGTCGGTGGATCAGCTCCAGCGCCTCGGGCAGCGGGACCAGGTCGTGCCGCTCGCGCAGTTCGGCGGGCAGCGGCTCCCCGACGTCGCCGAGGTGTTTGGTGAGCGCGGTCTCGATGCAGATCGACAGCTTCCAGCTGGGCATCTGCGCGCTGGCCCCGTACACCGGGATGAGCCGGCCGGCGAACTGCCGCGCGGCGTCCGACCCGGTGTCCTCGTCGAGGAGCTGGTAGTCCGGGGAGACCAGCTGGCGGGAGCGGTTGAAGACGCCGACCTTGCCCGCGAACAGGCCCTGGGCGCCGGCCTTGAGCTCCTTCTGCCGCCAGCCCTGGTTGAAGAAGACCAGCGAGAGCCGGCTGCGGCCGTCGGTGACGACGACCTCCAGGCGGTCGCCCTTGCGGCCCCGGAACGGGATCAGGGTGACCTTCTCGATCCGGGCCAGCACCGTGACGTGTTCGTCGACCTCCAGCTCGTCCAGACTGGTGAGCTGGCCGCGTTCGACGTAGCGGCGCGGGTAGTGGTGCAGCAGGTCCCCGACCGTGCGCAGCTTGAGGCTGTCGGCGAGCACCTTCGCGGTGCGGTCGCCGACGAGTTTGGTCAGTGGTTCATCGAGAGCGCCCATCAGCGCCCTGTTTACACCACGGGACCGACAAACCGGGCCTCCCGCCGCCCGCCGCCCCGCCCGGGCGACGTGCCGCCGCGCTACTCCACGCCGATGAGCAGTGGTGCCGGTTCCTGTCCTCCGTGGAAGACCACCGCGTCCACCTCGGGCCGCCGGTGCCGCACGTGCGCGACCAGCCGGTCGGCGAGCGCCTCGTCGGTGCCCTCGCCGAGGATCAGGGTGACGAGTTCGCCGCCCGCGCCGAGCATCCGGTCCAGCACGCTCTCGCCGACCTCCTCCAGTCCGCCGCCGATCACCGCGACGTCGCCGTCGATCAGCCCGAGCACGTCCCCGGCCTGGCAGACCCCGGCCATCGTCCAGGACTCCCCCTCGGCGACGGCGAGTTCGGCGTAGCGGGTGGCCCCGGCGGCGGAGGTCATGGCGACCACGTCCTCGTCGAAGCGGCGGCCGCCCTCGTGCACCGCGAGCGCCGCCAGCCCCTGCACCGGCGAGCGGGTGGGCAGGACGGCGATCCTCACGCCCTCCTCGCGCAGCTGGTCGGCGGCGGCCCCGGCGGCGGCGCGCAGTTCCGGGTCGTTGAGCAGCAGGACGACCTCGCGGGCGGCCGAGCGGCGCACGGCGGCGGCGAGTTCGGCGCTGGCCGGCGGGCGGTCCGGGTCGGCGTGCAGGACGACGGCGCCGGCCTGCTCGCACAGCTCGGCCAGGCCCCCGCCGGAGACCACGGAGAGCACCGCGCGGGCCCGCTCCTCGCGCTCGCCGTGCTCGGGCGCGGTACTGCCGGCCCGGGCGGCGGCCTCGGCGAAGTGCGTGATCCGGATCTGGTGCGGCCGCCCGGCCCCGACCCCGGCCTCCACTGCGGCGCCCGCGTCGTCCACGTGGACGTGCACGTTCCACAGGCCGTCGCCGCCGCCGATCACCAGCGAGTCGCCGAGCTCGGAGAGCCGCCCGCGCAGCGCGGGCAGCGCCTCGTCGGGCGCGTCCAGCAGGTAGATGACCTCGAAGGCGGGGTGCCCGGGGCCCGGCGGCCGGACGTGCACCTCGCAGCTCTCGACGGCCCGGACGTCCCCGCGCAGCGCGACCGGCCCCATCGGCTGCTGCCCGGCGACGGCGTCGGCGAGCGCCCCGAGGACGGCCACCAGGCCGCGCCCGCCCGCGTCCACGACGCCGTTCTCGGCCAGCACGGCGAGCTGCTCGGGGGTGTGCCGCAGGGCGTCCCGGGCGGCCCGGTACGCGGTGTCGGCGACCTGCGAGAGGCCGTCCCCGGCCCGGACGGCCTCCCGGGCGGCGACCCGGGCGACGGTCAGCAGCGTGCCCTCGACGGGCTCCGCGACGGCCTGGTAGGCGGAGTCGGCGGCCCGCTGGAGGGCGGCCCGCAGCTGGTCGGCGCCGCCGCCCTCGGCCAGCGTCTCGGCGGTGCCGCGCAGCCACTGGGCGAGGATCACGCCGGAGTTGCCGCGGGCGCCGACCAGCGCGCCGCGGGCCATCGCGCGGACCGCGTCGGCCAGTCCGGGGGCCGGCTCGGCGGCGGGGTCGGCGAAGCGGCTCTCCACCTCGGCGGCGGCGGACTCGACGGTCAGGTAGAGGTTGGTGCCGGTGTCGCCGTCCGGGACCGGGTAGACGTTGAGCGCGTCGATCTCCTCGCGGGCCTGGCCGAGCGCGCGCAGCGCGAGCTGGCACCAGGTGCGCACGGCCGGGGCGTCGAGCGTGTGCAGCACCAGGGCTCCTCCGGGTGGGCCGCGATGGCCTGTGGGGCGGCAGCACGGTCACGGCTGCGGCGAGGGGTGATACCGGCAGGTTATCGGGGTGCGGGGAGGGCCGTCCGGACCCGGCGACCGGAGCGATCACTCAGCCGGTCATGGTAGTTTCGTGGGACGGAAGCAAGCGTTGTATGCTCTTCCGGTTGCCTGGAACCGTCCAGGCTCACCCCCTTGTCCGGTCTGGTTCACGCGAGTGCTCCGGTGGGTGAGCGGGGTTTTCGAAAGTATCTGATCTGAAGTCTTGGAGTGACTCCTGTGGCTGCCAACTGCGACGTCTGCGGCAAGGGGCCGGGCTTCGGCAACAGCATCTCCCACTCTCACCGCCGTACCCCCCGTCGTTGGAACCCCAACATCCAGACGGTGCGCGCTGTGATTGGGCGGACGCCGAAGCGGCTCAACGTCTGCACCTCGTGCATCAAGGCCGGTAAGGTCTCGCGCTGACGCGCAGACCGGCATGCCGGTCCTCCAGTGAGTCGGTTCATCCCCGGATGGACCGGCTTCGCTGTTTCCATGACTGGCTACGCCGATTCCGGACTCACCACTGGTGGGCGGGCTCCTTCGGGGACCCGCCCACCAGTGTTTTCGTCCGGTCGGTGCTTCCGTCCGGGTGCGTCCGTTCCCGTCCGGGCTCGTTTCCGTCCGGGCTCGTTCCCGTCCGGGCTCGTTCCCGTCCGGGGTCGTTTCCGTCCCGGCCCTCAGCGCCAGCGCCAGGCGTGGTCGACCGGCCCGATCCCGGCGCCCAGCGCGAAGCCCCCGGCGATCGCGCCGGTGATGTACTCCTTGGCCGAGCCCACCGCCTCCGGCAGCGGCTCGCCCTTGGCCAGGCCGGCCGCGATCGAGCTGGCCAGGGTGCAGCCGGTGCCGTGGGTGTGCCGGTTGTCGTAGCGCGGCGCCCGGTACCAGTGCTCCTCCCCCGGCCCGCCGTACAGCAGGTCGGCGGCCTCGCCCTCCAGGTGGCCGCCCTTGACCAGCACCCAGCGCGGTCCGAGGTCGAGCAGCGCCTTGGCGGCGTCCAGCATCTGCCCCTCGTCCTCGACGGTGCGGCCGGTGAGCTGCGTCACCTCGTGCAGGTTGGGGGTGGCCAGGGTGGCGACCGGCAGCAGCTTCTCGCGGACGGTGCCGACGGCCTCCGCGGCCAGCAGCGCGTCCCCGTGCTTGGAGACGCCGACCGGGTCGACCACCACCGGGGCGTCCACGTCGGCCAGCAGCTCCGAGACGGTCTCGACCAGTTCGATCGAGGCGAGCATGCCGGTCTTCACGGCCTGCACCCCGATGTCGTCCACCACGCTGCGGAACTGTGCCCGGACGGCTTCGGCGGGCAGTTCCCAGTAGCCCTGGACGCCGAGCGAGTTCTGCGCGGTGACGGCGGTGACCACGCTCATGCCGTGGACGCCGAGGGCGAGCATCGCCTTGAGGTCGGCCTGGATGCCGGCGCCGCCGCCGGAGTCGGAGCCGGCGACGGTGAGCACGCGGGGAGGAGCACCGGAGGGGCCGTGCGGAGCGGGCCGGCCGGCGGCGGGGGCGGGAGACGGGTGGACCATGCCCCCAACCTACCCGCGCCGGTTCACAGCACGGCTTCGGACTCCACCCAGCGGTCCTCCGGCACCGTCTTCAGCCGGGTCACCGCGGCGGCGATCGGCAGCAGTTCGATCCCGGTCCGGCGCAGCGCGGTGAAGTGCCCGAACGCGCCCCGGTGGACGGCCTCCACCGCGTGCCAGCCGAAGCGGGTGGCGAGCACCCGGTCGTAGGCGGTCGGGGTGCCGCCGCGCTGGGTGTGGCCGAGGATGACCGGGCGGGCCTCCTTGCCGAGCAGGTCCTCCAGCTCGTGGGCGAGCCGGTTGCCGATCCCGCCGAAGGTCCGGTGGCCGTACTGGTCGACGGCGCCGTGGTCGAAGCGCATGGTGCCGGGCATCGGGGTGGCGCCCTCGGCGACGGCGATGATGGCGAACTTCTTGCCGCGCGAGAAGCGGTCCTCGACCATCCGGGCCACCCCCTCGATGTCGAAGGGCTTCTCGGGGATCAGGATGCCGTGCGCACCGCCGGCCATGCCCGCGGTGAGGGTGATCCAGCCCGTGTGACGCCCCATCAACTCGACCACCATGACGCGCTGGTGGGACTCGGCGGTGGTCTTCAGCCGGTCGATCGCCTCGGTCGCGACGTGCACCGCGGTGTCGAAGCCGAAGGTGACGTCGGTGGCGTCGATGTCGTTGTCGATGGTCTTCGGCACCCCGACCACCGGCAGTCCGGCGTCGCTGAACAGCTTGGCGGCGGTCATCGTCCCCTCGCCACCGATCGCGATCAGCGCGTCGATGCCGATGTCCCTGGCCAGCACCTCGGCGTTCTCCACCGCCCAGGCGATCCGGTCGCGCCGCACCCGGGCCGAGCCCAGGACGGTGCCGCCGAGGGTGAGCAGACCGGTGACGTCGTCGTGCGAGACCGTCCGGGTGCGGCCCTCGATCAGGCCGAGGAATCCGTCCAGGATGCCGACGATCTCGTCGCCGTGGACGTCCGTGCCCCGGTGCACCACCGAGCGGATCACCGCGTTGAGGCCGGGGCAGTCGCCGCCGCTGGTCAGTACACCGATGCGCATGTCAGGTGTGCTCCCGCTCGCAGTGGTTCGGGCCGCCCGCGCCGGACGGGCGGGCGGGCTCGGATGCCGCAAGCCTACGCAAAACGCACCCCCGAATCCCGTCCGCCGCACGCCCGGAGCGTCATGCGACGCACCGGCGTCCAGTGCCCATCGGCCGTACGCCGTAGGTCATTCGGCGAAGTGGTCCCAGCCGCCGACCCGGTCCCAGGGCGCGCCGTCCACCGTCACCCGGCCGCTGCGGCTGCCCGTCGGACGGCCGGTGACCTCGCCCACCACCCGCCAGCGGGCCGGGAGTTGGACCCCGCGTGGGAAGGTCGCCACGATCGCGTGGTCCTCGCCGCCGGAGAGCACCCAGACCAGCGGGTCCACCCCGACCGCCTGGCCGATGTCCGCCATCTGCGCCGGGACGTCGAAGTCGGCGGCCTTCAGGTCGATGTCGACCTCGCTGGCCCGGGCCACGTGGCCGAGGTCGGCGACCAGCCCGTCGCTCACGTCGATCATCGAGGTCGCGCCCAACTCGGCCGCCGCCGGGCCCGCGTGGTACGGCGGCTCGGGCCGGCGGTGCGCCTCGACGAAGGCGCGCGGGGAGCGGAAGCCGCGCTGCAGCACGGTCAGCCCGGCGGCCGACCAGCCCAGCCAGCCGGTCACCGCGATCACGTCGCCGACCTGCGCGCCGGAGCGCGTCACCGCCGCGCGCCCCTGCAGGTCACCGAGCGCCGTGATGGCGAGCATGACGGTGTCGCCGCGCACCACGTCGCCGCCGACCACCGTCGCCCCGGCGACCTGGCACTCGTCGCGCAGCCCGTCCATCAGCTCGGTCGCCCACGTGGTCGGCAGATCGGCGGGGGCGACCAGACCGAGCAGTATCGCGGTCGGCACCGCCCCCATCGCGGCCACGTCGGCGAGGTTCTGGGCGGCGGCCTTGCGGCCCACGTCGTACGCGGTGGACCAGTCCCGGCGGAAGTGCCGGTTCTCGATCAGCACGTCCGTGGTCGCCACCACCCGGCCGTCCGGAGCCCGCACCACCGCGGCGTCGTCACCCGGGCCGAGGTCGACCGCATCGGTGAGCGGTACCCGGGCGGTCAGCTCCCTGATGAGGCCGAACTCGCCGAGTTCGCCCACGGTCCCCTGCATCTGCCGTCCTCTCGCGTTTTCATCCGATCCGGTCCCCGTCGCGCTCCCCCGCGCGCAGCGTACGCCCTTCGGGGGTGCAGAAGTCTCCCCTCCCCGGCCCGCTGCGCGGTAGCGTGGTGATCAGACTGCCGGTGAGCCCGTTCCACCCCCCGACGCCTGACCGGGCGATCACGGCGGCGATCCCCGTAACCGGCCGCCGGGAGGTCCTCGTGGTACAGGCATACATCCTGATCCAGACCGAAGTAGGGAAGGCCACCGCGGTGGCCGAGTTGATCTCCGAGATCCCCGGCGTGCTCACCGCCGAGGACGTCACGGGCCCCTACGACGTGATCGTCAAGGCCGAGGCCGGGACGGTCGACGACCTGGGCCGCATGGTCGTGGCCCAGGTCCAGAAGGTCGAGGGCATCACCCGCACCCTCACCTGTCCCGTGGTCCACCTGTAAGTCCCGGCTACCATCGGCGCGTGACCAGAGAACCCCGCCTCCCCCGGGCGCTGACCGCGCTGCCGGCGCCCGTGCGGTGGCTGGCCCTGCCCGTCGCGCTGGCCTGCACCGTCGTGGTGCTGGTCGGCGCCTGGGGTTCGGGCGACGGGAAGATCGAGGTCCCGAGCCCGAGCGGCAAGGCGGCGGAGTACTGCAGGGCCCTGGCCGCCGCGCTGCCGCAGGACCTGCTCGGGCACGCCCGCAAGGACCCGTCGCCCGCCTCGCCGTACGTGGCCGTCTGGGACAGTTCGCCCCGGACGGTCCTGCGCTGCGGCGTCGACCGGCCGGAGGAACTGGACGGGGAGCACGCCACGGACCTGTCCCCGACCGTCGACGACGTCACCTGGTGGTCGCAGAAGCTCGACGACGGCGGCTACCGCTTCGTGACGACCATGCGCGCCGCCTACGTCGAGCTGACCGTTCCGTCCGGGGCCGCGAAGAACCCGCTCGACCCGGCCACCGTGCTCAGCCCGCTGGTCAGGGACAACGTCCCCGGCTGACCCGGGGAGCAGGACGCGACGGGCGGGACCGACGACGGCCGGCACGCGCGGAGCGCCGGACAGGGCGTACGGAGGGGGGGGGGGGGGAGCCCCCCACCCCCCCCCCCCCGCGCGCGCACCCACAGCCGCC
>NZ_JBHWBZ010000071.1:8573-18449 GCF_042735475.1 Kitasatospora sp. NPDC059577 | reverse complement strand
CCGGCGCGCGCGGGGGAGCCGCCCCGCCGGGGGGGCCGCCCGCCCCGGGCGCCCGCGCGCCCCCCCGCGGGGGGGGGCGGGCGGCCGGCCGGCCCCCCCCCCCCCGCCCCCTCCGGCCGTACGGACCGCTAGCGCAGCCCGGTCGAGCGCCGCAGCGCCGTCTGCAGCAGCCGGTCGATCAGCTCCGGGTACGGGACGCCGCTGGCCTCCCACATCTTCGGGTAGGCCGAGATCGGGGTGAAGCCGGGCATGGTGTTGATCTCGTTGATCATCCAGGTGCCGTCCTCCAGCAGGAAGAAGTCCACCCGGGCCAGGCCCTCGCAGCCGAGCGCCTCGAACGCCTCGATCGCCTGGCGCTGGATCTCGGCGGTCTCCTCCGCCGTGAGCTTCGCCGGGATCTGCACGTCGGAGGAGTCGATGTACTTGGCCTCGAAGTCGTAGAAGTCGAAGCCGTCACCGACCAGGACCTCGCCGGCCACGCTGGCCCGCGGGCCGTCCTCGAACTCCAGCACGCCGCACTCGATCTCGCGACCGGTCACGCCGGCCTCGATGATCAGCTTGGGGTCGTGCCGGCGGGCCTCCTCGATCGCGGCGTCGAGGTCGGCCAGGTCCTTGACCTTGGTGATGCCGATGCTGGAACCGGCCCGGCAGGGCTTCACGAACAGCGGCAGGCCCAGCTCGGCGGCCCGCTCGCGCACCGCGGCGCGGCCCGCCTCGGTCTCCCAGTCGCGCGGGCGCACGATGGTGTAGTGGCCGACGGCCAGGCCGTGCGAGGCCAGGATCCGCTTGGCGAACTCCTTGTCCATGCCGGCCGCGCTGGCCAGCACGCCGTTGCCGACGTACGGGACGCCCGAGAGCTCCAGCAGGCCCTGCAGGGTGCCGTCCTCGCCCCACGGGCCGTGCAGCAGCGGGAACACCACGTCGACGTCGCCGAGGGCCTTGGGGGCGCTCCCCGGCTCGCTCAGAAGCACCTCCCGGTTGCCCGGGGCGACCGGCAGCGCGACCTGCGCGTCGAGGGACTCGGCGACGTGTGCCACGTCGGGCAGCTTGCCGTCGGTGATGGCCATCCGGGCCGGCTCGTCGCTGGTCAGCGCCCAGCGGCCCTCGTGCGTGATGCCGATCGGCAGCACGTCGTACTTGTCGCGGTCGATCGCCCTGAGCACACTGCCCGCGGTGGAGACCGAGATGGCGTGCTCGGAGCTGCGCCCGCCGAAGACCAGCGCGACGCGCGGCTTCGGGGCGGACGGGTTCGGGGAGGACTGTTCGATGCTCATATCGGGTTTGAGACTACCGTGCGACGTGTTTCCGGGGCGTCAGCCGCCCCGGTGTCCCCGCTCGCCCGGGTCGCGGCGGCCCGGGCGCCTCCCCGGTCAGCGCCGCCGCTCCGCCTTCGCCGAGCGCGACATCAGCGTCTGCAGCGCCTCCTGGGTCGGCCGCCCGTTGTGCACGACGTCCACCACGGCTTCGACGATCGGCATGTCGACGCCGTTGCGCCGGGCCAGGTCCAGCACGGACTCGCAGGACTTGACGCCCTCGGCGGTCTGCCGGGTGGCCGCGATGGTCTCCGCGAGCGACATGCCGCGGCCGAGGTTCATGCCGAAGGTGTTGTTGCGGGACAGCGGCGAGGAGCAGGTGGCGACCAGGTCGCCCATCCCGGCGAGCCCCGCGAAGGTGTGCGGGTCGGCGCCCAGCACCTCGCCGAGCCGGGTGGTCTCGGCCAGTCCGCGGGTGATCAGCGTCGCCTTGGTGTTGTCGCCCAGGCCCATGCCGGCCGCCATGCCGACCGCGAGGCCGATCACGTTCTTGACCGCGCCGCCGAGTTCGCAGCCCACCACGTCGGTGTTGGTGTACGGCCGGAAGTACGGTGTGTGGCAGGCCGCCTGGAGGCGCTTGGCGACCGCCTCGTCGCTGCAGGCGACGACGCTGGCCGCGGGCTGCCGGTTGGCGATCTCCTTCGCCAGGTTGGGTCCGCTGACCACCGCGACGCGCTCCGGGCCGACCTTGGTGACCTCGTCGATCACCTCGCTCATCCGCTTGGCGGTGCCGAGTTCGATGCCCTTCATCAGGCTCACCAGCACGGTCTGCGGCTCGATCAGCGGCGTCCAGGCGGCCAGGTTGTCGCGCAGCGTCTGCGAGGGCACCACCAGCACCGCGAAGTCGGCGCCGGCCAGCGCCTCGGCGGCGTCGGTGGTGGCCCGCACCGTGTCGGGCAGCCGGACGCCCGGCAGGTAGTCCGGGTTCTCGTGGGTGGAGTTGACGGCGTCCACCAATTCCTGGCGGCGGGCCCAGAGCACGACCTCGCAGCCCGCGTCGGCGAGCACCATCGCGAACGCGGTGCCCCAGGAGCCGGTCCCCATCACGGCGCAGCGGGTCACTTGCCGGCCTCCTCGGTGCCCGTGCCCCGCTCGCCCTTGGCGCGCCGGCGCTCGGCCAGCGCGGTGGCGGCGCGCTCCCGGGCGGCCTTGCGCATGTCGTAGCGCTCGGCCGGCGGCTGCTCGCCGCGGACTTCGGCCAGCACGGCGGTGATCGCGGTCATGATGTCCTCGGTGGCGTCGGAGAGCACCTGGGCGGTGAGTTCCTGGCCCTGGTACTTGCTCAGGTCGACCGCCGGACCGGCTGCGACGGTCACGCGGTGGCGCGGGAAGAGGTTGAACTTGCCCTTCCCGAAGCCGGACCGGCCGTACGGCGGGATGATCTCGTGCGCGCCCCAGTGGGCGACCGGGATGACCGGCGCGCCGGTCATCAGCGCGACCCGGGCGACACCGCTCTTGCCGGTCATCGGCCACAGGTCCGGGTCGCGGGTGAGCGTTCCCTCCGGGTAGAACTGCACGCACTGGCCGCTGTCGACGGCGTCGATCGCGGCCCGGAACGCCTGCGCAGCATCGGTCGACTCGCGGAACACCGGAATCTGACCGGTCTTGCGCAGCATGAATCCGATGAAGGGAATGGAGAACAACGAGGACTTGCCGAGAATGCGCGGCGGGCGACCACTGTTGTACTGCCAGTGCGCGTAGATCACCGGGTCGATGATCGAATTGTGGTTCACCGCGGCAATGAAGCCGCCTTGCTCGGGAATGTGCTCCCAGCCCCGCCAGTCGGGCTTCACCAGGGCGGTCGTCACCGGCTTCACCAGCACGGCCGCGAAGCGGTACCAGATGCCGTAGTCGGCGTTGCCGAACTTGGCGTACGAGCGGCGGGCCACCCCAGCTCCTTCTCATCCGATGCGGCGGCACGTGGAGTGCCGCGGTCATGGCCTCCCGGTGCCGCGCACCGGTGCCGGTGGTGCCCGGGCCACGGGCGCGGACCAGTGTCGCCCGCCCGCTCGCCGACTGTCGAGCGGCCGCGCCCGCCCGCCGGGCGGGCGTGATCAAACGCACGTCCGCACAGTTCGGACGGCCTGGCGAGGGCTCCGGGACCGGCGACACAATGACGCCGATGACCCAGGACACCGTACGCCCCAGCAGGCCCGCCGCGCCCGCCGCACCCACCGCCGGCTGGTCGCTGGTGCTTCCGCTCAAGCCGCTCCCCCTGGCGAAGAGCAGACTCGCCCCGTACGCCGGACCGCACCGGTCGGACCTGGCACTGTCCTTCGCGCTGGACACCGTCACGGCGGCACTGGCCACCCCGGGCGTCGCCCGGGTCCTGGTGGTCACCCCGGACGCCGTCGCCGGCGCCCGGCTGGCCGCGCTGGGCGCACTGGTGGTCGCCGACGAACCCGGCGGCGGCCTCAACCGGGCACTGGCGCACGGCGCGTCGGCCGCCCGGGTGCTCGCCCCGGCGGCCCCGCTGGCCGCGCTCTCGGCCGACCTGCCGGCCCTGCGCCCGGCCGAACTGGCCCGGGTGCTCGGCTCGGTGCCGCCGGACGGCCGGGCCTTCCTGCCGGACTCTCCCGGCCTCGGCACCACCCTGCTCGCCTGCACCTCCGGGCACCCGCTGTCCCCGGCCTTCGGGGACGGCTCGCGGGCCCGGCACGCGGCCGGCGGGGCGCTCGAACTGCGCCTCGCGGACGTGGAGTCGGTGCGCCGGGACGTCGACACCGGTGCCGACCTCGGCGAGGCCGCGTTGCTCGGCCTCGGTCCGCACACCAGCGCGCTGTTCGCCCGTCTGAACCCGTCCTGACCGGGTTCGGGGCCCGGGTCCGGTCCCGGGGGTGGCCCGGACCGCTCGCTATGCTGCTGACATGCAGGCCACCGCGTTCACCTTCGACCCCGCCACCCGGGCCGGCTCCGTGCTGCTCGACGACGGGACCCCGGTGCCGTTCGACGCGGCCGCCTTCGACGCCGGCGGCCTGCGGCTGCTGCGGCCCGGACAGCGGGTGCGGATCCGCACCGAGGGCACCGGCGGGGCCCGCCGGGTGGTCTTCGTGACGCTGCAGACCTTCCCCGACCCCGCCGAGGGCTGACGCCCGCACCGGCGCCCCTGCGCGGAAATCCTCCGGGCACCGACCATCCGGTCCCGCCTTGCGCCGTCGAATCCTGACTAAGCGCCCGGAAATCGAAAGAGCCGCGGCGCCCGGTCTCCGCGAATTCGCGGGAGGGTGCCGCGGCTCTTGGCCGAAGGCCGTCCGAGGACGGTCGCGCGGGACTTACTTGGCAGAGGTCTTGCGCGCGGTGGTCTTGCGGGTGGCGGTCTTCTTCGCCGGAGCCGTCTTCTTGGCCGTGGCGGTCGCCTTCTTGGCGGTGGCCGTGGTCTTCTTGGCGGCAGCCGTGGTGGTCGCCTTCTTGGCGGCGGCCGTCTTCTTGGTCGCGGTCGCCGTGGTCTTCTTGGCGGCGGCCGTGGTCTTCGCGGCCGTGGTCTTGGCGGCGGTCTTCTTGGCGGTGGTCGCCTTCTTCGCGGCGGTGGCCGTGGTCTTCTTGGCGGCAGCCGTGGTGGCCGTCTTCTTGGCGGCGGCCTTCTTGGTGGCCGGAGCGGCGGCGGCAGCGGTGGCGGCGCGCTTGGTGGCGGCGCGCTTGGCGGCCGGGGTGGCGGCCACACCGGTCTTGCCCGGGGTGAGCGAGCCCTTGGGGGCCTTCTTCACCGAGGGGCCCTCCTTCGGCAGCTTCTTGCTGCCGCTGACCAGGTCCTTGAAGCCCTGGCCCGGGCGGAAGCGGGGCACCGAGGTCTTCTTGACCTTGACCCGCTCGCCGGTCTGCGGGTTGCGGGCGAAGCGCGCGGAGCGCTCCACCTTCTCGAAGGTGCCGAAACCGGTGACCGAAACCCGGTCGCCGGCCACGACGGCACGGACCATGGTGTCGAGCACTGCGTCGACGGCCTCTGCGGCAGCCTTGCGACCGCCCAGCTGCTCGGCCACCGCTTCGACAAGCTGAGCCTTGTTCACGTCTTCCCCTTCGGAAACGGGCGCCGGATGATTCCATCCGTTCTTTTCGCACGTTAGGTATGTATCTGCGGACTTTCAATTACCAAACGCGCGAATCACCCTAGTGTCGCAATGGATTTGCGCGTCGGCGACCTCAGCCGAGCGGCGGGCGCCCCTCGTCGAGGTCATGTACAAAGCGACTCAACCGCCTTGCCGCCCCCGGAAGATCGCGCTTGGCGGTCTCGGTGACGATGAGGAGTTGACGAGTGAGAGCGGTCTTTGCATCGGCAGACACGTTCAGCGCATGCACGCGGGCGTGAGCTTGCTTCAACCGCTCGGCCACGAGCGCGTAGAGCGCTGCGACTTCCTGGTCGTCCGGCCCCTCAGCTGGCGCGGAGGTGACGTCCGGCCGGTCGTCAATTCGGCGTTCGGATGGCCGGCCCATGGAGTCCTCAGCCGCGGGTTCGCCGCCCGCGTACGGAGGTTCATGGTGCCGGTGCATGTACTGATTGTGCCATCTACCCGCAGTTGTACTTGCGCGGGGCCCTCTTCCGCAAAGCCAAATGGGCAATCCGGGGCGGGCCGCGGCGCTAACTCGTGCTCCGGAACGACGGATGGCCCGGCCCCCCCGAGGGGGGCGCGGGCCATCCGGTGGATCGTCAGAATGCTTGTTCTGAGGGGAACTCAGGCGACCGGCAGAGTACGGGGCTTGAAGCCCGGACGGGTCGCCTCGAAGGCCGCGATGTCGGCCTCGTTCTGCAGCGTGATGCTGATGTCGTCCAACCCGTTGAGCAGCCGCCACCGGACGTTGTCGTCCAGTTCGAAGGCCGCGGTGATGCCCTCGGCGCGCACTTCGCGTGCCTCCAGGTCAACGGTGATCTCGGCCGAAGGGTCACTCTCGGTGAGCACCCAGAGCCGTTCCACGGTCTCCTGCGGCAGGACGACCGTCAGCAGGCCGTTCTTGAGGGAGTTGCCCCGGAAGATGTCGGCGAAGCGCGACGAGACGACCGCGTGGAAGCCGTAGTTCTGCAGTGCCCAGACGGCGTGCTCGCGGGAGGAGCCGGTGCCGAACTCCGGGCCGGCCACCAGGACCGTGGCGCCCCGGCGCTCGGGCCGGTTGAGGATGAACGAGTCGTCCTTGCGCCAGGCCTCGAACAGCCCGTCCTCGAAACCGGATCGGGTGACCTTCTTGAGCCAGTGGGCGGGGATGATCTGGTCGGTGTCCACGTTGCTGCGGCGCAGCGGGACGGCCCGGCCGGTGTGGGTGGTGAACTTCTCCATGGCTCAGGCCTCCACGCTGTACTGGTTCGGGGAGTGGGTGTCGGCGGGCAGGTCCGCGGGGGCGGCGAGGCGGCCCAGCACGGCGGTCGCGGCGGCGACCTGCGGGGAGACCAGGTGGGTGCGGCCGCCCTTGCCCTGCCGGCCCTCGAAGTTGCGGTTCGAGGTGGAGGCGCAACGCTCCCCCGGGGCGAGCTGGTCGGGGTTCATGCCCAGGCACATCGAGCAGCCCGCGTGGCGCCACTCGGCGCCGGCCGCGGTGAACACCTTGTCCAGGCCCTCCTCGACGGCCTGCAGGGCGACCCGGACGGAGCCCGGGACCACCAGCATCCGCACGCCGTCGGCGACCCGGCGGCCCTCCAGCAGGGCGGCGGCGGCCCGCAGGTCCTCGATCCGGCCGTTGGTGCAGGAGCCGACGAACACGGCGTCGACCTTCACCTCGCGCAGCGGGGTGCCGGCCTCCAGGCCCATGTACGCCAGGGCGTTCTCGGCGGCCGCGCGCTCCTGCGGGTCGGCGAAGGACGCCGGGTCCGGCACGTTCGAGCCCAGCGGGGCGCCCTGACCGGGGTTGGTGCCCCAGGTGACGAACGGGCTCAGCTCGCTCGCGTCGATGAAGATCTCGTGGTCGAAGACCGCGTCCTCGTCGGTGACCAGGGTCTTCCAGTACGCGACGGCGGCGTCCCAGTCCTCGCCCTGCGGGGCGTGCGGACGGCCCTGGAGGTAGTCGAACGTGGTCTCGTCCGGGGCGATCATGCCGGCTCGGGCACCGGCCTCGATCGACATGTTGCAGATGGTCATCCGGGCCTCCATGGACAGGCCCCGGATCGCCGAACCGCGGTACTCCAGGACGTAGCCCTGGCCGCCGCCGGTGCCGATCCGCGTGATCACGGCCAGGATCAGGTCCTTGGCGGTGACGCCTTCGGGCAGTTCGCCCTCGACGGTGATCGCCATGGTCCGGAACGGGGCCAGCGGCAGGGTCTGGGTGGCCAGCACGTGCTCGACCTGGCTGGTGCCGATGCCGAACGCCAGTGCGCCGAAGGCGCCGTGGGTGGAGGTGTGGGAGTCGCCGCAGACCACCGTCATGCCGGGCTGGGTCAGGCCGAGCTGCGGGCCGACGACGTGCACGACGCCCTGCTCGACGTCGCCGAGCGAGTGGATCCGGACGCCGAACTCGGCGGCGTTGCGGCGCAGGGTCTCCAGCTGCACCCGGGAGACCGGGTCCGCGATCGGCTTGTCGATGTCCAGGGTGGGGGTGTTGTGGTCCTCGGTGGCGATCGTCAGATCGGTGCGGCGGACCGCGCGCCCGGCCAGTCGCAGTCCGTCGAAGGCCTGCGGGCTGGTGACCTCGTGGAGCAGGTGCAGGTCGATGAAGAGGAGGTCGGGCTCACCCTCCGCACGCCGCACGACGTGGTCGTCCCAGACCTTCTCTGCGAGTGTCCGTCCCATCGGATTCCCTCCAGCCGGCCGCGTTGCCGGCCTTCTCGTGTCGTCGAGGTCGCTGCGTGCTCCGCCCCCGCTGCGGGGCTCGTTCGCGCGACCTGCACGCCGGATCGCTGTCCACGATGCGGACACTCGGAGGAGGCCACATCCTGGATGTCTCCCGGGCTGCTGCATCCAGAGTGGCGCTTTTCCCGCAAGATTGAACTTGCGTCTCGCGGAATGAGACTGCAGTCTTAGGGCATGGACAACACTAGCGGCGTCGGCGTTCTCGACAAGGCCGCTCTGGTGCTGAGCGCACTGGAGTCGGGCCCCGCCACGTTGGCGGGGCTGGTCGCCGCCACCGGTCTGGCGCGCCCCACGGCCCACCGACTCGCCGTCGCACTCGAACACCACCGCCTGGTCACCAGGGACATGCAGGGGCGCTTCATCCTCGGCCCCCGCCTGTCCGAACTCTCCGCCGCGGCGGGCGAGGACCGGCTGCTCGCCACCGCGGGCCCGGTCCTGACCCACCTGCGCGACGTCACCGGCGAGAGCGCACAGCTCTACCGCCGCCAGGGCGAGATGAGGATCTGCGTGGCCGCCGCCGAGCGGCTCTCCGGCCTCCGGGACACCGTCCCGGTCGGCAGCACCCTGCCGATGAAGGCCGGCTCGGCCGCCCAGGTCCTGCTCGCCTGGGAGGAGCCCGAGCGGCTCCACCGCGGCCTGCAGGGCGCCCGCTTCACCGCCACCGCGCTGAGCGGCGTCCGGCGGCGCGGCTGGGCCCAGTCGATCGGCGAGCGCGAGCCCGGCGTCGCGTCGGTCTCCGCGCCCGTCCGCGGCCCCTCCAACCGCGTGGTGGCCGCCGTGTCGGTGTCCGGCCCGATCGAGCGCCTGACCCGCCACCCCGGCCGCCTGCACGCCCAGGCCATCATCGAGGCCGCGAACCGGCTCACCGAGGCCCTCCGCCGCAGCTGACCCCCTCCCGCTGCCCCGGCGATCCCCCACCCGCCCCCTCCCCCACCGACCACCCCCACGAAAGCCGGAAGGGCCCCGCTCGAATCGAGCGGGGCCCTTCGGCGCTTTCCCCACGGAAAACAAAAAAGACCCCGGAAACCGGGGCCTTCCTCTGACTGGCTGGGGTACCAGGACTCGAACCTAGACTAAATGAACCAGAATCACTCGTGCTGCCAATTACACCATACCCCAACACAAAGCAAGGGCCGATGGGCGAGCCCACCGGCTTCCTGCTCTGAAGTACCCCCGACCGGATTCGAACCGGCGCTACTGCCGTGAGAGGGCAGCGTGCTAGGCCGCTACACAACGGGGGCTTCCTGGCGATCCCTTGCGGGATCCGTACCCCCGACCGGATTCGAACCGGCGCTACTGCCGTGAGAGGGCAGCGTGCTAGGCCGCTACACAACGGGGGCTTTCCAGGTGATCCCTTGCGGGATCCGTACCCCCGACCGGATTCGAACCGGCGCTACTGCCGTGAGAGGGCAGCGTGCTAGGCCGCTACACAACGGGGGCTTGATCTTCATTTGTACTGCCGTACTGCTGTTACTGCGGTACTGCGCTGGGGTACCAGGACTCGAACCTAGACTAAATGAACCAGAATCACTCGTGCTGCCAATTACACCATACCCCACCAGAGTTGAACCCTCGTCGGGTCCTTCCCAGGCGTTGCGCCTCTCGTTCGGTCCCGGCCGGGGGGCTTTCGCTCCCTCGTCCGTTCCCTCCCGGGCGGCGCAGAAAGAACATTACCCGACGTCTGCCCTGGCTCCAAAATCGATAACCCCAGGCAGCGGCCAGGAGGCCGGCGGGCGGCCTCCGGGTACGCCCCGGGGGGCCGCCCGCCCGCCGCGCCGCCGGGCCGCCCCGCCCCG
>NZ_JBHWBZ010000071.1:0-8563 GCF_042735475.1 Kitasatospora sp. NPDC059577 | reverse complement strand
ACAACACCACAGTGCGGCCCCCCCCCAAAAACCAACACCCCCGGCCCGGGCCCCGGGCGGGGGGCGCCGCCCCCGGGTCCCGCGGGGGGCCGCCCCCCCCCCGCCCCCCGCGGCCTGCACGGCGACCCGCTCAGGCGGCCGGCAGGGCGTCCAGGGACGAGCGCAGGCGGCGCAGCGTCTCGGGGCGGCCGAGGAGCTCCATGGACTCGAAGAGCGGCGGCGAGACCCGGCGGCCGGTGACGGCCACCCGCAGCGGCGTGAAGGCGAACTTGGGCTTGATGCCCAGCCCGTCCACCAGCGCCGCGCGCAGCGCGGCCTGGATCGGCTCCGGGGTGAAGTCCGCGAGGTCCTCCAGCGCCTTGATGCTGGCCTCCAGCACCGGGCGGGCGTCCGCGGTCAGCACCTTGGCGGCGTCGTCGGGGTCGACGGCGAACTTCTCCGGCGCCACGAACAGGAAGCCGGCCATGTTCACGATCTCGCTCAGCACGACCATCCGCTCCTGGGTGAGCGGCGCGACCTTGGCGAGCACGTCCAGCTGCTCCGCGGTCGGCTCGGCCGGCAGCAGCTCCGCGGCCTGCAGGAACGGCACCAGGCGCCCGGCGAAGTCCTCCGGGGCCAGCTTGCGGACGTGCTCGGCGTTGATCGCCTCGCACTTCTTCAGGTCGAAGCGGGCCGGGTTGGCGTTCACCTTGGCGATGTCGAAGGCGGCGACCATCTCGTCGATGTCGAAGAGGTCCCGGTCCTCGGCCAGCGACCAGCCCAGCAGCGACAGGTAGTTGAGCAGGCCCTCGGGGATGAAGCCGCGCTCGCGGTACAGGTTGAGCGAGGCCTGCGGGTCGCGCTTGGAGAGCTTCTTGTTGCCCTCGCCCATCACGTACGGCAGGTGACCGAAGCGCGGGGTGGTGCCGCTGCCGACGCCGATCTCGGCGAGGGCGGCGTACAGCGCGACCTGCCGCGGGGTGGAGGACAGCAGGTCCTCGCCGCGCAGCACGTGGGTGATGCCCATCAGGGCGTCGTCCACCGGGTTGACCAGGGTGTACAGCGGGGCGCCGTTGGCGCGGACGATGCCGTAGTCCGGCACGTTCTCCGGCTCGAAGGTGAGCGTGCCGCGGACCAGGTCGTCGAAGGAGATGGTCTTGTCGGGCATCCGGAAGCGCAGGATCGGCTCGCGCTTCTCCAGCTTGTAGACCGCGACCTGGTCGTCGGTCAGGTCCCGGCAGTGCCCGTCGTAGCCGGACGGCTTGCCGGCCGCGCGGGCGGCCTCGCGGCGGGCGTCCAGCTCCTCGGTGCTGCAGTAGCAGTGGTACGCGTGGCCGGCCTCGTGCAGGCGCCGGGCGACGTCGGCGTAGATGTCCATCCGCTGCGACTGGCGGTACGGCTCGTGCGGGCCGCCGACCTCCGGGCCCTCGTCCCAGTCGAAGCCGAGCCAGCGCATGGCGTCGAGCAGCTGGCCGTACGACTCCTCGGAGTCGCGGGCGGAGTCGGTGTCCTCGATCCGGAAGACCAGCGTGCCGCCGTTGTGGCGGGCGAAGGCCCAGTTGAAGAGGGCGGTGCGGACCAGGCCCACGTGGGGGTTGCCGGTCGGGGACGGACAGAAGCGAACCCGGACGGCCGGGTCAGTGTTAGCCACGCTTGATCACCTTGTTGGCGAGAGTGCCGATGCCTTCGATGGAGACGGCGACCTCGTCGCCGACGTTGAGGGGGCCCACCCCTGCGGGTGTGCCGGTGAGGATGACGTCGCCGGGCAGCAGCGTCATGGCCTCGGAGATGTGGACGATCAGCTCGGCGACCGAGCGGACCATCAGGGAGGTGCGGCCGGTCTGGCGGAGCTCGCCGTTGACCGTGCAGGTGACGGCCAGGTCGGCCGGGTCGAGGTCGGTCTCGATCCACGGACCCAGCGGGCAGGAGGTGTCGAAGCCCTTGGCCCGGGCCCACTGGCCCTCGCGCTGCTGCACGTCGCGGGCGGTGACGTCGTTGGCGCAGGTGTAGCCGAGGATCACCTCGGGCACCCGGTCCAGCGGGACCTCGCGGCACATCCGGCCGATCACCACGGCGAGTTCGGCCTCGTACTGGACGTCCGAGGAGAACGGCGGGTACGCGATGCTCTCGGTCGGGCCGATCACCGCGGTGGACGGCTTGAAGAAGGTCAGCGGGACGTCCGGGACCCGGTTGCCCAGTTCCTCGGCGTGCGCCGCGTAGTTGCGGCCGACCGCCACGATCTTGTTGGGGAGCATCGGGCTGAGCAGCCGGACGTCCTGGAAGCGGTAGCTCTCGCCGGTGGGCTGGGGCTGGCCGAACGGGTGGCCGGCCAGCGCGTGGACGACCAGCGAGTCGGGCTGGGAAGGGTCGCCCTCCACCACGCCGAAGGAGACGCTGCCGGCGGCAGGGCTTCCTTCCCGGACGGAAAACCTGGCAATGCGCACGGCTGGGATACCCCTCGCTTCGTCGGCCGCCCGGGGCGCGCCCGGGCGCTGGTGGGCGCCCCGCCCACGGTGGGCGCGGCCCCGTCAATCGGCCTCCAGGCTATCGCGTGGGGCCCCGCCTGACCGCTTTGCCCCTGTTCAGCGCGGTTGGGGCGGAAGCGGCGAGCGGGCGGGCGAACCCGCCCCGAGCCGAAGGGGCGCGCCGGTGCCGCGAGGGAGCACCGACCGTCGGCACCGGGTCCGAGCGCCCCGGAGGCGAGCGGGCGAACAGCAGAAGGCGCCGCCGCCACGTCGGTGGCGACGGCGCCTTCCGGCGTACGTGCGTGCGGTCAGTCCGCCAGGACGACGACCGGGGCGACCATCAGCTGGATGCGGCGCGGGTTGGCGGTGCTGGCCGGCAGTTCGGTGCCGTAGGTCACGACGTCCTCGGGCTGGCGGGCGCCGGGGATCTTGCTGAAGTCCTCGACCGAGGCCAGCGTCGTCCGGCGCGGGTTCGCGGTGGAGCGGCAGGACAGCGTGGACTTGGTGGCGTTCTTCGCCTGGGACATCGAGAGCACCTCGTGGTCGTGGCCGGGCGATCCGCGGCGGATCGGCACCGGCCTGAGTGATTCCGATTGATTCGGAGGGGTTCTGGGCAGGCTGATCGGGGCCGTGCTCCGGAGACTGCCCAGGTTACGAGATCTCTTTCCATAGAGACCGTGACCAAAGCTACACATTAGACTGTGATTTTGGTCACAATATATCGAGCAAAACTCAGATATCCGACATATCGCCGTACCGGAATTTTCCGACATCCGGCCGATAAGGGGCATTCCGGAAGGTCTGTGACTCTTTTCGATCTACGGTCGGGTTGGCATGTATCCGGCGAGTGTCCGAAAAAGGCGGTATTCCGGTCCGGTTACCGCACAGTCCGTGAGATTCCGCAAGCGGTCGGTAGCGCCGGGCGCCCGGTTCCTGCGGCCCTTGTTGGGATTCCCCGGCTGTGCTGGAATGCGACGGACCGTGGGTAGGGAGTGGTCCACCCCGGTGACCCGCTCTCCCGGACCGGCCGGGGTGCGGATGGAAACTCGACACCGTCCAGGCCGTGGCAACGCGGCGGGACGCCCGGTCCAGAGGTTGCGACGCCAGTGCAGGGACGTTTCAAAAGGGGTAGCGGCGCCGCGGGTAACCCGGAGTCGCGCGAGCCTGTGGCAGCCCCCCAGCAGGCGGCGGCGCCGGGCGGCCCGGCCGATCCGATGACGCCCGAGGGCGTAGGCCGACCGGAGGAGGACGGTCAGGAGCGGAAGTCCACCCGCGACAAACTCCGCACCTCCCTGACCCGACGCCGGGCCACCGGTCTGAACCGGCTCGCGATGCGCAACTGGCGTATCCGCACCCGTCTGATCGCCCTGCTCGCCCTCCCCGTCCTGGTCTCGCTGGTCCTCGGTGGCCTGCGCATCCAGAGCTCGATGGAGAACTCGCAGCAACTCGCCCAGATGGCCAACCTGTCCGACCTGGCCAAGAAGGCGACCAACCTCGCGGACGCGCTGCAGACCGAGCGCGACATCAGCGCCGGTCCGATGACGCACGAGCCGAACGCCCAGCTGGACGACGACATCGTCGCCGCCCGCAAGGCCACCGACGAACTGAGCCGCACCTTCACCGCGTCCTCCGACAAGTTCGAGAACCTCGAACTGTCCGGCGGAAAGGCGCTGCTGCTGCAGATCCGCCGCGACCTGAACTCGGTCTCGGACACCCGCAGCCTGCCGTACCAGAACAACCAGAACATCCAGTCGACGATCACCGCCTACGACGTGATCATCCGCGACCTGCTGTCCATCTCCCAGGACATCGCGCTCGCGTCGAACAACAAGGACCTGGTCGTCTCCACCCGCGCACTGCAGCAGTTCTCGCTCGCCAAGAACGCGACCTCGCAGCAGCGGGCCCTGATCAGCGCCGCGCTCGCCAACCCCAAGGCGCCCGACCTCAGCCTGAGCGACGAGTCCTTCGGTATCCGCCTGCGCCTCTCGTACGAGAACGCGGTCGCCAGCTTCAACAACATCTACACCGCGCACGACCTGGACAACCTGCGCAGCCAGCTGAGCTACAACTCGGTGGTCGCCGACGCCGACCGCTACGCCCAGACGATCCTCATCCAGGGCGGTATCCACCAGACCGAGGCGGTCAGCTACAAGGACTGGTACGAGAAGTCCAGCGCCAAGATCACCGCTGAGCGCCGGATCGAGTCCAAGCTCATCGAGAACCTCGACGGCAAGGCCCAGGACCTGCAGTCGCAGGCCGACACGGACGCCCTGATCATCGGTGTCGCCGTCGCCCTGGTGATGCTCGTCGCCCTCGGTGGCGCCGGTCTGATCGCCCGCTCGATGGTGCGCTCGCTGACCCGTCTGCAGGCCGCGGCCGAGGACGTCGCCGAGCGCCGCCTGCCCGAGCTGGTCAAGACCCTCTCGGAGAGCGACCCGCACGACGTCGACACCACGGTCGAGCCGGTCGCCGTCGACTCCACCGACGAGATCGGCCACGTGGCGCACGCGTTCGACATGGTGCACAGCGAGGCCGTCCGCCTGGCCGCCGAGCAGGCCCTCCTCCGCGGCAACATCAACGCGATGTTCACCAACCTCTCGCGCCGCAGCCAGGGCCTCATCCAGCGCCAGCTGTCGCTCATCTCCGAGCTGGAGAGCCGCGAGGCGGACCCGGACCAGCTCGCCAACCTCTTCAAGCTGGACCACCTCGCGACCCGCATGCGCCGCAACGGCGAAAACCTCCTCGTCCTCGCCGGTGAGGACCCGGGCCGCCGTTGGACCCGCCCCGTCCCGCTGGTCGACGTGCTCCGCGCCGCCGCATCCGAGGTGGAGCAGTACGAGCGCATCGAACTGGCCGCCGTCCCGTCGGCCGAGGTCGCCGGCCGCGTCGTCAACGACCTCGTCCACCTCCTCGCCGAGCTGCTGGAGAACGCCACCTCGTTCTCCAGCCCGCAGACCCGCGTCCGGGTCACCGGCCACGCGCTGCCGGACGGCCGCGTGCTGGTCGAGATCCACGACACCGGCATCGGCCTGAGCCCCGACGACCTCGCCGAGATCAACGAGCGCCTCGCCAACCCGCCGACGGTGGACGTCTCCGTCTCCCGCCGCATGGGCCTCTTCGTGGTCGGCCGTCTGTCGCTGCGTCACGGCATCCGCATCCAGCTCCGTCCCAGCGACTCCGGCGGCACCACCGCGCTGGTCATGCTCCCCGTGGACGTCACCAACTCCGGCGACCGCCGCGGCGCCGGCCGCCCCGGCCCCGCCCAGGGCAAGCAGCAGCGCGGGGTCACCCCGACGCCGCGTCAGCAGCGCCAGATGCCGCCCGGCCGCCAGGCCGGTCCGGCCGCGCTCGGCCAGGGTCCGGCCGGCGGTGCCCCGCAGGGCGGCCGTCCGCAGCTCGGCCAGGGCGGTCCGGCCGCTCCGGCGGGCCCGGGTGCTCCGGGTGCCCCCGGTGCTCCGGGTGCGCCCGGCGGCCCGGGTGCGCAGGCCGGTCCGGGTGCGCCCGGTGGCCGCGCCGGTGGTCTGCCGACCCGCCAGGTCGGCAAGGCCCTGCGCGAGAACCCGATGCCGCAGGGCCAGGGCAAGGGCAAGGGCCGACAGCCCGCGCAGCCGCAGCAGGCCCAGCAGGCTCCGCAGCAGCCCCAGCAGCAGTCGCAGCCGCAGCAGTCGCCGCAGGGCGGCCTGCCGCAGCGCACCCCGGGCCGCCAGGGTCCGCCGCAGACCGGCCAGACCGGCCAGACCGGCCAGACCGGCGCGAACGGCCTGCCCCGGCGCGGCCGCCAGCAGCAGCCCGGCCAGCCCCAGGCCGGCCAGCCGCAGCCGGGTCGGCAGCAGCCCGGCCAGGAACGGCAGCGCCCCGGTGGCGAGTTCGACGGCGGTCCGGGCCCCCGGACCGGCGAGCAGCCCCAGCACGGCCGCCCCGGCGGTCCCGGTGCTCCGCAGCAGGGCGCCCGTCCGGGCAACCGTCCGCAGGACGGCCTGCCGCAGCGAGCCCCCGGCCGTCAGGGTCCGGGTGCCCCGGGCGCCCCGGGTGCCCCCGGCCGGCCCGGCGCCGCCCAGGGTCCGCGGCGTCCGCAGCGCCCCGGCCCGGACGCGCCGCAGCGTGACCGTCAGCCGCAGCTGCCGCAGCAGCAGTCCCAGCCCCAGCCGCTGCCGTCGGCCGAGCCCGCGCCGGTGGAGAGCACCCAGCAGTTCGCGCGTCCGCGCTTCGAGGCCAGCCAGATCGACCCGCGCGACCCGCTGGGCCTCGGCCTGGTCGAGCCGGTGCTGCCGAACGTGCCGAACCCGGCGCGTCCGGAGCCGGTGCGCCAGGAGCAGGCCCCGCAGCAGCCGCAGCCGCTGCCGTACCAGGAGCCGATGGCGCTGCCGACCGGCCCGTCCGCGGCCGCCGGCCAGCAGCCCGCCGACCAGCAGGCCTGGTACCCGCAGGGCGACGCCCAGCAGCAGGCGCGGCCGCGCTCCTACCAGCCGCGCCGGCCGGGTACCTCCGCGCCGGACCTCCAGGAGCAGGGCCAGGCCCAGCAGCCTCCGCAGCAGCAGGCCGCCCGGCAGCAGGCCCCGCAGCAGCCCCAGGCCCCGCAGCAGCAGGCCCAGCAGCCGCAGGCCCCGCAGCAGCCGAGCCCCGACGACGCGCCGTGGCGCCCGTCCGCGAACGACGAGCGCTGGCGCCGCGCCGAGCAGGTGCGCGAGCCCTCGACCAACGGCGTGACCATGTCGGGCCTGCCCCGGCGGACCCCGCAGGCCAACCTGGTCTCCGGCACCGCCGAGGCGTCGCCGCTGACCGGGCCCCAGGTCTCCCGGGCCCCCGAGGAGGTCCGCGGCCGGCTGACCAACCTGCGCCGCGGCATCCAGCAGGGCCGCCGGGCCGGGGCCGAGCAGGGCTCCAACCAGCAGGGCTTCCCGCATGGTGCCCAGCAGCCGGGATTCGATAGTTTCGGTGGCCGGACCGACGGCAACGGCGCAGATCACCAGGAGCGTTGAGTTGAACCAGATGAGCCAGGCCGCACAGAACCTGAACTGGCTGATCACCAACTTCGTGGACAACACCCCCGGGGTGTCCCACACCGTGGTGGTCTCCGCGGACGGCCTCCTCCTGTGCATGTCCGAGGGCTTCCCCCGGGACCGCGCCGACCAGCTCGCCGCCGTCGCCTCCGGCCTCACCTCCCTCACCTCCGGCGCCAGCCGGATCTTCGAGGGCGGCGAGGTCAACCAGACGGTGGTCGAGATGGAGCGGGGCTTCCTGTTCCTCATGGCCATCAGCGACGGCTCCGCCCTCGCCGTCCTGGCCTCGCCCGACTCCGACATCGGCCTCGTCGGCTACGAGATGGCCCTGCTCGTCGACCGAGCCGGCGCCGTCCTCACCCCCGCACTTCGCGCGGAACTCCAGGGCAGTCTCCTGCACTGACCGGAGTCCGTGCGGACCCACCCACCCATCCGTCCGACCTCCCCGCCGGGTCCGACCCGACCGGCCCCGGCGTCTCACCCTCAGCTACCCTCAGGCAGCTGATCCCGCCTCAGCTGGTATTGCCCCAGCTGGAACCGGCTGCTCAGGCTGCAGCACAAGGAGGACCCATGACCCCGCCCTCGACACCCGGCGGCCCGTACGGCAACGGGTACGGCAGCGGCTACGGCGGCCAGCAGTCCGACGGTTACGAGCAGCAGCCGCTGGTCCGCCCGTACGCGATGACCGGTGGCCGGACCCGTCCCCGCTACCAACTCGCCATCGAGGCCCTGATCTCCACCACCGGGTCCGCCGAGCGGACCAGCGGGCTGCTCCCCGAGCACGCCCGGATCGTCAACCTCTGCCGTGAGGTCAAGTCCATCGCGGAGATCTCCGCACTGGCCGGTGTGCCGCTCGGTGTCGCCCGCATCCTCGTCGCCGACCTCGCGGAGGCCGGTCTCGTCGCCATCCACCAGCCCGCCGCCGCGGGCGAGTCGGGCGGAACGCCCGATGTCACGCTGCTCGAAAGGGTCCTCAGTGGACTTCGCAAGCTCTAACGGACCCGCCCGTGCCACGACGTCGGCCAAGATCGTCGTCGCGGGCGGCTTCGGTGTCGGCAAGACCACGCTCGTCGGCGCCGTCTCCGAGATCAACCCGCTGCGCACCGAAGCCGTCATGAC
>NZ_JBHWBZ010000070.1:18046-47565 GCF_042735475.1 Kitasatospora sp. NPDC059577 | reverse complement strand
GGCGCCGGGCGCCGCGGCGCCCCCGGCCGTACCCGCCCCGCTCGTACCGGTGCCGGACAGCCCGCTCCCGGAGGAGCCGCTGCCGGCCAGGCCGTCGGAGGAGCCGGCCCCGGTGCCGCCGGAGCCGCCGTCGGCGGTGGAGCCGCCGGTGCCGGACTCGGTCACCGGGGTGGTGCCACCGGTCGTGCCGCCGGAACCGGCCGCGGGGGTGCCGCCGTTCCCGCTCTCCGGCGTGCCCGGGTCGGTGCCCGGGGTCGGCGGCGCGGTCTGGTTGCCGGGCAGCTTGCCGTCCTGCGCCTCGACGTGCTGCACGGCCTCCTGGGCCTGCTGCCGCTGGGCGGGCGTCAGCGCCAGGTAGCCCTGGGCGAGCTGCCCGGGGGCGAGCCCGTACGTCTGGCCGTCGGTGGTCACCGTCTTGAGGAACCGCGAGATCGCGGCGGCCTTCTCGGCGGACTGTCCGCCGGTGGGCACCATCGCGTACTGCACGACGCTCAGCGGGTACGCCCGCTGGTCACGCGAGAACGCGGTGTCGGGCGTGCCGTAGGGCAGCTGCTGGACCCCGGTGGCGGCGTCGGTCGGCATGTCGGCGACGGCGGCCTGGAAGCCGGCCGTGGTGGGCGACACGAAGGAGCCGGCCGGGTTGAGCAGTGCGGCCTCGGGCAGCGAGAACGCCTTCGCCTGGGCGGTGTCCATGATGGCGAGCATCGCCCGCTGGCCGGGGAGCTGCGCGGCGCACGCCTTGTGGCCGCCGGTGGCGGGGTCGATGTTCGGTTCCTGGCAGTTGGGCTGGTTCTGGATCAGGTTGCGGAGCACGCGCCCGAGGCCGTCGATGGACGGGTTCCACTCGTACTGCTTCCAGTGCCGGTAGTCCACGCCCGGGTCGTCCCGGTCGGGCCCGGTGAAGTCCTGGGTCTGGAAGGCCTCCGTCGGGTAGCCGGCGAACTTCGGCTTCAGGTAGAAGCCGTCGACGTGCATGCCCCACGGGTCCGGCTCGCCGTCGAGGAACCGGGCCGCGTCCGGATCGGCCGCCAGCCACGAGGTCACCTGGTAGGTCAGGTCGGTGGTGCCGCCGGGGACCCCGGGGTAGATCGTCAGGATCCCGCCGCAACTGCTCGGCCAGTGGATCCCGTTGGCCGTGGTCTCCGGGTTCAGCTGCTTGAACTCGGGGTCGGTGAACAGGCACACCGGGTTGCCGGCCACCGAGGGGATCGCCGCGCCGGGCGTGGCGTAGGACTGGGTCAGCAGCTTGGCCACCAGCCGGGCGTTCAGCTTCAGGTCGCGGATCTGCCGGCCGGTGGACGGGTCGTCGACCACGTACGTGACCGAGATGCCCGTCGTGGCGAGCGGCGCGTAGACGTAGGGCCGCGGGGCCGGTGAACCGTCGGGCCGGGCCGTCAGCGCGACCTCCGTGGTGCTGCTGCCGGCCAGGAACGCCGCCCGGGCCTGCGGCTCGCCGCCGGCCGGGACGTAGCCCACGGTCATCGGCGAGCCGCCCAGGCACAGGCCCGCCCGCCACTGCTGCATCGCCCGGTTCGCCATCTCCAGACCGGCGGTCCCGAAGGCCTGGTTGCTCGCCGCGCAGGCGTCCGGCGTGGGGGCGAAGCCGAGCGGGACCACGGTCCGGTGCTTCCAGGCGCACTGCTCGCTGGTGCGGTTCCCCGTCTTCCAGTTCTGGAAGGCCGGCCCGGGGCGCATGATGCCGTCGGCGGCGGTGAAGCCGTCCGGGTCGTCGTCCAGGTCGTGGAACTCGCAGTCGGCTCCGCCGTCGAGGACCTGGAAGAGGTCGAGCGGGTCACCGCCGTAGTTCGGCTCGACCACCAGGGAGCACGGGTGGGTCGCGTCGCAGCCGAGCGTGGCGCTCTCCTTGGCGCTCCACACCTCGATCGAGGCGGTACCCGAACCGTCCGGCCCGGTCGCGGCGATCACCTGGTTGGAGGGCCACTCCGGCGTCTCCAGGCGCGTCGGACGCGGCGGCTGCTCGAAGCCCTTCGACCGGTCGCCGCCGTAGAGCGTGCTGCCGTAGCAGTCGGTCACCGCGGGGTCGGTGCCGCGGCACTGGTAGATCCGCACCGCGTAGAGGATCTTGGTCGACTCCTTCTGCGCCACCGCGACCGGGGACTTGTCGCCGATCGCGACGGTCGGGGTGAAGCCGGTCCAGGAGACCTGGAGGACCTGGTTGGTGAGGTTGGCCGTCTGGGAGACCGTCACGCTGCCCGCCGGCCCGTACTGCTTGGTGGCCGGGATCCAGACCTTCGGGCCCGGCACCGTCACGGCGGAGTCGGCGTGTGCCTGCGGCACCGCGCCCAACCCGATCGGAACGACGCCGAGCGCCGCGACGACGGCCCAGGAGAACGCCAGGGCCGGTAGTCGACGGCGCCACCGCCCTCGGTCTCTCGGGTCGGGTACGCGGTTTCTCATGGCGGGGCCTCCGGGGGATGCGGGCCGCCGAGGGAGGCGGCGCGAGGGAGTCGATCGCGCTGGGGACGGACGGTTCCGTGCGTACTATTCGGCCAGCCGGATGTGGCGGGATCCGGTCGGCCAGGTGTACGAGACCACAACGCGGCGACTCCGTACCGGAGTTGGGAACTCCACAAGCAGCGGGCCCACGCCGAGGCGCGGGCCCGCCGATCCGCGGTCCGGCGCGGCGGGGTGCGGCCCGCCGGGGTTTCGGTGCGGCGGGGTCCGGCCCGCCGGGGCTCAGTGCGCCGGGGTGTAGGACAGCGCGAGCTTGCCGATCTGCTGGCCGGCGGTGAAGAACGCGGTGCCGAGCTTGGCGTCGAGGTAGCTCGCGCCCTCCGCGTCCACCTGGAAGCTGGAGGAGTTCAGGTTCTGGGTGAGGCCGGTGCGGTTGATCACGTTGTCGCCGGCCGGGTCCAGCAGCGGCACGGGCGTGGTCGAGCCGTTCGGCACGGCCGTGAAGTAGCCGTTGGCGACCGAGAAGTCGAGCTGCTTGAAGGTCACGCTCCGGCCGGTGGCGAGGTTCAGGAAGAGCAGGCCGCCGCCGAACTGCACGTCGCCGTAGAACGCCGGGATGTTCGCGGCGCCGCCGCTCACCGGGAGGGTCACGGTCAGTCCGGCGTTCGGGTCGAACGCCGGGTTGGCGGGCTGGAGCGGGATGACCACGATGCCGTTGCGCGCGGCGTTCGACAGGAAGCTCACGTCGGTGGTGATCACGGCCTGGCCGGCGGCCGGCGTGGTGGCGGGGGTGTCCGCGACGGCCGCACCGCTCGCGGCGGTCAGGGCGAGGACGACGGCGGCACCGGACGAGGCCAGACGGGCGCTGATGCGGGACATGCTGAACTCCTTGGGAGAGGGAGAGGTGTGTTCCGGTCGTGCGGTTCGAAGAAGCTCGTGCGCGGGTGGCACCGCCGTGGGCGGGGGACTCCGGCGGCGGGCACCCGGAGGTCCGGATCCCGGCTCGTCGTCGGACCGGGCCGGCGGCCGCGGGGGCGAGGCCCCGCGACCGCCGGTGAGGTGCGGGGTGGCTCAGGAGTGGGTGACGCTGCCGCAGGCGAAGGAGGACAGCGGCAGGAAGCCGAAGCTCTTGATGTCGGCGGCACCCTTGGTGCAGATCCAGCCGCCCTTGCCGAAGATGGCGCGCAGGGCGGTGCCGTGGGCGTCGGTGGCGGTCCACTCGGCGTCACGGAAGACGTTGTAGACCACGCGGGAGTACGCGGTGGCCGCGAACGCGGAGCTGATGGTCTTGTTCACGGTGTCGACCGGGGCGACGCCGTCGACGTTGCGGATGGTCAGCGGGCCCTGGACGTCGGCGCCGCTGCCCTTGCCGAAGTAGACCTGGCCGATGTAGTGGGCGGCGGAGTAGGGGACCACCGAGTTGACGTCGGCCAGGGCCGGGTCGCTGCCCTGGTTCTCCTGGGTGCCGCTGGTGACGCAGGCGCCCGGGGTGACGGCGGTGCCGCCACCGATGGTGGTCAGGAAGAAGGAACGGGTGCCGGAGCTGGCCTGCGGCAGGAAGGGCTTGATCGTGGCGTTCGGGAGCGACGCGCTGATCTGGTTCCAGTTGGTGACCGTGCAGGTGTAGATGTCCTTCAGGTTCTGCGTGGTCAGGTTCGCCGGGGCGTTGCCGGCGGCCGGGGCGGCCCAGGCGACGGCGTCCTTGGCGAGGGCGACGAAGTCGTCGGTGGTCGGGTCGCTCGCCTGCGGGGCGCGGGAGGAGCGGGCGAAGTCGACGGTGGCGCTGGTGTTGGCGTTCAGCGCGGTGATGCCGGCGCCGGAGCCGTTCGGGCGGGTGATCGCGGTGGCGCCCGACTTGGTGGTGATGGTGCCGGAGGGGATCGCGTCCCAGCTGTACAGGTGCGGGTCGCTCGGGTTGGTCAGGGTCGCGTTGTAGTCGGCGGCGAGCTGGTTCAGCACGGCCTGGGTGGTGTCCGAGCCGACGCCCACGATGTCCTGGGAGTTCGGCAGGCCGGCCGGGTCGGCGACGGCGGTGCCGGCGAAGACGGTGGCGACCGAGGTCGCCAGCGCGGCGGCGGCAAGCAGGTTGGCAGCGGTCTTACGCATGTTTCTCTTCCTCCGGTGGGAGAGACGTCCATCGCGTGAACCCTTGCTCCGGTCGGGAGTTCGGGGCCGGTGGCCGCGTCCGCTGCGGCCTGTCCGGCAGTGCAGATCCTGTCCGGCGGGCGGGTTCCGCCGGAAGGGAGGTCGAGGGCCGCCGGGGAATGTCGACTCATCGGTTCAGCGAGGTTTAGGCACTGGTCAGCGTGGACGCGACAGGGGCGGGACCGGGCCTCCGAACCCGGTCGACGTTCTTCTCCAGGAGGCTGCTCGGGGTGTTGCCGGAAACCTGGGCTTCACCGGAAACGCACGAACGGAACGCCGCCCACGACCCATCGGCGGCGAACCGTGCCGTTGCGATGGCGAACCACCGCACGGCGACGACGGACCACGGCATGCGGGCGGCTGACCACGGCATGCGGCACGCGGGCGGCGGGCTACAGCGGCCGGCGGCCGTCGCGCCCCGAACGGCGCAGTTCCTGCCCCACCCACTGCAGAGCGGCCAGGAATCCATCGATCCCGGCCTGGCACTGGTCGCGCCGCAGGTACCCGCGGGCACTGCGGGCGACCGGAACGGCGGAGGCCGCCCCCGGCCGGGTGCTGCGCACCGGCAGGGAGGCGGCCCAGACCCACTGACGCCCCTCGGACTGGCTGATCGAGCACCGCAGCGCGGCCCGCTCGATCAGCAACTCTCTGACCGCTTCGGCCAGTTCCTCCTCGGTGCGGTAGGTGCGCACGCCGACGCCGAGTGGTCGGCCGTTGGCGGCGCGCAGCGCCCAGCCGAGGCAGCGGTCGGCCGCGGGCACGACCAGCAGCCGCGGACCGCGCCGCTCAGTGGCCATCGGTGCGTCTCAACGGCACTGCGCGCTCAGGCAGTTCGCGCGGCGGCAGGTCGCGCGGCGCCAACTCGCGCGGCGGCAGGTCGCGCGGCGGCTGCTTGGCGAGCAGCACCACGAACCGCCGGAAGGCGTTCTGGCAGGTCGCGTACCGCTCGTACGCGCGGCTGGAACGCACCTCGGGGAGGTTGCGCGCACCTGGCACGACCCAGATCCAGCCGATGCCGTCCCGGACGTGGGTGATGCGGGCGGTCAGTTCGGCCGCCCCTGCGCGCAGGCCGTCGAAGCAGCGCTCGGCCTCACCGGCCGTTTCGAACGCGGCCGGGGTGATCGCGACCACCCGGCCGTTGGGCGCCTTCAGTTGCCAGCGGTAGCGCCCGTCCGCGGTCCGTTCGGCGCGGAACCCCCCTCGACTTGCCCCTGCTGCGGTGTGACCGCGGCCGGAAGCGTCCACTGCCCCCTCCGTCCGGTTACCTTCCGGTTTCCCCTCCGAGCGGAGCAAAGCTATGTGTGCACACAGAGCCCCGGAAAGCCCAGAACGTTCACAACTTGCTCCGTTGGTCGGGAAGTTCTCTCTCGTTTAACTTTCACTTGTCTTTACCCGCGGGCTTTGCGAATGCCTTCGGAACCCGCCCGGACGGCCCCCGGGAACACCCTCAGAGCCGGGACGTCCAGCGCACCACGGTGCCCTTCCGGTAGGGCCCGCCCTCGTGCCAGGCGTCGCCGCCGAGGGCCTCCGCCCGCCGGGTGAGGTTGAGCAGCCCGCTGCGCCGGCCGCCCTCCGGGATGCCCACCCCGTCGTCGGTCACGGAGAGCAGCACGCCGGGGCGACCGCTGCGATCCAGTGAATCCGGGTCGCCGCCGACCGGCCGACCGTCGTCGCCCAGGTGGACGGTGGCGTCGATCTCCACACCGACCCGGGAGGCCCGCGCGTGCCGGGCCGTGTTCGACAGCATCTCCCGTAGTGCCGCCAGCAGTTGACGGCCGGTCTTCTCGCCGACCAGGCTCTCCACCGGGCCGACGAAGCTCACCGCCGGTTTGAAGCCGAGGGCCGCGGCGGCCTGGCTGGCCTCCCGCAGCACCCGGGTGCGCAGGGTGTCGGGCGCGTCGCCGTGGTTGTCGTGCTGGAGGGCGTAGATGGTGGTGCGGACCTCCTGGATGGTGGCGTCCAGTTCGTCGACCGCCTTGCCGATGCCGGTCCGCACCTCCGGGACGATGGCCCGCCGGGCCGCGCTCTCCAGCATCATCCCGGTGGCGAACAGCCGTTGGATCACCAGGTCGTGCAGGTCCCGGGCGATCCGGTCGCGGTCCTGGAAGACGGCCAGCCGCTGCTGGTCGCGCTGGCCCTCGGCGAGCCGCAGGGCGAGGGCGGCCTGGGAGGCGAAGGTCTCGGCGAGCTGCTTCTCGCCGTCGGTGAACGGCCGGGCGCCGCACGGCCGCCAGACGCAGAGGCCGCCGAGCACCCGCCCGGCGGCGATCATCGGCACGGCCATGGACGGGCCGAAGCGGCGGGCGAGCCGCATCACCACGGTCGGGTCGCTGGACATGTCGTCCAGCCGGACGCTCTCCCCCTCCAGCAGCCGGGCCGCGAAGCTCTGCTTGGGCAGCAGTTCGCCGCGGACGAACTCGGCCACCTCGCCGGAGGCGTGGGCGACCCGCATCTGCCCGTCCTCCTCACCCTCCGGGCCGGTCGGCAGCAGGATCATGCCGAGGGCGGCGTCCGCCAGTTCCCGCACCTGTTCGGCCGCGACGGTCAGGGCCGTCTCGGCCTGTTCGGCGGAGAGCAGCGCGGTGGTGACGGCGGCGGCACCGGCGATCCAGCGCTCGCGGCGGCGGCCCTCCTCGTACAGCCGGGAGTTCTCGATCGCCACGCCGGCCGCGGCGGCGAGGGCGTGCACCACCTGCTCGTCCTCGGGGGTGAAGGCGCCGCCCCCCTTCTTCTCGGTGAGGTAGAGGTTGCCGAACACCTCCTCACGGACCCGGATCGGCACGCCCAGGAAGGTCTGCATCCGCGGGTGGTGCGGCGGGAACCCGGAGGAGCGCGGGTCGGTGCCGAGGTCGGCCAGCCGCAGCGGTTCGGGGCGGTCGATGAGCGCGCCGAGGACGCCGCGGCCGGCGGGCAGGTCGCCGATCTCGGCGGCGGTCTCGTCGGCGACGCCGACGTGGATGAAGTCGGCCAGGCCGGTGCCGCCGGGGGCGATCACGCCGAGCGCCGCGTAGCGGGCGTCGACCAGTTCGGCGGCGCCGGTGGCGATCCGGTGCAGGGTGGCGTGCAGGTCCAGGCCGGCGCCGATGGCGACCACGGCTTCCAGGAGCCGCTGCATCCGGTCGGTGACGGCGGCGGCCGACTGCAGGCGCTCGGCGACCTCGGTGACCAGGGTGTCCAGGCCGAGCGAGGCGATCTCGGGCACCCGATGGGGTGTCGGCTCGGGGGTGGCCTCGGAGGTGGCCTCGGGAACGTCCGGCATCGGGTCCATGAAGAAAGCCTAGTTTGTACGCTTTTCAGACGAAGGACGGCACGACCGGCCCCCACCGGGCGCATCGGCTGGGCGGTCGGCGCACCGCGCGCACGGGGCGCACCGCGCGCACCGGACACACCACGCGCACCGGGCCCACCGGGCGCACGGGGATCGGCGGCCCGGTCTCAGCGCCGGGCCGGCTCCAGCAGCCCGTCCGCCTCCCGCTCCCGCCGCCACATCGCGTGCAGCCGCCCGTCCGGGTCGGCGACCAGCTCGGACCAGCGGCCCCGCTCGGCCACCCGGCCGCCGTCCAGCACCAGCACCTCGTCCACCGTGGTGTCGTCCAGCCCGGCCAGCCGGTGGGTGATCAGCACGGTGGTGCGGCCCTCGGTGGCGGCCAGCAGGTCGGCGGTGAGCGCGTCGGCGGTGGGCAGGTCGAGGTGCTCGGCGGGCTCGTCCAGGACCAGTACGGGGAAGTCCGCGAGCAGGGCCCGGGCGAGCGCGAGGCGCTGGCGCTGGCCTCCGGAGAGCCTGGCGCCGTGCTCGCCGACCATGGTGTCCAGGCCGTCCGGCAGGCTCCGCGTCCAGTCCAGCAGCCGGGCGGCGGCGAGCGCGGCGCGCAGTTCGTCCTCGTCCGCGTCGGGCCGGGCCAGTCGCAGGTTCTCCCGCAGCGAGCTGTCGAACACGTGCGCGTCCTGCGCGCAGAGCCCGATCACCCGGCGGACGTCCTCGCCCGCGAGCTCCCGGCTGTCCACAGCCTGTGGACGGCCGGCGGCGAAGGTGACGCTCCCGGCACCCGGCTCCAGGAAGCGCAGCAGCGCCTGGGCGAGGGTGGTCTTGCCGGAGCCGGACGGGCCGACCACGGCGATCCGGCGGCCCGGGGCGAGGTCGAGGTCCACCCCGGCGAGCGCGTCGGACGCCTGCCCGGGGTGCCGCACGGTCAGCCCGCGCACCGCGACCGGCAACGGCTCACCGGGGAGTTCCGCCGGGTCCGCCGGCTCCGTCACCGGCGAGGGGGCGTTCAGCACCTCGTCGAGCCGGGCCCGGGCGGCGCGACTGCGCTGACGGGCCTGGACGGCGAGCGGCATCCCGGTGACGGCCTCGAAGGCGGCCAGCGGGGTCAGCACCACCACCGCCAGGCAGACCGGCGCCAGCGCCCCGCCGCGCACCCCCTGGACGCCGACGGCCGCCGCCGCCGTCACCGTCAGCCCGGTGAGCAGCGCGATCAGTCCGGTGCCGAGCGCCGTGGTGGCGGCCGAGCGGGCGGCCAGCCGGGTCAGCGCGGCGTCGGCGCCGCGGACGGCGGCGAGCCGGGCGGGCAGCGCGCCGGCCACGGTGAGTTCGGCCGTGCCGGTGAAGGCGTCCACCACGGTGGTGGCCAACCGCCCGCGCGCCGGGGCCTGCCGCCGCTCGGCGCCGGCCGACCAGCGGGCGGCCAGTGCGGGCACCAGCACGCCCGCGAGCAGCAGTCCGAGGCCGAGCACGGCCCCGGCGGCGGGCAGGAAGGCGGCCATCGCCAGCGTCGAGCCCAGCCCGACCACGCCGGCCACGGCGGCCGGCAGCCGCCAGCGCAGGTAGTGGTCCTGGATCGCGTCCACGTCGGCGACCAGCCGGGAGAGCAGGTCGCCGCGCCGGAAGGCGGGCAGGCCGGCCGGGGCGAGGGCGCTCAGCCGCCGGTGGACGGCGGCCCGCAGGGTGCCGAGGGTGCGCAGCACCGCGTCGTGCGAGACGAGCCGTTCGGCGTAGCGGAAGACGCTGCGGCCGATGCCGAAGGCGCGGACCGAGGTGACGGCCATCATCAGGTAGAGCACCGGCGGCATCTCGGAGGCGCGGGAGATGAGGTAGCCGGAGGTGGCCATCAACGCGACGGCGCAGCCGAGGGCGAGTGCCCCGAGCAGGACGGACAGGGCCAGCCGGGGCGTGCTGCCGGCCTCGGTCTCCGGTTCCCCGGGGACGGCGGGGGCGGCGGTCGGGCGGCCGCTGTGGGCGAGGGCGGGGACGGGTCCTGCGGCGGGGAGGCCCTCGGCCGGGGGCGGCGGGAGCAGCCGGACCCGCTGGTCCGCGACGGCCAGCAGGGCCGGCCGGTGCGCGACGATCAGCACGGTGCGCGCCGGGTCCTCGGCGAGCGTCCGGACGGCGTCCACGACGGCCGCCTCGGAGGCGCCGTCCAGGTGGGCGGTGGGCTCGTCCAGCAGCACCAGCGGCCGGTCGTCGGCGAGCAGCACCCGGGCGAGGGCGAGGCGCTGGCGCTGCCCGGCGGAGAGCCCGGCGCCGTCCTCGCCGAGCCCGGCGGCCAGGTCGGTCACGAAGTCGAGCGCGTGCGCGGCCCGCAGCGCCGTCCACAGCTGCTCGTCGGTCGCGTCGGGCCGGTAGAGCCGCAGGTTGTCGGCGACCGTCCCGGCGAACAGGTGGGGGTGCTGCGGCACCCAGGCGATCTGCCGCCGCCAGCTCCCGGGTTCCAGGTCGGCCAGGTCGTGGGACCGGCCGTCGGCGGCGGTGATCCGGACGGTGCCGGTCCCGGGGGCGGTGAGGCCGAGCAGGACGGCCAGCAGGGTGGACTTGCCGGCGCCGCTCGGGCCGGTCACGGCCGTGCTGGAGCCCGGACGCAGGGTCAGCGCGGCGCCGTCCAGGGCGGGCCCGGTCCGTCCGGGGTGGTGGACGACCAGCCCGTCCGCCTCGATCAGGGCGCCGGCCAGGTCGGGCGCGGGCACCGTGCCGGTGGCGGGCAGCGGGGTCTCCAGCACCCGGAACAGCTCGTCGGCGGCGGTCAGCCCCTCGACGCTGGAGTGGTAGAGCGCGCCGACCTGGCGGATCGGGACGTACACCTCGGGGGCGAGGACCAGGATCAGCAGCCCGGTCTCCAGGTCGAGCGTGCCGTCCACCAGCCGGAAGCCGACGGTGACCGCGACCAGGGCGACGGACAGGGTGGAGAGCAGTTCGAGGGTGAAGGAGGAGACGAAGGCGATCCGCAGGGTGCGCAGGGTGGCCCGGCGGTAGTCGGCGGTGATCCGGGCGATGGTGGCGGCCTGGGTGCGGGCCCGGTTGAACACCTTGAGGGTGGGCAGCCCGGCGACCACGTCGAGGAAGTGGTGGGAGAGCCGGGCCAGGGTGTCCCACTGCCGGTCCATCCGGGACTGGGTGGCCATCCCGATCAGCACCATGAACAGCGGGATCAGCGGCAGCGTCCCGGCGATGATCGCGGCCGAGGTGAAGTCGACGCCGACGATCCGCAGCAGCACGATCACGGGGACGACCACGGCCAGCGCCAGCTGCGGCAGGTACCGGGCGAAGTAGTCGTCCAGCGCGTCGACGCCGCGGGTGGCGAGGGTGGTGAGTTCTCCGGTGCGCCGGCCCGCCAGGTAGGACGGACCGAGCGCGGTGGCGTGGTCGAGCAGCCGCAGCCGCAGGGTGGACTTCACCCGGGCGACGGACCGGTGCGCGGTGAGTTCGGTGAGCCAGCCGACCAGCCCGCGCCCGAGGGCCGTCAGGGCGAGCAGCAGCAGCGGCGCGGTCAGTTCGGCGAGGGTCGCACCGCGTTGGAAGGCGCGGACGACGATCTCGGCGATCAGACCCGCCTGGGCGACCACCAGGGCCGCACCGGCCGCACCGAGGAGCACGGATCCGGCGAGGAAGGCCCTGGTGGTGCGGGCGTACCCGAGGAGTCGGGGGTCGACCGGCTTCATCGCGTCAGCCCCGGTCGAGCGGGGCGGCGGGGGCGGCGGGGGCGTGCCCGGGGATGTGCTGGACGCCGATCCGCTTGCGGAACACCCAGTACGTCCAGCCCTGGTAGAGCAGCACCAGCGGGGTGAACACCGCCGCCACGACGGTCATCAGCTTCAGCGTGTACGGCGAGGAGGCCGCGTTGCCGACGGTCAGGCTCCAGGCCGGGTTCAGGGTGGACGGCATGACGTTCGGGAAGAGCGCCAGGAAGAGCATCGCGACGGCGGCCACGACGGTCGCCCCGGAGAGGACGAACGCCCAGCCCTCACGGCCCAGTTGGTTGGCGACCAGGGCGCCGGTCAGGGCCAGCACGGCGATCACCAGGGCGACCAGGCTGCGGCCGTTGCCGTTGTGGCCCTGCGTCCAGACCAGGAAGACCAGGGCCAGCACGGCCGTCACCAGTCCGGCCTGCAGGGCGGCCCTGCGGGCCCGCTCGCGGATCTCGCCGACCGTCTTGAGCGCGGCGAACACCGAGCCGTGGAAGGTGAACAGGGAGAGCGTCACCAGGCCGCCGAGCAGCGCGTACGGGTTCAGCAGGTCCCCGAGGGTGCCGACGTAGTTCTTCTGCGCGTCGATGTCCACGCCGCGCACGATGTTGGCGAAGGCCACGCCCCAGAGGAAGGCGGGCAGGAGCGAGGTCCAGAAGATGGCCTCCTCCCAGTTCCGCTGCCAGCGGGCGCCGTCACGCTTGGCCCGGTACTCGAAGGCCACGCCGCGGACGATCAGGCAGACCAGGATCACCAGCAGCGGAATGTAGAAGCCGCTGAAGAGCGTCGCGTACCAGTCCGGGAAGGCGGCGAAGGTGGCGCCGCCGGCGGTCAGCAGCCAGACCTCGTTGCCGTCCCAGACCGGGCCGATGGTGTTGATCAGCACCCGGCGCTCGGCGGTGTTCCGGGCCAGCGGCTTGGTCAGGATGCCGATCCCGAAGTCGAAGCCCTCCAGGAAGAAGTAGCCGATCCACAGGACCGCGATCAGCACGAACCAGACGTCGTGGAGTTGCATGTCAGATCCTCAGTTCCCCAGTGGTCCTCAGTCGTCCCGGGTGCCTCAGTACGCGAAGGCGAGCGGCTTGTCGGCGTCCTCGCCGGAGGACGGCCCGCGCAGCGAGGGGTCCTCGGTGGGCGGTTGCTCGGTCACCACCGGGCCGGCCTTGGCGTACTTGACCAGCAGCCGGACCTCGACGACCGCGAGGATCGCGTACAGCGTGGTGAAGGTCGCCAGTGCGCCGATCTGGGTGCCGACGCCGACGTTGGGCGAGACCGCGCTGGAGGTGGTCATCAGGCCGAAGACGGCCCAGGGCTGACGGCCCATCTCGGTGAAGATCCAGCCGAAGCTGTTGGCGATCAGCGGGAATCCCATGGTCAGGATGCCGATCCGCCAGCTCCACGTGGTCAGCAGCGGGCCGAGTTCGCGCCCGGGGGTGAGCATCAGCCGGGGCACCTCGGTCTCGCCGGTGCGGAACTCGGGCCGCAGGAAGAGCTTCCTGCGGGTGGTCCAGAGTCCGATCAGGCCGGCCACGAAGGAGGTCATCCCGAAGCCGATCATGAGGCGGAAGCCCCAGTAGGTGACGAAGATGCTCGGGATGTAGTCCTTGGGGTCGCCGCCGTGCCGGGCGGCCTCGGCCGCGGCGGTGTCGTTGATGCCGGGGACGGAGGAGCTGAAGTCGCTGTGGGCGAGGAAGGAGAGTATCCCGGGGACCTCCAGCGCGACCGAGTTGTGGCCCTTGCTGACGTCGCCGACCGCGAAGACCGAGAACGGCGCGGGCGACTGGGTGTCCCACAGGGCTTCGGCGGCGGCCATCTTCATCGGCTGCTGCTCGAACATGACCTTGCCCAGCTCGTCGCCGCTGAGGGCGGTGCCGGCGCCGAAGACCACGGCGAGCACCAGGCCGAGCCGCAGCGAGGTGCGCATCGAGGCGGTCTTCTTCGCGTCGGCGGTCTCCGGCCTCCGCTTGGCCTTCCAGAGGTGGAACGAGGAGATGCCGACCATGAAGGCGGCGCCGGTGAGGAAGGCGGCGGTCAGGGTGTGGGCGACGACGGTCAGGGTGGTGTTCTGGAACAGCACCGCGGTGATGTCGGTCAGCTGCGCCTTGCCGGTGGCCGGGTCGATCGCGTACCCGACGGGGTGCTGCATCCAGGAGTTGGCGGCCAGGATGAAGTAGGCGGAGAGCACGGTGCCCAGCGCGACCATCCACATGCAGGCGCAGTGGATCTTCCTCGGCAGCTTGTCCCAGCCGAAGATCCACAGGCCGATGAAGGTGGACTCGAAGAAGAAGGCGATCAGCGCCTCCATCGCGAGCGGGGCGCCGAAGACGTCGCCGACGAAGCGGGAGTAGTCGGACCAGTTCATGCCGAACTGGAATTCCTGGACGATTCCGGTGACGACGCCCATCGCGATGTTGATGAGGAAGAGCTTTCCCCAGAACTTGGTCGCGTGGAAGTACTTCTCCTTGTTCGTCCGCACCCAGGCGGTCTCCAGGCCGGCCACGACCGCGGCCAGGCTGATCGTGAGCGGAACGAAGAGGAAGTGGTAGACGGTGGTGATGCCGAATTGCCATCGCGCGATGGTCTCGTGAGCGATTGCCAGTTCCACGTCGCCCTCTCTCCCAGCCGGCCCGTACTCCGACGGGCTCATTCCGGACAAACATCTTCTATAGCCGTAGACCGCTGCCGAACCATGCAAGCTTGTCCGCTTGTGAACGTGAACACGTTCACAAGCATCAGTATCCACCATCCTTACGGGGGAATTGCAGGTGGGGTGGGGTTGACAGCCCTGTGGGGTGCGTCACGGTGCGGTCACGGTGTGCGGTGCGGTGCGCACAGTCTGCGGACCGGGCCGGTGGCGGGGCAACGAACGAGCGGGCGGATGCCGGCGGGTTCTTGGCCGAACCGGCGCTTGACAGGCCGACGCCCCGCTCGCGACGGCGAACGGGGCGTGCTACGGCCCGGGCGGGCAGGCGGGCGAGAGGGGTGCCGGTCAGGCGCGGCCGAGGAGCTGGGTGCCCGAGGTCGAGTCGGCGCGGGCGGTGAAGAACTCGGTGAAGCCGTGCAGGAACTCCTCCCGGGTGATCCGCCCGTCCCCGTCCGTGTCCAACTGGCGGAAACCGTGCGACAGCTCGGCCGGGTGCACCCGCGGACCGCCGAACACCGCCTGGTACTCGTCGAACTCCAGGAAACCGCTGCCGTCGGTGTCGGCCGCCGTGAACACCGCCCGCAGTGCGGGCAGCAGCCCCTGCTCCAGGTACGTCCCGTCGCGGTCCAGGCCGGCCGCGGTCGCGGCCACGAACTCCTCCCGGCTGACCTTGCCGTCACCGTTGGCGTCCATCGCCGCCCGCAGCTGGTCCCACCAGCCCTCGAAGGCCTCGTGGACCCGCGCCTCGCCGGCCTCGTCCAGCTCCAGCTGCCAGCACACGTTGTGCGCCATCGCCCGCAGGTCGTGCACGGTGACGAAGCCGTCGCCGGTCTGGTCCAGCACCTCCCGGAAGAACCGGTCCAGCCGCGACCCGCGAGGGTCGCGCTGCGGGCGGTAGCGGCGGGGCGGCCCCTGCTCGGCCGGGGAGCGGTAGCGCATCCGGTCCGGGAGGAGGCGCACCAGCGCCCCCGCACCCCGGTGCAGCACGACGGACAACAGCTCCGCCCGCCTGGTGGGGACCATCCCGAAGCGCTCCCGCACCACCGGCGGCAGGTCCGCCACCGTCAGCTCGGTGATCACCCGGGCCACCAGGCGCCGCAGCACCCGCCACCCGGCGTCGCCGAGGAACCACAGCCGCCGCGGCCGGGGCGCCTCCCGCAGCAGGTCGCCCATCAGGTAGCGGGCCGCGTCGGTGAACTCCAGCTTCTCCCGGGCGTACCGGGCGAAGTAGGCCGGCAGGTCCTTCGCCGTGGCGGGCAACTCCCCCTCGGGCAGGTCGAAAGCCGCGACCGCGCCCTTGAACTCCGCGTACGCCTCCTCCGACTGCCCGGCGTCGTAAGGGTCCCCGCCGAGTCGGCGTATGGCGACCACGCACTCGAAGAGCGTCAGCAGCACCCACGCCCTGGTCGCGGCGTCCCGGGCGTCGTACGCCCGCCCGTCCGGCGCCGTCCCCCGGATCCGCTTGTGCGCCCGGTCCAGCCGGGCGACCTCACGCCGCAGCGTCTCCGCATCCTGGTAGAACAGCCGCCGCCCGCTGCCGAGGGTGTGCTCGATCCGCCGCCACGGGTGCGCCCGGTACGTCGAGTGCTCCGACATCCCGGCCCCCACCACCGGATCCGCCGCCTGCAGCACCAGCAGCCGCCAGGCGACCAGGGCGACCCGCCACTCCGACAGGTCCCGCTTGAACGACACCTCGCGCTCAGCCACGGAGCTCACCGGTGATCTCCGGGCCGATCACGAAGCCCTTGGCGGGGCCCTCCGGGATCACGGCCTCCTTGCCGTAGGGGACGCGGGTCGAAGAGGCGTAGTCACGGCGCTCGGAATCCGGGCGGGTCAGAACGGTCACGGTGCCACCATGGTCGTAGTCGTCGATGATCACGTACACGGGAATCCCCGCCGAGGCGTAGGTGCGTTGCTTGATGCCGTGCTCACGGCTGACGTGGCAGTCGGGCCACACGATCTCGCCGACCAGGGGGATCCCACTGGCGAACAGCCCCACGCCGTCCGGGTGTTCGATCCCGGTGCCACTCGGGGCCAGGGCGATGTCGGGCATCATCGCTTTCGTCCCGGCGATGAGGTACCGGCCCCGCGTCGGCTCGTGCCCGGCCCCGCCCAGGTGGTCCTTCAACGCGCTTCGGAGTCTCCGGCCCACCCCGGCACGGCGGGCGCCACCGATGACCGAGATGGTGATGCAGTCCTCGTCGATCTCGGCGCGCGCGTGCTTCGGGACGGTGATGGCCTGCCAGGCCTCCCAGAGCCGCTGATCAGAATCCACGATGGTCTCCCGGTCGCCGAGTGAGCTCCTGGACCATCGCACACGACCGGGGGGCCACCCGGGTGAACGGGTTCCGGTTCACCCGATCGGGGCGTTTCGGGCCGGGAACGCCACGACCGCAGGACGGGCCGGGGCCTGTCCTGCGGTCGCGGGTGCGGTGCGGTGCGGTCGGTGCGCGGCCTCCTCCCGAGCGGACGCGGACCGGGGTGGGTCAGCGGGTCGCGCGGGCGGCCGGCTTGCGGCGGGAGACGTAGAGGGCGGCGGCGCCGAGGCTGACGGCGAGGCCGGAGCCCAGCGCCAAGTACGGGGTGGCCGGGCCGGAGCCGGTCTCGGCGAGCTCGGTGGTCGAGCCCGTGGTGGTGGCCGCCTGCGAGGTGGCCGGAGTGACGGCGGTGGTCGAGGTGACGGCGGTGGTCGACCGGTCCGACGTGGCGGTGGTGGTCGAGGCCTCGGTGGTGTCCGAGGCCGGGGTGACGGTGGTCGGCTGCCCGGCGGGCTTGTCCACCGGCTGCTGGACCGGCTGCTCGACGGGCTTCTCGACCGGCTGCTCGACCGGCTTCTCCACCGGCTTCTCGGCGTCCGCCTTCGCGTCGGCGAGCGCCTTGTCGGCGGCGGCCTTGGCGGCGGCCGCCTTCTCGGTGGCGTCCTGCGCGGCGATGACCTTGCGGAGTTCGGCGATCCGGTCGTCGTCGATCGCCCGGCCGGCCGCGTCGACGGCCGCCTTGGCCTCGGTCTCGGCGGTGTGGGAGGCGTTGGCGGCGTCGAACGCCTTCAGCATCGCCTCCCTGGCCTTCTCCAGGTCCTCCTCCTTGGCCTTGCCGTACGCGGCGGCGGCTTCCCCGGCCGCCTTGTCGAGGGCCTCCCTGGTCGCGGTGGCCTTCGCGGCGGCGGCCTTGGCCGCCTCGAACGCGGCACGGAGGTCCGCCGGGGCGGTCCAGGCGTCGAACTTGGCCTTGAGGTCGGCCTCGTGGGCCTTCGCGGCCTCGTAGGCCTTGGCCGCGTCGGCGGCGGCCTGCTCCAGCTCGGCGATCGAGGCGTTCTCGCTCCGGGTCTGCGACGCCGAGGCCGTCGTCGCGAAGGCCGGTGCGGCGGAGAACGCGGCTGCGGGCACGATCACGGAGGCGAGGACGGCGGCCGAGACCAGCGAACGGCGGAGTTTCACAATGACCCCTTTCGGGTCGGAAAGAAAGCAAAGGCCTTGGTCCGTAACGGTGGTGACGGCCAGGCAGTGCCGATCATAGGCAGACGCTTTCTTTACGCTCCATGCCGGATTCCGGCAATGTCCGGGCGCTCGACTTTCCTGGTTGACGGGATCATTGACGAGTCGACAAAGGGCGCGCAAAGTCCCGTCGACGAGGTGACCCGCCCTGCGGAAGGGCGGCCCGCCGCCGGGCGGGCCCGCTGTCAGGAAGGCCCGCTGTCAGGAAGGCCGGTCGCCGTCGTGGGGCAGTTCGACCCGGAAGGTCGCGCCTTCGCCCGGCGCGGTTTCCAAGCTGAGGGTCCCGCCGTGCGCGCGGGTGAGGGCGGTGGCGATGGCGAGGCCGAGTCCGGCGCCGCCGCCGTTGTCCCGGCTGCGTGAGGCGTCGACCCGGAAGAAGCGGTCGAAGACCCGTCGGGCCTGCTCCTCGGTGAGGCCCGGCCCGGCGTCGGCGACCTCCAGCAGGCAGGTGCCGTCGGCGCGGGCGCCCACGCCGATCCGGACCGGGGTGCCGGCCGGGGTGTGCTTGACCGCGTTGCCGACCAGGTTGGTCACCACCTGCCGCAGCCGGGCCTCGTCGCCGACGACGGGCGCCGCGCCGGGCGCGCCCGTGCCGGAGGGGCCGGTGAGCGCGACCGGGCGGCTGGGGTCGAGCGCGGTGAGGTCGTGCAGGGCGTCGGCGGCGAGGGTGCGCAGGTCCATCGGGGCGAGGTCGAGCGGGCGTTCCTCGTCCAGCCTGGCGAGCACCAGCAGGTCCTCGACCAGGGCGCCCATCCGGTCGGCCTCGCTCTCGATCCGGGTCATGGTGCGCTTGACGTCCGCGTCGGTGGGCAGCGCGCCCATCCGGTACAGCTCGGCGAAGCCGCGGATCCCGGCCAGCGGGGTGCGCAGTTCGTGCGAGGCGTCCGCGACGAAGCTGCGCATCCGGGCCTCGGACTCGGCACGCGCCTCGAAGGCGGCCTCGATCTGGGTGAGCATGCCGTTGAGCGCGACGGCCAGCCGTCCGACCTCGGTGCCGGGGGAGAATTCGGGCATCCGGTGCGACAGCTCGCCGGCCGCGATCCGCTCGGCGCCCGCCTCGATCCGCCGCAGCGGCCGCAGGCCGGCCCGCACCGCGAAGAAGCCGAGTGCGGCGATCAGCACCAGGACGGCGCCGCCGATGGCCAGGAAGGAGGTGCTGAGCTTGCCGAGGGTGTCGTCGATGTCCTCGCGGGAGACGGCGACCATGACGTAGGTCGGGGTGACCGCGGGTGAGGCGAAGGTGCTGGGGTTGACGGTCTGTCCGCGGGGCGTCTGGAGCGGCAGCACCAGGACCCGCCAGCGGTGCTGGCCGCGCTGGTCGGGCAGGTCGAAGGGGACGTCGGGGGCGGTCCGGGTCGGGTCCAGCCCGGCCAGCTGGGGTGCCGGGTCGCTGTCGGAGACGGGCTGGCGCATGACCGTCTGGACCTTGCCGTCCGAGGACAGGAACTGCACCAGGTACTGGCTGGGCAGGCTGACCCGGCGCCCGGTGAGGCCGGGCCGGCCGGGGGCCGGCGAGGTGGCCTGCGCCGGAGGCTTGCGGGACAGCGGAAGCCCGTAGCGCTGGAGCTGCTCGTCGAGCTGCTCGACCAGCTGGGACCGGACGGTACCGAGGACGAAGGTGTCGCTGACCGCGAGCCCGGTGGTGACCAGGACGAGCGCGAGCACCAGCAGCCGGGCGCGCAGCGACAGCCGTGAGGAGAAACGGGCGAACACGGGCGTCGGTACCGGTCAGCCCTGCGGGGGGCGGCGCAGTGCGTAGCCGATGCCGCGCACGGTGTGGATCAGCTTGGGGCCGTGGGCGGGGCCGGAGTCGAGCTTGCGGCGCAGGTAGGAGATGTACGACTCGACGATGGAGAGGTCGCCGCCGAAGTCGTAGGCCCAGACGTGGTCGAGGATCTGCGCCTTGGAGACCACCCGGCCGACGTTGGCCATCAGGTAGTGCAGCAGCTTGAACTCGGTCGGGGAGAGCGAGACCGGGGTGCCGGCGCGGGTGACCTCGTGGGCGACGGGGTCGAGGCTGAGGTCGGCGACGAGCAGCCGGCCGTCCTCGGCCGGGCCGCCGGCCCGGCGCAGGATGGCGCGGATCCGGGCGATCAGCTCTTCGAGGCTGAACGGCTTGGTGACGTAGTCGTCCGCGCCCGCGGCGAGGCCCTGGACCTTGTCGCCGACGCCGTCCTTGGCGGTGAGGAAGAGCACCGGCAGGTGGTCGCCGGGGTGTCCGTGCGCGGGCCCGGCTATCTGGCCGCGGCTGGTGCGCTCGCGCAGCTTCTCGACGACGGTGAAGCCGTCGAGGTCGGGGAGCATCACGTCGAGCACGACGAGGTCGGGGCGTTCGACGGCGATGAGGTCGAGCGCCTCGGTGCCGCTGGCGGCGGAGGCGACCCGGAAGCCGGAGAAGCGCAGCGAGGCCGCGAGCAGCTCGCGGATGTTGGGTTCGTCGTCCACGACGAGCAGGAACGCCTCGCCCTGGCCTCCGGCCACCGTGGAGCCGCCTGGTGTGGTGACAGTGCCTTGCACGGGGCTTTCGCCTCCCGGTCGGACGATGACGTTCAGCATGAGGCTAGCCCCCGGAGGCTACGCGGCATGGATGAATGTTGGATTAACACCTTATCGGTCGGTTTTACGCCGACAAGCCCATAGAGGGGCGCTCGGTGGTGTGCGCACGGGCGTGCACACGACCAGTGCGCTCCCGCGCAACAGTGCCCGCCCCCACCCCTCCACCGGTATGACCCAGGTCACTCCCGCACGGACGGGCCTCCGCCCACCGGGTGCGGGTCCGTCCACGGGCGGAGCTTATCCGGATTGCGCACCGCCCAGACGTGCGTGATCAGGCCCCCGACGACCCGGAACGCGAGCACGGTGACGGTGACCCCGCCCTGCTGGGCGACCAGCCCGGGCCGGCCGTTGACGGTGCGCTCCAGCAGCGTCGTGGCCGGCGCGACACGGGCGATCTCCAGGTAGGCGCGGGCGATCGGCCCGTTCCCCGAGAGCGGCTGCGGCAGCGCACCGACCAGACCGCCGCTGTCCGCGACCACGGTGGCGTCCGGGTCGAGCACGCCCATCAGCGACTTCAGGTCCCTCGCCTCCCAGGCCCGCTTGAACTCCCGCACCACGGCCGCCTGCGCGCCCGTCGGCGCCACCGGGGCCTGCGCGGCGCGGACCCGGCGGCGGGCGGAGGAGGCCAGCTGCCGGCAGGCCGCCGGCGACCGGCCGACGATCGCGGCCACCTCCGCGAACGGGTAGCGGAAGACGTCGTGCAGGATGAAGGCGACGCGCTCGGCCGGCGTCATCGCCTCCAGGACGACCAGGAACGCCATGTCGACCGACTCGTCCAGGGTGACCCGGTCCGCCGGATCCGCCGCCGCGGCCGTCGCGGACGACGTCCACTCCCGGTGCTCGGGCAGCGGCTCGGGGATCCACTCGCCCACGTAGCGCTCCCGCCGCACCCGGGCCGAGCCCAGCAGGTTGAGGCAGATCCGGCTGGCGACCGTGGTCAGCCAGCCGCCGGGCGAGCCGATCGCCTCCCGCTCCCGCCGGGGCATCGCGTACCAGCGGGCGTAGGTCTCCTGCACCACGTCCTCGGCGTCGGCCAGCGAGCCGAGCAGCCGGTACGCGAGACCGGTCAGCCGGCGCCGCTCGCCCATGATCGCGCCCGGGCCCGGATCGGGCCGCCCGGTCGCGGTGTCGTCGTCCGTTCCCTCGTCCCGCACCGATCCCCACCCCTTCGTCTCGTCGGTCCCCTCACTGCTTCGACAGCACAGCACACCGGAACGTGACGTCCGGCCCCCGCCTCACATTCCGGCGCGCCGTCCGGTCGTACCGGACAGAGGGAAACGGAGGACCCGATGAACGACTTCCAGGCGACCGCCGACCGCGTCGAGATCCAGGCTCTGCAGGGCGAGTTCACCGACGCCGTGATGATGCGCGACCGCGCCCGCCTCGCGCGGCTGTTCACCGCGGACGGCGTGCTGCGGATGCCGAACGTGCCGATCGAGCTGGTCGGCCCCGAACAGATCCGCCTCGGCGGCGAGAAACTCCAGGAGCAGTGGGACTTCTTCGTCCAGACCACCCACCCGGGCGCGATCGAGATCGACGGCGACACCGCCACCGGCCGCGCCTACCTGCATGAACTCGCCCGCCTCAGGAGCGGCTTCCAGGGGCTCAACTACGCTGTCTACCACGACCGTTACCAACGGACGCCGGACGGCTGGCGGTTCACCGAGCGGGTCTACGAGGTGCGCTACCTCGACACCACCCCGCTGGCGGGCTCGGCACCGGGCTCCACCGGGCCGCACGCGGCTGCTCCGACCCGGCGCAGCACGGCGCCGGCCCCGGACAGCACCGCGCCGGCCCAGCACGCCACCGCGCCGGCCCCGTACACCGAACCGGCCCCGGCCGAGCGCCTGGAGCGGGCGGCCGCCGCCCTGCGCGCCAACGGTTTCGCCGTCGAGGTCCTGGACGACGCCGCCGCCGCGCGCGCCCGGGTCGCGGAGCTGCTCCCGGCGGACGCCACCGTCCTCACCGCGGCGAGCGAGACCCTCCGGCTGTCCGGAATCGACGAGGACGTCAACGGCACGGACCGCTACCGGGCCGTCAGGCGGCTCGCGTCGGCCATGGACCGGGCCGCCGAGGCGGACGGAATCCGCCGCATCATCGCCACCCCGGACGTCGTCGTCGGCAGCGTCGCCGCCGTCACCGAGACCGGCGCCCTCGTCGCCGCCTCCGCCGGCGGCAGCCAGCTGACCGCGTACGTCGGCGGCGCCGGCCGGGCGGTCTGGGTCGTCGGCGCGCAGAAGGTGGTCCTCGACCTGCCCACCGCCCTGCGCCGCGTGCAGGACCACGCGCTCCCGCTGGAGTCCGCCCGGGCCGAGACCGCCTACGGGCAGCCGAGCGCCGGCAACCAGCTGCTGGTGCTCAACGCCCCGGCACGCATGACGCCAGGGACGGTCCTGCTGCTGCGCGAGGCCATCGGCTACTGAGGGACGCCTTCGGCACCGGAAGTCGGCTCGGCCGACTTCCGGTGCCGAACCCGTCCTGCGCCGAACCCGTCCACGCCTACGGCTCCAGGCGGTGCGGCCCCCGGAACAGGAACGTCGCCTCGCGGATCGACGGCAGGCCGAGGGCGAGCATCAGCAGCCGGCCCAGCCCCAGCCCGAAGCCGCCGTGCGGCGGGGTCCCGTAACGGAAGCAGTCCAGGTAGCCGGAGAGCGGCCCCGTGTCCATGCCCTTCTCGCGGGCCTGTGCCACCAGCCGGTCGTACCGGTGCTCGCGCTGGGCGCCGGTGGTGATCTCGACGCCCTTCCACAGCAGGTCGAAGGACTCGGTGACGGTCGGGTCGTCCTCCGGCCGCAGGTGGTAGAACGGCCGCACCGAGGCCGGGAATCGGGTGACGAAGACGAACTCGTGCCCGGTCTCCTCCGCGACCAGGGCGCACAGCGTCCGCTCGCCCTCCGGGTCGAGGTCGTCCTTCACCCCCTCCGGGTCCCAGCCCGTCGCCCGCAGCCGCGCCAGGGCGTCGGCCATCGTGATCCGGGGGAACGGCAGCTCGGGGACGACCACCGGCGTGCCGAAATGCTCGGCGATCGCCCCGCCGTGGCGCTCGGCCACGGCAGCGAGGGCGCGGTGCAGCAGCCGCTCCTCGAAGGCCATCACGTCCTCGACCCCGTCGATCCAGGCGATCTCGGCGTCGACGCCGGTGAACTCGGTGGCGTGCCGGGCGGTGAAGGACGGCTCGGCCCGGAACACCGGCCCGATCTCGAAGACCCTGTCGATGCCGCCGGCGATCGCCATCTGCTTGTAGAACTGCGGCGACTGGGCGAGGTAGGCGGTCCGGCCGAAGTAGCCGACCTCGAACACCTCGGCGCCGGACTCGGAGGCCGTCCCCATCAGCTTCGGCGTGTGCAGCTCGGTGTACCCCTCCTCTGCGGTCACCTCGCGCATCGCCCGCTCGACGGTCGTCTGGACGTCGAAGACCAGGTGCTGGGCGGGACGCCGGATGTCGAGGAACCGCCAGTCCAGGCGCTGGTCGATGCCGGTCCTCTCGTCGATCGGCAGCTTCGGCTCGGCGGGCGAGACGATCTCCACCCGGGACGGGACGATCTCCAGACCGCCCAGCTTGACCTGCGGGTTCGCCACCACCCTGCCGGTGATCTTCACCGCCGACTCGACCGTCACCTGCTCGAAGGCCGCCTCGATGACGTCGCCCTCCCCGCCGCGCGGGTGGGTGACCTGGACGAGGCCGGTGTGGTCGCGGACCAGGACGAACTGCAGGCGCCGCTGCAGCCGCAGCGTGTTCACCCAGCCGTAGACGGTGACCGTCCCGCCGATGCGTGCGGGGAGGTCTGCGACAAGGGTGCGCGTCATGGCGGCAACTCCCTGGGTTGCGGGCGCGTTGGTCGCGCCGAACGACGAGCGGTAAACGGCCGCCCGGGGGACGTGCCCACCCTAGGCGGTCGAGCTACCGACGGTCGCCCGGTTTTCACCCGGCCCGCTCGCCCGGCCCGCTCACCCGCCGTCGGAGCTCCAGCCGCACTCGTGGAGTCGGGCGAAGCCGTCGAGGAGCAGGTCGAGGGCGAACTCGAACTCGAACTGGTCGTCGCAGCCGCCACCGACGACCGACGCACCGTCGTGGGCCCGGGCCGTGGCGATCTCGGCGATGTGCGGGTACCTGGCCGCCATCGCCCGCAGCGCGGCCGCCTGCTCGCCTTGATCGCCCCGTCCGGCGGGATCGGCAGGACCGGCGGGATCGGCGGGATCGGCGGGATCGGCGGCCGGGGAAGCCGGGAACAGCTCCTGGGTGAAGCCCCAGACGCGGCTGCCCAGCGCGTGCATCGCGTGGTGGGTGAGGTCGACGGACAGGCCGCCCCTGCGGAACGTGCCGATGACGGAGTCCAGGTAGTCCAGCACGGCGGGCGTGGGGGTGCCGCGGGACTCGATGGCGCGCAGGGCCCACGGGTGCCGCAGCAGCGCCCGCCGGGCGGACAGGACGCGGTCACGGACCGCTCCGCGCCAGTCGGGGCCGTCGGCCGGCGCGTCGATCTCGCCGACGACGAGCTCGACCATGCCGTCGAACAGCTGCTCCTTGTTGGCCACGTGCTTGTAGAGGGCCATCGGCACGACGCCCAGCTCCTGGGCGAGGCCGCGCATGCTCAACGCCTCGATCCCGGACTGGTCGGCGCGCGCGACGGCGGCGCGCAGCACGCGGTCGCGGTTGAGCGGCTTCCGGCGCTCGGTGTCTGCCTGTTGAGCCATGGTCCTCACCGATCTCCTTGACAGGTGTACGGGGTACACCCTAGCGTCGGACAGGCAGGTGTACGGCGTACACCTCCCCTGTTCCGCCCCCTCGCCGAAGGAGCCCCCCATGGCCTCACCGAGAACCCTCGCGACAGCGGCGGGCACGTGCTTCCTCGCCACCCACGTCACCTCGATCGGCGGGCTCGTCCTGTACGGACCGGCCCTGAAGGCCGCCGACTACGTGGTCGGCGCCGGACCGGACACCCGGCTGCTCCTGGGCGCCCTGTTCGAGGTACTCCTCACCATCGGCATCATCGGCACCGCGTTCACGCTGTACCCCGTCGCCCGGCGGCACGGCGAAGGCCTCGCCGCCGGGTACCTCGGCCTCCGCACCCTGGAAGCCGCCGTCATCGCCGTCGGCATCGTCAGCCTGCTGGCCGTCGTGACGCTTCGCCAACACCCGCCGCAGGGAGCGGACAACGCCTCACTCCTCACCGTGGGCCGGGCCCTGGTCGCCGTCCACGACTGGACGTTCCTGCTCGGCCCCAACTTCGTCTGCGGAGCCAACACGGCGGTGCTCGCGCTCCTGCTGTACCGCGCACGGCTGGTACCGCGCTTCATCGCCGTCCTGGGGCTCGCCGGGGGCGCACTGATCTTCGCCTCCGCGATCGCCGTCCTGTTCGGCGTCTACCAGCAGGTCTCCGGGTTCGGGATGCTCGCCGCCGTACCGGTGTTCGCCTGGGAACTGTGCCTGGCCGTCCGGCTGATCACCAGGGGATTCGACCCGGCCGCCGCCTGACCGGGGTCGTGGCGTCAGCCCATGCCGAAGTGGTCGTGGACCGGCCGCACTTCGACCGCCACGACGTGGAAGTCCAGGACGCGCGCGGCGATCTCCCGCGCCCGTTCGGGGGTCGCACAGTCGATCACGTAGTAGGCGGTGAGGTGCTCCGCCGCCTCCGCGAACGGCCCGTCCGTCGCGGTCGTGCGGCCCCCGTTCCACCGGAGGGTCGTCGTGTCCGCCGGAAAGGCCAGACCCGCTCCGTTCAGCATCTCCCCCGAGCCCTCCAGGTCCCGGTGCAACGCCTCGTGCCGGCCGAACACGTCGGCTCGCTGTTCGTCGGTCATCGCGGCCGTCGCCGCCGGATCCGCGTACATCAGCACCATGTACTTCATGGCCCGATCCTCGCACCGGATCCCGCCGCACCGGCTCGACGCACCGCCCCGACGAGTTCGACCACAACCGACCGTTCGGCGAGCACCTGGTCCGGGGTGGGCCGCTGTGGTGGGTGGTCCGCAGGGGTGGGGTCAGAGGTCCCAGCTGAGCGTGGTGCCGTCCGGGGCCGCGTAGGTCACGTGTTGGACCTCCGGGCCGGCGTCGAGGGTGAACCACTCGCGGCGGGGGCGGTTGTGGGTGAGCCAGCTCTTGTGGGCGGCGTCGAGGTCCGGCAGTTCCCGGGAGGTTCCGAGGAGGTGCAGACCGGCCCAGAACGCGAAGGCCGGGTCGTCGAGGACGCGGGGGTCGGACTCCACGGCCGGGCGCCCCGGCCCGGACGCGACCGGGCGGGGGAGGAAGCGGCCGACCGCACGCCCGTCCGCCAGCTTGGTCAGCCTGGCTACCGCGCCGGCGACCGGGGCGACGACGAGGCCTCCCGGGGCGCACTGGTCGAGCCAGGCCCGGGGGATGCGCCGGACCTCTCCGGTGGCGATGATCCGGTCGTACGGCGCCCCGGCCGGGTGCCCGTCGGCGCCGTCGGCCTGGACGACGGTGGGCGCGAAGCCGGCTTCGCCGAGGCGGGTGCGGGCGGCGGTCACCAGGCGCTCGGCGCCGTCGATGCTGGTGACGGTCGCGGCGCCGGCGAGGTGGCAGAGCAGGGCCGTGGTGTGGCCGGTGCCGGTGCCGATCTCCAGCACCCGGTCGCCGGGCCGGACGTCCAGTGCGTCGAGCATGTCGGCCGTCAGGCCCGGCAGAGCGGCGGTCGATGTCGCGACCCCGCCGCGGAACCCCCCGGGGGCGGCGTCCTCGGCGTGGACGCCGTCGACTTCGGTGACCAGCGCCCGGTTCGCGTACACCTCCCGCAGCCAGGAGTCGTCCGCGAAGTCGTCGGCGCGCCAGGGGAGCCGGAGGCCGCTCTCCTCGCGGTAGAACACCGGGACGAAGGGGTGGCGCGGCACTTCGAGGAATGCCTCGACCACCCGGGCCGACAGGCCTGCGGATTCCTGCTGGAGTTCCGACGCCAAGTCGGCTTTCATGCAAAGAAGTTGGTCGACATTGTGAAAGTCGTTCGCCATGCCCGGTCGTCCCTTTCCCTGGTCGGTCGCAGACGTCGGGGCATACCGGTCCCCTTCTTGACGAAACGTCAAGGACCGTCCAGTCGTCCCGCTTCCCCCGCGACCGGCGCCCCCGATGCTCCCGAAGGTGTGAACACATGGTCAAGACTTGTGAATCGGGGAAGTGGGAAATTCGAGGGGCGGCGCACGGGCCGTTTCAGCTCTCCGGGAAGACGGCTCGCAGAGCGGAGCCGCGGGTGAGGACGGCGACCGCCACCAGGGCGAGGGCGGAGAGCCCCTGGAGGACGGCGTACCAGGGCGGGCACAGGCCGGGGACCAGATCGACGCCGATAACGGCGATCGGCATGATCGTGGAGAGCGTGCGGACCCGGTCGAAGGCCTGGGCGGACCCCTCCGCCGCCCGGGTGACCATCCGGTGGATCAGCGGGGCGGCCGCGAGGAGGATGCCGCCGCGGATCCACATGAACGCGGTCGTCCCGTGGCCGGTGGACGCCATCACGGCGACCGTGCCGAGAACGACGGCGCTGACGGCGCCGTAGAGCGCGACGCACTTCTTGACCGTGCCGAAGATCTCCTGGCTGGTGACCATGGTCCTGCTCCTCCGTGTCGTGGTGGAAACGACGCTAGGGAGCACGGGGCCGCCCGGGTACCGGTCCAGCCGTACACCCGGGTGGGGCTGGACCCACCCTCGGCCCCGGCGGCGGCGTGGCACCGTCGGCCATCAGGGTTAACGGCGGGCCCGCGTTGCCCGCCCCCTGGCGTGCCGAGCGGAGCGACGCGCCCGTTCAGGCTGAAGTGGCGACACCCGTTCCCACCTGTGTCGGAGAGAAGACCATGAGGAATACCCGCTCGCTGACCACCGCGGCCGCCACCGCCGCCGCCCTGGCCATCCTGGTGTGCGGCGGCTGCTCCAGCAGCAAGAGCACGACGTCCACGGCGACCACGGCACCGGCGACCACGGCACCGGCGACCGCCACGGCGACCGCCACGGGCAGCCCGACGGCCGCACCGACCTCGGCGGAGAGCGCGAGCCCGTCCGCCGCGATCAGCGGTACGGCCGCCACGATCTCGTCGACCACCGTCGGCAAGTACCAGAACTTCCTGGTCGACGCCCGCGGCAAGTCGCTCTACCTGTTCGAGGCCGACACCTCGTCCGCCTCGACCTGCTACGACGCCTGCGCCACCGCCTGGCCGCCCGCCCTGACCACCGGCGCCCCCACCGCCACCAACGGCGTCGACCAGGCCAAGCTCTCCACCAGCACCCGCAAGGACGGCACGACCCAGATCGTCTACAACGGCCACCCGCTCTACTACTTCGAGGGCGACACGGCCCAGGGCGACACCAACGGCGAGGAGTCCAGCGCCTTCGGGGCCACCTGGTACCTGATCAACACCGCGGGTAACAAGATCGAGGGCAGCTGAGCGGATGAACGGCGTCGAACGGCCGTCCCGCCCCCGGCGGGCCCCCGGCCTCCTGTGGGCGCTCCTGCCGGTGGCGGTGACGGCCGGCCTGTACTGGTACGGCCGGGCGCACACCCCGGACTACACCAGCAGCCTCTTCGGCCGCCGCTACGACGACGCCAACCAGCTCAAGGCCCAGCTCGGCACCGCCCTGCTGGGCCTCGCGCTGATCCAGCTCCTGCTGGCGCTCTGGATGTACGGGCGGCTGCCCGGGCTGTCGGCCGCGCCCCGCTCGGTCCGGACCGGACACCGACTGGTCGGCCTGGGGGCGTTCCTGCTCTCCCTGCCGATCGCCTACCACTGCATCACGGCGTACGGGGTGCAGCTGACGACCGCCCGGGTAGCCCTGCACTCGATCGCCGGGTGCTTCCTCTACGGCGCGTTCGTCGCCAAGGTCATCGTGGTCCGCCACCGCCGGCTGCCCGGCTGGGCCCTGCCCACGGCGGGCGGCGCCCTGGTCGTCCTGATCGGCGTGCTCTGGTACAGCGCGGCACTGTGGCGCCTCAACGGCTACCAGGTGCCCGGCCTGTGAGCGGGTGGCGGCCCCTTGCGAAGGAGCGAGGGGCCGCCACAGTCGTTAGCTGCCTGCGGTGAGGTGGTCGAACTCGCCGGCCTTCGCACCCTGGAGGAAGGCCGCGAACTTGGCCGCGCTGGTACGGACGATGACGTCACCCTCATCGGACTCACGGAGTTCGATCACCCCGTCAACGGTCCGCACCTCTACACATTCGGAGTTCGCCGCCGAGTAACTTGACTTCTGCCAGGTGGAGTTAGGCATATTTGCCACGGCCCGTCAGTAGGAGTTGAAGGTGGAGTGAAGCGCCACCTCATCTTCCGGCGGCCCCTTGCAGTGAAGCAAGGGGCCGCCGGACCGACAGTGA
>NZ_JBHWBZ010000070.1:3894-18036 GCF_042735475.1 Kitasatospora sp. NPDC059577 | reverse complement strand
TTTTTTTTTTGTGTTACCCCCCCAAACATACTTGGGGCGGCCCCTTGTTCTTTACCCCCCGCCCCCCCCCGGACCGATGCGCTAAGCGGACGTGGTGAGGTGGTCGAACTCGCCCGCCTTCGCACCCTGGAGGAAGGCCGCGAACTTGGCCGCGCTGGTACGGACGATGACGTCACCCTCATCGGACTCACGGAGTTCGATCACTCCATCGGCGCCGCGCACCTCGACACAGTTGTTATTCGCCTCGCTGAAGCTGGACTTCTGCCACTCCAGGCTATGCATACGTGTCATTCATTTCCTCCACGATCGAGCGGATGTAGTCTCGCGACTCGCTCTCTGGCAGAGCGACGGCTTCGATGCGCCGGAAGATTGCGCGATAGCCCGCCAACTGGGCGGGAGAGTCAAAGATGTGAGAGCCGTGGGACGAGTCGGCCTGAACAGTGTCCAGCTCGGGCACCGGGCCCTCCGCGAAGGCCAAGTTCTCGCTGGGACCAGGGAAGTCGGCCGTGTCAAATGGCACAACCTGCAGTGAGACCCCTGGAAGCTCTGAATCCTTGATGAGGGACTCAAGCTGCCCTCTGAGGATGGCAGGGCCGCCGTATTGGATACGTAGTGCTGCCTCGTGGACGAGCGCCGAGTAGGGCGTTTCTCCGGCCCGAACGAGCTGCTGCCTCCGCAGGCGGAAGTTCACCCTGCGATCGAGTTCCTGATCGGACAGGGGTGTGTAGCCCTTCGCGAACACAGCTGTGGCATAGGAGGCCGTCTGCAGCAGTCCAGGGACGAAGCCGATCGTGAAGCTTCTGAGCCTCCTCGCGTGACCTTCGATCTCCGCCACATCGATCGGGGCCGCCGCAAGTAGACCTCGATATTCATCCCACCAACCCGGCTCCCGGTCTCCCGCCATCTCGGCGAGCGCGTCGATCAAGGGCTCGTTGAGACACATACAGGCCTCTGCGATCTCACGCAGGCGCTCCGGGCTGACGGCGGACTTCCCGTTCTCCATCTGGGTCACCAGGGCAGCCGTCACCCCAAGCAGTTGGGCGAGGTGGCTGCCGCCGAAGCCGGCTTGCTCTCGCATCCTCCGCAGTTCGGCGCCGAGACGGCGCTGGCGAAGGGTCGGGGTTCGATTGGCCATGGCGTCCTCTCTGCAAGTCCAGGAGCCAGTGTCCCACTGACGGGGGAACCTTCTCGCATTCGGCTTAACTTTAAGAGTCCATACGCTAGGGTCATCCCAGATCGATCCGATGGATCGTCAGAAGACCCTCTGACCTGGGCAGTAGGCGCCTGCTGCCCGCCCGCCGAAGAGCAACCAGTCCCTGGCCTGGCTCACGGCTACCCCCTCCCACACCACAGCCTCGCGGAGGTTCCCGTGTGCACCCGTAACACCCCCTCGCTCACCCTCAGCCGCCAGGCGCTCCGGGACGTCCTGGTCCGCGCCGCCTGGGACCCCGAGACCGTCTTCAACGCCGAACTCGCCCTCGCCGAGCTGATCGTCAACGCCTGGCGGCACGGCGGCACCCCCGCGCCCGTCGTCTACTTCTCCCTCCTCGGCCACACCCTGCGGGTCTGTGTCGCCGACGAGAGCGACGCGCTCCCCCAGGAGCGGTGCTCCGCCCCCACCGCCGAGTCCGGGCGGGGTCTCCAGCTGGTCTCCGGGCTCACCCACTGGTGGGGCGTCGACCCGCAGAAGCGCGGCAAGACGGTCTGGTACGAGCTGGACTCCGCCGCGTGAGCCGCCCGCCCGTCGCGCCGGACGACCCCCGGATGCACGACTACACCGCGCCGCAGATCACCGCGCTGCTCGGTGAGCTGCACCGGCGGGGCCTGCGGTACGGCCTCCTCTGGGGTTCGGCCTCGGCCGGGGAGAGCACCCTCGACGGGCGTCTGCTCGTCGACTTCGGCAACGCGCCCGTGAGCACCCTCCTCAACCTCCTCCACCTCCTGCGCGACACCGACCGGAACGCGGCGTGGGAGCAGTGATGCCGCGCCCCCGGAGCGGCGAACCGCGCTGAGCACGTGCGAAGGCCCTCGCCCAGGGAAGGGGCGAGGGCCTCGCGGTTCGTCCGACAGGCTCCGGGTCAGCCGCCGGACGGGTTCCGGTTGCCGCCGGCCGCACCTCCGCCGAAGCCTCCTCCGCCGAAGCCGCCGGCGGCGTTGCCTTCGACGAGCTGACTGGCGGTGTAGCCACCGTTGGCGTCGGGGGTGCCGACGACGGTCACGCTCTGGCCGGGCTGCAGGTCGGTGACCTTGCCGTCCTTGTTGAGCTGGACCTTCGTCGCGTCGCCGGTGGTGACCTTGACGGTGTTGCCATTGGAGTCTGTCAGGTACACGACGTTGCCGTCCACGGCTTTCACGGTGCCCCGGGCGAAGCCGGGCTGTCCGCCCTGCCCCTGCCCCTGCCCGCCGCCCTGGCCCCTACGGCCCGAGCCGCCCTGTCCGGCGCCGGCCTGCCCGTATCCGCCGCCCGCTGCGGGGCGCTGAGCGCCGGCCGCCGCGGCCGGCCGGGAGGACTTCCCGGCGGGGGAACCGTTGTTCTGCTCGTACCAGACGCCGCCCGCGAACGCGCCGGTGGCGATCACGCCGCCGGCCAGCACCAGGCTGATCCAGGGCAGCTTCCGGCGCGGCGGCGCGGCCAGTTCGCCGCTGACGTCGCGGGCGTCCGGCGGGGTGGAGAGCAGGGCGACCTGCTCGGCCTGGGTACTGCTGACCGTGGCGATCTCGTTGCTGCTCATGGGTGTGGAGTCCTACTCGTGCCGGAGGGCGTCGATCGGCCGCAGCGAGGCGGCCCGGTTGGCGGGGTAGCTGCCGAAGAACAGCCCGATGGCGACGGCGATGCCGAACGCTCCGAGCACGGATTCGGGGATCACGACCGGCTTGATGCCGACGATGCTGAAGTGCGAGCCGACCATGCCGGCCGCCACGCCCAACCCCGCTCCGATCACCGACAGCAGCGTCGACTCGGTCAGGAACTGCCCGAGGATCACGGCGCGCGGGGCGCCGAGCGCCTTGCGGATGCCGATCTCCCGGGTCCGCTCGGTCACCGTCACCAGCATGATGTTGGTGATCCCGATCCCGCCGACGAGCAGCGAGATCGCCGCCACCGCGCCGAGCAGCACGGTGAAGGTCTTGGTGGTGCTCTCCCTCGCCGTGAGCAGCGAGGCCTGGTTGGTGATCCGGAAGTCGGCCTTGGACGGGTCGCTGATCGAGTGCGCCGCGAGCAGGACCCGGGTGATCTCCGACTGGGCCGCCGTGGTGGTGTCCGCCGAGGCGGCCTGCACCAGGATCTGGTTGACCGCGCCGAAGCCCGTGAAGGCGTTCTGCACGGTCGGCAGCGGGGCGATCACCACGTCGTCCGGGTCGGTGAAGCCGCTGCCGCCCTTGGCCTGCAGCACGCCGACCACGGTGAACGGGGTACCGCCGAGGACGATCTGCTTGCCGACCGGGTCCTCGGTGTCGAACAGCTGCTTGGCCGTGGTGGCGCCGAGCACGGCGACCTTGCGCGAGCCGAGCACGTCGTCGTTGGTGAAGTACTCGCCCTTCGCGACCTTCTGGTTGGAGGTCTCGAAGTACGCCGGGTAGGTGCCGACGATCGAGCCCGGGCTGTACGAGATGTTGCCGTACAGCGCCGTCCCGCTGGTCGTGACGACCGGGGCCACCGACTTGATCGCGGCGGAGGCGCCGGCGTCGCTCGCCAGCGCCTTGGCGTCCGCGACCGTGAGCTTCTTCACCGAGGAGGCCGCCCGGGCGCCGCCGGCCGCCGAACCGGAGCTGACGGTCAGCGAGTTGGTGCCGAGCGAGGTGATCGAGTCCTTGACCGCGACCGACGAGCCGTTGCCGACCGCCAGCAGCAGGATGACCGAGGCGACGCCGATCAGCACGCCGAGCATGGTGAGCGCCGAGCGCACCTTGTTGGCGGCCAGGCCGCCGACCGCGAAGCGGAGTGTCTGCCAGAGGATCACGCGGGCACTCCCAGGTCGTGGAGGGCAGGTGGCGGCCCCTCCACCGGGGCCTGCCGGATGTCGCTGACGATCTGCCCGTCGACGAGGCGCAGCACCCGCTTGGCGTGCCGGGCGACCTCGTCCTCGTGGGTGATCAGGACGACCGTGCGGCCGGTGGCGTTGAGCCCGTCGATCAGGCCCAGCACCTCCTCCGTCGAGCGGCTGTCGAGGTTGCCGGTCGGCTCGTCGGCGAGCAGCATCGCGGGCGCGGTGACCAGTGCCCGCGCCACCGCGACGCGCTGCTGCTGGCCGCCGGAGAGCTCGTTGGGCTTGTGCCCGGACCGCTCGCCGAGGCCGACCAGGGAGAGCGCGGCCAGCGCCCGGCGGCGGCGCTCGGAGGCCCGCACGCCGGCGTAGGCGAGCGGCAGCTCGACCTGGGAGAGGGCGGTGGTGCGCGGGATCAGGTTGAAGGACTGGAAGACGAAGCCGATCTTGCGGTTGCGCACCAGGGAGAGCTGCTGCTCGTCGAGGTGACCGACGTCGACGCCGTCCAGCAGGTAGCGGCCGGAGGTCGGGACGTCGAGGCAGCCGAGGATGTTCATCAGGGTGGACTTGCCGGAGCCCGAGCTGCCCATCACGGCGACGAAGTCGCCCTGTTCGATGTCCAGGCTGACGCCCTGGGGCTCGCCGGTCTCCGGGTCGTCCGGGCCGCGCAGCGCGTGCACGGTGGCGTCGCCGTGCCCGTACGACTTGGTGAGCCGGCGGATCCGGATCACCGGCACGGGCGTCGCGGGGACGCGCTTGTCGATGACGTGACGCATGCTCAGCCTCGACCGCCCCGGCCGCCGCCCGCTCCGCCGCCACCGCCGCCGCCGCCCGTGCCGCCGGGGAAGACCCCGCCGCCCGCGCCGTTGCCGCCCCGGCCGTTGCCACCGGCGCCCGGGAAGGAGCCGTTCGGGAAGCCGTTGGTGCCGCTGGTGGTGGGGAGTTCGACCTTGTCGCCCTCCTTCAGACCGGAGACCACCTGCACCGTGCTGTCGCCCTCGACGCCGACGCCGACGTCGACCCGCTCGGAGCTGCCGTCCTCGTGCAGGACGGTCGCGGTGCGGGAGGTGCCGGTGCCCGACAGGGCGGCGGTGGGCAGCGAGAGCGCGTTGTCGGCCTCGCCGGTGATCACCTGGACGGTGGCGCTGAGGCCGGTGCGCAGCGTGCTGGTGTCGCCGGTCAGCTGCAGCGTCGCCGAGTACTGGACGGCGGAGGAGCCGGCCGCGCCGCCGGAGCCGCTGCTACTGGGCAGCGAACTGATCGACAGGACGGTCGCGTTGAGCTTGGTCTCGGACTGCGCGTTCAGCGCGACGGTGGCCGCTTCGCCCTTCTTCAGCTTGAGCGAGTCGAGCTCGGAGAAGTTCGCGGTGACCTGCATGCCGGTCGGGTTGGTGAGCACGATGAAGCCGTTGGGCGCGCTCGAACCCGTGCTGGTACCGGTCGACTTGGTGGAGGATCCGGAGCCGGTGGAGCCGGAGGCGGTCGCCCCGACGGTGTCGCCGACCTTGTTCGAGATCGAGGCGACCGTGCCGTCCACCGTGGCGGTCAGGGTGGTCCCGGCCAGCGCCGCCTGGGCGTTGGAGAGGCTGGTCTGCGCGGTGGCGACCTGCTGCTGGGCCTGGGCCACGGCCGCGTCGTCGACCTTGGTGGTGGTGATGGTGGTGGTCTGCGGGGCGGGCGTACTGCTCCCGCCCGCCCCGCGTCCGCCACCGCTGCTGCCCGATGCCCCGCTCGTCACGCCGGGCAGCGGCTCGGTGGTCGTGGTGGTGACCCCGGCCTGCGCCTTGGTGAGGTTGGCGTTGGCCGTGGTGAGGGCCACCCGGGCCGCGTCCACCTGCTGCTGGGCCGCTGTGGTGTCGACGGTGGCGAGCACCTGGCCCTTCTTGACGGCGTCCCCGACCGCGACCTTGACCGCGGTGAGCTTGCCGCCCGTGGTGAAATCCTGGGCCGCGTCGGTGGGAGACACCAGGGTGCCGGTTCCGGACACGGTGGCCAGGACCGTTCCCTTGGCGACCGTCGCCGTACGGGCCGTGGGCTTGGCCGAAGCCGGGCCGGAGCTTCCGCTGACCGTGGAGTACACCAGGGCCGCACCGCCCAGCAGGGCCACGCCCAGCGCGGAGTTGACGAGGACGGCACCGCGCCGCCGTGGGAGCACCTTCATGCCGGACAGCTTCGCGGGGACCTCTTGCGTCGCCCTGGGCGCCGGCTGGGAGAAGACTGACCGGTCGGATCCGGGCATGCCGGACATACCATCCTCCCCGTGCCGCCCGCTTGGCCGCTCCGTGGCCGACCGTTGGCCGAACTCCCAGCAGGCTCCCAGCGATCCACAGCCATCCGGGAGCGAGCCGGGAGCGAGCCGCGCCCGCACCGGCCCCCGCGCCGGGCGCCCGCACCGGTCCCCGAGCCGGCGCCCGCGCCCGGCGGACGGAGCACCGGGGCACCGCGCGGGAACGCCGCAGGGGCGCGCCGACGACCGGCGCGCCCCTGCGACTGTCAGCAGCTCAGGACGGGTTTCAGAGCGTCTTGCGGAACGCCTCCGCCACCGACAGGAAGATCGAGTTGCCCTCGGTCTCGCCGATCGACACCCGCACGCCCTCCGGGAACGGCCGCACCATCACGCCCGCCTCGGTGCACGCGGCGGCGAACTCCGCCGAGCGCTCGCCCAGCCCGAGCCAGACGAAGTTGGCCTGCGAGTCCGGGATCTCCCAGCCCTGGGCGCGCAGCCCGGCGACCACCCGGTCACGCTCCCCGACCAGCGCGTCGACCCGCTCCAGCAGGGCCTCCTCGGCGCGCAGCGAGGCGACGGCGGCGTTCTGGGCGAGCTGGTTCACGCCGAACGGGACGGCGGTCTTGCGCAGCGCGGCCGCGACCGGCTCGTGCGCGACGGCGAAGCCGACCCGCATGCCCGCCAGGCCGTACGCCTTGGAGAAGGTGCGCAGGACGCAGACGTTGGGGCGGTCGCGGTAGAGGTCGATGCCGTTGGGCACCTCGGCGTCGCGGATGAACTCGATGTAGGCCTCGTCCACGACCACCAGGACGTCGCCGGGGACGGCGTCCAGGAAGCGCTCCAGCTCGGCGCGGTGGATCACGTTGCCGGTCGGGTTGTTGGGGTTGCAGACGAAGACCAGCCGGGTGTTCGGGGTGATCGCCGCGAGCATCGCGTCCAGGTCGTGGTCACCGCCCGCGGTGAGCGGCACCGGGACGGGGGTGGCACCGGCGATCTGGGTGATGATCGGGTAGGCCTCGAAGGAGCGCCAGGCGAAGATCACCTCGTCGCCCGGGCCGGCCGTGGCGAGGATCAGCGACTGGGCGACGCCGACCGAGCCGGTGCCGGTGGCGATGTGCTCGGCGGGCACGCCGAAGCGCTCGGCGAGCACCTCGGTGAGCTCGGTGACGCCCATGTCGGGGTAGCGGTTGAGCGAGCCGGCCGCCTTGACCGCCGCCTCCAGCACGCCCGGCAGCGGGTCGTACGGGTTCTCGTTCGAGGACAGCTTGTAGGCGTCGGCGCCGGCCGGCTTGCCGGGCTTGTAGGTGGGGATGCCGTCCAGGGTCGGCCGCAGCCGCGGGCCCTGCGCTGACGTACCACTGCTCACGGTCGTACTCCGTTTCCAGAAGTTGCACAACTGTCCGGTGCGCTCGCCCGTCACGGACGGGGTCGCCCCCCGTGCCCGGGATCTCCTGACGCGCCCGGACCACCCCGGTCGGGTGCCTTGCACGATACCGAGCGCCCTCACCCGTAGGAGTGAGATGCCCGGACGGGCTACCGGTGCAGATCAGCCATTCTGCCCGGTTCCTTTGGCACATGTCAGAGGTAAGAGGCCAGGTTTCGGGAGGGTATCGAAGGGGCGCACCCCGGCTCACTCGTGGAGAAACGTATCTCCGAAGGCTCCCGATGCGCCGGTCACAGACCCTTGTCAGGAGCCATACGATCGGTCCGCCATGACAGCAGCAGCCAACCAGAGCGGTCGGCGACCCACCACCTCAAGGCGCCTGGAGCGGGCCGGCATCCGGGATGTGGCGGCAGCCGCCGGAGTGTCGATCACCACCGTCTCCGACGCGCTGAACGGTAAGGGCCGCCTGCCCGACGAAACCCGCAGCCGGGTGCGCGAAGTCGCAGAGCGCCTCGGCTACCGCCCCTCGGCCGCGGCCCGCACCCTGCGCACCGGACGGTCCGGCCTGATCGGGCTGACCGTCACGACCTACGGAGAAGAACCCTTCACCTTCACCGAGTTCGCGTACTTCGCCGAAATGGCCCGGGCCGCCACCAGCGCCGCACTCGGCCGCGGGTACGCCCTGGTGGTGCTGCCCGCCTCCTCGCGCCACGACGTCTGGGGCAACATCGCCCTGGACGGCACCGTGGTCATCGACCCGCCCGACCAGGACCCGCTGGTGAGCGAGCTCTACCGGTCCGGCGTCCCGGTCGTCAGCGACGGCAAACCGGGCAACTGCCCGGTCACCGCCTGGGTCGACAACGACCACGAGGCCGCCGTGCTCGGCATCCTCGACCACCTCTCCGAAGCCGGCGCCCGCCGGATCGGCCTCCTCACCGGCACCAGCACCGACACCTACACCCGCCTCTCCACCGAGGCCTACCTCGGCTGGTGCGCCAAGGTCGGGCAGGAACCGGTGTACGAGGCCTACCCGGCGCACGACCCGGCGGCCGGCGCGGTCGCCGCCGACCGGCTGCTCGCCCGCCCCGACCGGCCGGACGCCGTCTACGGACTGTTCGACCCCAACGGGACCGACCTGCTCGCCGCCGCCCGCCGCTACGGCCTGCGGGTACCCGACGACCTGCTGCTGGTCTGCTGCAGCGAGAGCGACGTCTACGCCGCCACCGAACCGCCGATCACCACGCTCTCGCTCAAGCCGCGCAAGATCGGCACCACCGTGGTCAACCTGCTCATCGACGCCATCGAGGGCGTGGACTCCGGGACGGGCGTCGACATCGCGCGGCTCTTCCCGCCCCGCTTCCGCACCGCCGGCACCGGACCGCCCCCGGGCACCCTGATGCCGACCGAGCTGATCGTCCGCGCGTCCTCCCAACGCCGGAGCCCGCGCACCACCGTCAGCCCGCCCCGCCCCCCGGGCGAGGTCTAGACCGTTGCCGCCGACCGGCGTCGACGGGGCGTCCGCCGGGACGCCCACGGGACGCCGGACCGGCCCCCACCCGGCCGCGTCCGGACCCCGATCCGACCCCGATCCGACCCCGGTCGGACACCGACCGGAGCCGGGCGAGCACGAAAGACGCCCGGCCAGAGCTGACCAGACCACACCGAGCCAGGACAAAACGGACCGCGAAGGGCCGCCCGGCTGACGCTCCGGAGGATTGGATGCCCACCAGGTGACGACGGCGGGAGAGTGGTCTTCCTATGATGGGCGAATGACACCCGAGGACCGCTTCCCCGGGCCCGAGCACCCCCACTCGGGCCCCCGCCACCAGCCGGACCTCGACGTGCTGCCCTACGGCACCTATTACGAACCCGAGCCCGCCCAGGGCTACCAGGGCACCCCCTACGACGCCGAGACGTACAGCGGCTACGGCGGCGCCCGCTACCTCGAACAGCACTGGCACACCGACGGCCAGGGCCACACCGTGCACGCCCAGGGCCACGGCGCGGGCGACTCCCAGGACCAGGCACCGGTGTTCGCCCACCAGGACCACCCCGGCTACGAGGGCCAGGAGCACCCCGGCTACGACGGCCAGGACCACGGCACCTACGAGGGCCGGGACCACGCGGCCTACGACGACACCAGCGGCTACGACGACCGCGCCGGCTACGAGCCGACCCTCCCCGACCAGCCCTCCCCGGCCCTGCAGCTCGCCGGCCGCGACGACCCGCCGACCATCGAACTCGGCCCGCCGCTGCCCGACCCGGCCGCCCCGACCTACCCGTACCCGGCACCCGGCCCCGGCGAGCCGCCCGGCCCGGTCTACGTCGTCGGCGACGTGCACGGCTACCTGGAGGAGCTGCGCGCCGAACTCCACCACCAGGGCCTGATCGACGCCGACGGCCACTGGTCCGCCGGCCGCGCCCGGATCTGGTTCCTCGGCGACTTCACCGACCGCGGCCCCGACGGCATCGGCGTCATCGACCTGGTCATGCAGCTCGCCGCCGAGGCCGCCGCGGCCGGCGGCTACTGCCGCGCCCTGATGGGCAATCACGAACTGCTCTTCCTCGGCGCCGCCAGGTACGGCGACGAGCCGGTCCAGTCCACCGCCGGCACCGCCTCCTTCCTGGCCGCCTGGCGGCTCAACGGCGGCCAGCAGAACGACCTGGACCGCCTGGAGGCGCACCACATCAGCTGGCTGTCCCGGCTCCCCGCCATCGCGCTGGAGGACGACCACCTGCTGCTGCACTCCGACACCACCGCGTACCTGGAGTACGGCGAGTCCATCCCCGACGTCAACGACGCCGTGCACGGACTGCTCGCCGACGGCACCGTGGACGAGTGGTGGGACTGCTTCCGCCGCTTCACCAAGCGCTTCGCCTTCCGCGGCGACGCCGGGCCGACGGCCGTCCACGAGCTGCTGGACACCTACGGCGGCCGCCGGATCGTGCACGGGCACAGCCCGATCCCGTACCTCACCGGCGCGGTGCACGCGGACGACGGCCAGCCCCCGCACATCCCCGGACCGTACGTGTACGCGGACGACCTCGCGGTGGCGATGGACGGCGGCGTGACCATGGAAGGGCGCCTGCTGGTCGCCCGACTGCCCATCAACTAGCGCCCCGGCCAAGCCCCTCCGTCGAACGGCAGTTCCCGGCGCCCGGGCCGTCGCACGCGCGCGGCCCGGGGCGCGAAATTCCGGAAACCGACTGTCAGCCCGGGCGCCCCCGCCCCTACCATGAGGCACACCACACCCGGCCGCCCGTCCGGCGGCCCGCCTCCGCACCCGTTCCGGCGCCCCGAGGGCGCCCGCGCCCCCGGGACGGAACGAACGGGGTCCGCACGAACGGGGTCCCCATGTCCGACAACCCCCCGCCACTGCTCGCCGAGGACCGCCCGGAGTACGAGCGCCTCCTCGCCGAAGCCCTGCGCGACCGCACCGTCCTCACCGCCCTGCGCGCCCCCGGCGCGCTCACCACCGACCAGCTGCGGATCCGCGCGCTGCGCGACGCCGACGGCGTCAACGCCGCGGCCGCCACCGAGTACGCGCACTACGCCCGGCTCCGCGAGAGCCTGCGCACCACACCCCCACCGCCGCCCGGCACCGAGCCCACCGCCCCCCGCCTGCTCACCCAGCTGCGGTCCGCGAACGGCGGCGCCGGGCTCTTCCCCGTCCTCACCGTGCTCACCCCGATCCTGGCCTGGACCGCCGCCGTCCTCCTGCTGCTGATCGGCTACCTGCTGCGCGCCGCCGACCCGGACCTCGCCCTCGCCCGCTCCCTCGTCACCGCCGGCTGGGTCGCACTCGCCGCCGGGGTCGCCGCGATGGCCATCGGCATCGTCGGCCTGCTGCTCACCGCCATACGCGACGGCGCCTCCGCGGCCCCGGCCGGCACCGACCCCGAGCTCGCCGCCGAACTCGCCGACGCCCGCGCCGAATGGCGCGCCGCCCTGCGCGACCGCGGCCTGCTGCCCTACCTGCACGCCGCACTCCCGCCCGTGCCCGGCAACTCCGGCAGCGCCGGAGGCACCGACGCCGGCAGGGGCGGCAGGGGCAGCGGTGAAGGGGCAGCCGACGGGCCCGGCACCGGCGCGGATCCCGGCCCCGCCGAAGGACCCGACTTCAGCAGCCCCGACTTCAGCAGCCCGGGCTACACCTCCCCCTCCTTCACCAGCCCCGGCCCCGACGGCCTGACCGACCCCGAGGGCCGCACCACCCGCCCCGCCGCATTCACCACCCCGGACTTCACCGGCCCCGGCTACACCCCGCCCGCCTTCACCGGGCCCGACGACGTCACCTGAACCGCCGTCAACCCGGCGGCGGCACCGCCCGACCGCCGCGCACCGTCGCCGAGCAGCCTCGCGGTCAGCGCTCCCTGGCCGCGCGCGATCCACCGCACCGGCCAGCGCAGCAGCACGTAGAGGCACAGACCCCAGCCCGCCGCGTGCACCGCCCAGACGCCGGCCATGGTCGGGCCGCCCCACGCCTGGTGGTAGTCCGTGTCCAGGTACCAGACCGGGTAGCCGAAGTTCCGAACCGAGTTGAACAGCGCGTACCCCACCAGGACGAACGCCGCCGCGTCCAGCGGCAACCCGAACAGCACCCGGCCCAGCACCCGGCCACCGGTCCAGCCCGAGCCGCCGGACACCCGCCCCTGCCACCGGGCGGCCCGCCGGGGCTGCCCGGCCAGCACCAGTGCCGCCCCCGCCACCCCGGTCGGCAGCGCCAGGAAGGCGCCTGCGGCGGTGACGGCATGACGGCGGATCGCGGACATTCTCGGGCTCCTCACCCTCGTGCGGCTGATGGCCCCACACTCCCGTGCCACCGCCCGCCCGGTCGTCACACCGCGGAGCCGGATCCGCCGTCATACCCCGGTACTACGGCTTCCGCTTCCGCACGTCCGTCAGCGCCCGCAACTCGGGAGGGCGGCCGGCCGAACGCGCGGCCGCAGCCACGCAGTCGCCCTGATCCGCTCGGACATCCCGTCCGCTCGGACCGACTCCGCGTCTGCCGACCCGTCAGTTCGCCCCACCCCTGGGGTTTTCCCCACCCGTGACGCGGGGGCGGCCACCATCGCCCGACCACCCCGTGCCCGGCCAGGCTGGACCCCGACGAGAACACCGGCACGGGGGAGGACCGCGATGAGCACCGGACGCCACGGACCACTGCGCACCGCACGCCACGGACCACTGCGCACCGCACCGACGACACCGCTGATCACCGTGCTCCTGGCAGCCCTGGCCGTCCTGCTCCCCGGGGCCGGACGGGCCGCCGCCGCGCCCGGTCCGGCCGAGCCGGTCGGCACCGTGGTCGAGTTCACCGGCGCCGGCGGCACCGTCCTGCACGGCCTGGTGCTGGCACCGCCCACGGCGGCGGCCGGCACCCGCGGCCCCGGACTGGTCATGATCCCCGGAGCCGGCCCGGGCCCGCTCGGCGACCTGCGGCCCGCCGCCGAGGCCTACGCCCGGCGCGGCATCACCACCCTGGTCTTCGACAAGCGCACCGACGGCTACTCGATGACCCACCGCGACTACGGGCAGCTCGCCGACGACGCCCTCGCCGCCCTCCGGCTGCTGCGCTCCCGGCCGGAGGTCGAACCCGACCGGGTCGGCCTGTGGGGCCTCTCCGAGGGCGCCTGGGTGGTCTCGCTCGCCGCCACCCGCTCCGACGACGTGGCGTACCTGGTCACCGTCGGCGCGGCCGGGCTCACCCCGGGCCGCCAGCAGTCCTGGGCGTACGACGGCTACCTGCGCCACGACGGCATCTCCGGCTCACTGCGCACCGCCCTGCCGGACACCTCGATCCGCGTGCTCGGCGCCGCCGGGATCTTCCCCGAGGCCGACTACGACCCGGTACCGGTCTGGGAGCGGGTCCACCAGCCCGTCCTCGCCGAATGGGGCACCCTCGACCGCGAGGCCGCCCCCGAGGAAAGCGCCACGATCATCCGGCAGGCCCTCGACCGCGCCGGCAACGCCCACTACACGCTGCGGACGGTCCCCGACGTCCGGCACAACCTGCACGTCACCCACGACGACGGGTACGACCGGCCCGACCGGCTGCCGCCGGACTACGCCGACGCCGAGGCCGCCTGGGTCCGGGGGCTCGCCACCGCGCTCCCCACCGCCTCCGCCGACCCGCCCCCGCACCAGACCACCCACAGCCACGCGCTCGCCCCGGTGCGCTGGTACGAGTCCGCCTGGTCCGAGGCCGTCGCCACCCTGCTCTGTCTGACCGGCTTCGCGGGCTACGCACTGACCGGCGCCGCCCGCCGGATCCGCCGCCGCCCGCGCTCCACCGCCCTGCCCCGCGCCGCCCGCTGGGCGGCCGTCACCGGCACCGCCGGGCTGGTGGGCGGGCTCGGCTACCTGCTCTTCCTGATGGTCACGGCCGCGATGTACCCCGGCCCGGTGCTGCTCGGCCGACCGGTGGTCTGGCTGGCGGTGCAGCTGCTCGCCCTGACCGCCGTCGGGGGGGGGGCCCGCGGGGGGGCCCCCCCCCCCCCCCCCCCCCCCCCCCCCCCCCCCCCCCCCCCCCCCCACCCACCGCGAC
>NZ_JBHWBZ010000070.1:0-3886 GCF_042735475.1 Kitasatospora sp. NPDC059577 | reverse complement strand
GCGCGGGGGGGGCTGGGGGGCCGGCGTCGGGGGGGCGGGGGGGGGGGGGCGGAGGCGCGCCGCCGGCGGCCGGGCGCCGCGCGGCCCGCCCCCCCCCCCCCCCCGCCCCGGCCCCCCCGCACCGCCCTCGCCACCGCCTCCGTCATCGACCGGGCCCGGCTCGGCGCGCTGCTGCTCGCCGCCGCGGTGTTCGTCCCCTGGGCCCTGTCCTGGGGACTCCTGCTGCCATGATTCCTGCTGCCATGACTCCTCCCGCGGTCCCCCGCCCCGCAGCGGTCGGTCAGCCCGTCGCCACGACGCACGACGGCGGCGCCCCGCCCGTCGCCCCGCCGCCCGCCGGCCCGGCGGCGTCCGCCGCCGCGCGGACGAACGCCAGCACCCGGGCCGTCGAGTTGCCCTCCCGCCAGATCGGGCCGCGTTCGATCGGGGGCGCGTCGTGGATCGGCACGTAGGCGACGTCCGGGCGGGGGTAGTAGCGGCGGGAGTGCTCACCGACCGGCAGGACGCCGCGACCCATCGCGACCAGGCTGAGCATCTCGGAGAACGTCCTGCCGGACGGTCCCCTGGGCACCGGCCGGCCGGCCGGGGTGTGGTCGGGGGTGCGGTCCCGCTTGAAGGTCACCGAGGTGACCTCCGGGTACTGCACCACCGGGTGGTCGGCCAGCACCTCGATCGACACCGACCGCTCCGCGGCCAGCGGATGCCCCGCGGCCACCGCCAGCACCCGCTGCTCGGTCAGCAGCACCGGACCGCGGGCCATGCCGTCGAACGGGTAGGAGGCGATCAGCACGTCGATCGAGCCGTCCACCAGGCTCGCCCGGGAGTTGGAAAGCTGGACCTCCCGAACGTCGACCCGGCAGTCGGGGTGCCGCTCGCCGAACAGCGCGACCGCCCTGAGCAGCACCGGCGCCGTCCACTCCCCGAGGAAGGCCACCCGCAGCTCCCCGGTGACCCCCCGGCTGGCGTCCTCCGCCCGGCGCAGGGCCGCCGCCATCGCCTCCACCACCGGCGTCAGGTCGTCAGCCAACTGCCGTCCCACGGGGGTGAGTCGGACCGATCGACTGGTGCGCTCGAAGAGCGGGCCGCCGATCCGGCGCTCCAGCTTCTTCACCACCTGGCTCACCCGCCCGGTGGTCAGGTGCAGGCGTTCGGCGGTCCGGCCGAAGTGCAGTTCCTCCACGAGCGCGAGGAAGACCTCGACCTCCAGCCGCTCCAGCATCCGCCCCACCCCTCGATCGTTGAATCCTGCTCAACGATCGTACGTCCATCGTGCGTTGATGACGCATCCGCTCCGGAGGATCGTAGAACCCGTCACCGACCGCGTGGAACGGCCCGCGGCGACTCCACCACCACGCACGGAGCACCCCATGACCAGCGCCGCCGCCGCAACCCCCGCCGCCACCGCGACCGGCACCACCGAGCGCCGGATCACCGCCGGCCTCTTCATCTCCCTCGACGGCGTCGTCGAAGCCCCCGAGACCTGGCACTTCCCCTACCTGAACGAGGAGATGGGCGCCGTCGTCGGCGGCCTCGCCGCCGCGGCCGACACCCTGCTGCTCGGCCGGCGCACCTACGAGACCTTCGCCGCCACCTGGCCCCACCAGACCGGCGACATGGCCGACGCCCTCAACGCCGTCCGCAAGCTGGTCGTGTCCACCACGCTCACCGAGCCCGAGTGGAACAACTCCACCGTCCTCGACGGCGACCTCGTCGCCGAACTGACCGAACTCAAGCGGCAGCCGGGCCGCGACATCAGCGTCACCGGCAGCATCATGCTCACCCGGTCCCTGCTGCGCGCCGGCCTGATCGACGACCTCCACCTGCTCGTCCACCCGGTCGTCCTGGGCTCCGGCATCCGCCTCTTCACCGAGCAGGACCGCATCCCGCTGCGGCTCGCCCACTCGGCCACCTTCCGCACCGGCGTGGTCCACCTGCACTACCAGCAGGCCTGACCTCCCACCCGCCCCTCCCCCTCGCACACCAAAGGACACCCACCATGCGCGTCGTAGCCTTCGACCACCTCGTCCTCAACGTCTCGGACGTCGAGCGCTCCCTGGCCTTCTACTCCGGCCTGCTGGGCCTGGAGCCGGTCCGCGTCGACGAATGGCGCGCCGGCAAGGTGTCCTTCCCCTCCGTCCGCGTCACGCCCGAGACCATCATCGACCTGACCGACCGCCCCCGGCAGGAGTCCAACGTCGACCACATCTGCCTCACCGTCGAACCCCTCGACTGGCAGGAGGTCATCGACGCCGGCACCTTCACCGTCCTCGAAGGCCCCGTCCCCCGCTACGGTGCCCGCGGCACCGCCACCTCGGTCTACGTCCAGGACCCCGACGGCAACACCGTCGAACTCCGCTGGTACCCGCAGGACGCCGCCCACTGAGCCCGGGTGCCGCCCCGGCCCCACGGGGGTGGATCGGGGCGGCACCCGTCCGTCACGGACGGACGGACGGAAGCGAGGACCTCGACGTCGCGCCTCGCCGCGGATCCGGCCGGGCGTGACGACGAACGCCGGTCAGCCGAGCAGGAGTTCCGCCGCGGGGGTGTGGTTCCCGGTCACGGAAGCGCCGGCCATCGCCGAGGCGGCCGTCGCCGGGTCGGTGCCGGGCGGCACCACCAGCAGGAGGAAGTGGTCCTGGAGGCCCCGGGTGACGCTGATCGTGGCGTCGCTGCCGGTGAACCAGTTGATCCTGATCGTCAGGCCGTTCGCGTCGACGGACCGGGGCACACCGTCCCAGGCCGAGGTGTCGAGGCCGACCCGCTGGATGCGCCCGAAGTGCGCGCCGAGCGCGGTGATCAGGTCCGGCAGTTCGGCGAGAACCCGGTTCGAGCGGGGCCACCAGGCGCCGTCGAAGACGCCCTCCCGCGACATCGTCGGCTCCAGTTCCAGGCGCGGCAGCAGCGGGGCACCGGCCACCGTCCACGGTCCGGCGGAGGAGGGAATGGGAAGGGGGATCGGCATCATGCGAAGCCGCCCGTCCGGTCCACGAGGGACCCGTCATGACCCAGGGCGACGTCGACGCTGACGCCGGTGTGCGGAACGTCCTCGGTTGCTACCCACGGTACTCCGCGGCAGGTCTCCCCGGGCCGGGCACCACAGGAGTCGCGCCGGGCACCACCGGAGTAGGGTCGTAGGCATCCAGGGCATCCCGCATTCCGGTCCCCGTTCCGGCTTCGTTCTGGGTGAAGGACAGCCCGGCAGCCCCCCGGCGGGCAGTCGGAGACGGGAACGGTGAGCACGGTGACCACCTACTCCCCGCAGCAGGCACGGCCCCGCCACGGCCTCACGGTCGCCGACGCCATGGACCCCTGCGACTACCAGATAGCCGACGACAACACCGTCGGCCAGGCGAACGACGTCCTCCGCGGCGCCGACATCGAGTTCCTGCTCGTCCGCGACCACGACGGCCGGTGCGAGGGGCTGGTCACCCGCACCGGACTCCACCCGTTCCTGGCCCGCTCCTCGGACAGCGAGCTGACCGCGATCGGTTCCACCTCGCACCAGCGCGGCCCGTTCGCCTGGCCGACCATGGGCCTGGCCCTGGCCGCGATCGCGATGCAGATCAAGCACCTGGCGGTCTGGCCCGTCGTCGACGAGGACGGCTACATCCTCGGTGTGCTCACCGCGGACCGCGCCACCGGTCTGCTCGCCGCCGAGCCCGTGTGACCCGCGACCGCCCCGCCGCCCCCGCTCCGGGAAGCCCGTCCGGCTCCCGGAGCAGGTCGGCGATGCGCGGCGAAGACGACACCTCGGGCCCCAGCAGGCGGGTGGCGAAACCGCGGAACGGGGCGCCCGCGGGGGGGCGGGCGCGGGGGGGGGGCGCCCGGGCGGGGGGGGGGGGGCGCGGGCCCCCGGTAGTCCGGGGGGGGGGGAGCGCGCAAACAG
>NZ_JBHWBZ010000069.1:23407-49269 GCF_042735475.1 Kitasatospora sp. NPDC059577 | reverse complement strand
TTGAAGTCGGCGGCCCGCGTCTCCGTGTAGTCCCAGCCGCCGGTCTGCACGTGCGGTGCACCGAACGTGCCGTCGCCGTTGCCCGGCCACATGCGGAGATTGCCGTCCGAGCCCTTGGCGATCAGGTCGACCTTGCCGTCCCCGTCGAAGTCGGCGGCAGCGGTCTGCGTGAAGTCCCAACCACCCGTCACCTTGTGCGGCGCACCGAACGTGCCGTCACCGTTCCCGTACCACATGTCCAGGTTGCCGTCCGTGCCCTTCGCGACGATGTCCGCCTTCCCGTCGCCGTTGAAGTCACCCACCGTCGTCCCGGAGAAGTTCCAACCACCCGACACCACCTTGGGCGCGGAGTACGAAGCACCCGCGTTGTGCACCCACATCATCAGGTTCCCGGTCGAATCGTCCCGGGCGACGATGTCCGCCTTCCCGTCACCCGTGAAGTCCGCCGCCGCCGTCTGCGAGTAGTGGAGGACCGTCCCCGGGTACGGGTCCGCGGTGTCTGCGCCGAGGCCGGACTTCGGACCGCACTGAGGCCACGCGCCTTCGCCCTGCTTGGCGAGAACCTTCTCGGCTATCAGGATCTGCTGCTGCTTGGTCGCCTGGTTGGCGTACGGCGCGTACGCGGTGCCCCCGTACGCCTCCCAGGTTCCCCTGTCGAACTGCAGACCACCGTAGTAGGTGACTCCACCGACGACATCGACGATGTCCCACTGGCCGCTGCTCTCGCACTGGGCGACCTTGTCCCAGGTGCTCAGCGAGGCGGCGTTCGCCGACCCGGCGGCCCCCACCAGTGCGGCGGTCACGAATGCGGCGACGACGGGCGCTGCAGTGGACTTCTTCAACTGTGTTTCCTTCGATAGGGATTGCATGGCGATGCGTCAGTCGATGACGAGGTGTGCTACCAACCGCTGGTGAGGGTGAAGGAGCGGGCGAAGGTGCCGTCGCCGTTGCCGGCCCACACCATGAGGTTGCCGGTGGTGTCGTCACGGCCGATCAGGTCGGCCTTGCCGTTGCCGTCGATGTCGGCGGCGGCCGTCTGGCTGTAGTTCCAGCCGCTGGTGATCTGCTGGGGCGCGCCGAACGAACCGTTGGAGTTGTGCAGCCACATCACCAGGTTGCCGCCCGCGTCACGGGCGATGATGTCGGCCTTCCCGTCGCCGTTGAAGTCGGCGGCCCGCGTCTCCGTGTAGTCCCAGCCGCCGGTCTGCACGTGCGGTGCACCGAACGTGCCGTCGCCGTTGCCCGGCCACATGCGAAGGTTGCCGTCCGAGCCCTTGGCGATCAGATCGACCTTGCCGTCCCCGTCGAAGTCGGCGGCAGCGGTCTGCGTGAAGTCCCAACCACCCGTCACCTTGTGCGGCGCACCGAACGTGCCGTCACCGTTCCCGTACCACATGTCCAGGTTGCCGTCCGTGCCCTTCGCGACGATGTCCGCCTTCCCGTCGCCGTTGAAGTCACCCACCGTCGTCCCGGAGAAGTTCCAACCACCCGACACCACCTTGGGCGCGAAGTACGAAGCACCCGCGTTGTGCACCCACATCATCAGGTTCCCGGTCGAATCGTCCCGGGCGACGATGTCCGCCTTCCCGTCACCCGTGAAGTCCGCCGCCGCCGTCTGCGAGTAGTGGAGCGTGACGTCGAGGACGTTGCCGTAGCGGAAGGGAAGGAAGCCACCGGCGGACATTTCGCTGCGGTCCATGGCCCGGTACCGGGCGTTCGTGCCCTTGTGCGCCTCCTCGTAGACCATCGCGGTGGAGTGGCTGGAGTCGGTCCACCGGTCGAACAGCACGGTGTGCGTCTTGACGTTGTTGATGGCGTCGCCCTGCTTGAGGTCGTCCAGGCTGCCGAGCTGGGTGGCGAACTGCTCCATCGTCTCGGTCGTGAAACCGTAGTTGGTGCCGCTGGTGTCGATGTGCCAGGCCATCGACACCAGACCGGAGCAGTCCTGGCGGTACTTGCCGTTGCTGTCGCTCCAGTCGCTGTCCTGGTCGTACGGCACGCCCTCGTCGACCCAGGACTGGGCGCGGGCGATGATCTCGGAACGCGTGATCTGGCCGCCGGTCGAGGACGTGCCGACCGCGTGGGCGGCGGTGGTCGTGACGGCCGTGGTGGCGATCGCTCCGGAGGCCGCGACGACGGCGGCGAGGGCTATGCGGACGAGCTTGGGGGTCTTGGCGGGCAAGGGAGTACTCCTGATTCGGTGGTGGTGGCTGGAGCCGACACAACGATCTTGACGCCGCTCGCGCACATCACGACAACAACCCGTCAACGAGTGCCGCCACGGGCCGCGCAGCGTCGTCGAGCCTGGATCGATGCTGGTCAGGGCGGTCATCCCGGTTTTTTCACCGGCTCGGTGGGCCGCGGGCAGAGCGGTTTGCCAGGGCCGTTCGACTGGACCTAACATCCGGCTAACTGATCGTCAACGTGTGCTGTCGGCCGAAGGTCGACGGGCTGTGGGGACACAGGGGCGACGGGCTGTGGGGACACAGGGGCGACGGGGGCACAGGGATGAGGTTCGGACTGCTCGGTACCGTGACGGTGCACGACGGCGAGCGGACTCTGGAGGTGCGCGGCGCCAAGAGCAGGGCGCTGCTCGCCGCACTGCTCTTCCAGGCCAACCGGCCGGTCTCACTCGGCAGCCTGCGCAACGCGCTGTGGGGCGAGGAACAACCGGCCAGTGCGACCGCGTCGTTGCACAACCACGTGAGGCGGCTGCGTCAGGCCCTGGCTGCAGAGGGCGGGAGGCTTCGCTCGGTGCCGAACGGCTATCTGCTGCGGGTCGACGACGGCGAGCTCGATGTCCGGGACTTCACAGCGTTGCTCGGTCGTGCCCGGGCCGCCCGCGAGGAGCGGGACTGGCCGGCCGTCAGCCGGCACACCGCGGCCGCGGCGGCGCTCTGGCGCGGTGAGCCGCTGTCCGACCTGCCCGCTGTTCTCGGTCTCGACCCCGAGGTGCGGCATCTGCTGCAGGCCCGCCTGCAGGTACTGGAGTGGCGGTTCGAGGCGGAGCTGTGTCAGGGGCGGCATGCGGAGGCGGTGCCCGAACTCGCCCGTCGGGTCGCCGAGTATCCGCTGCACGAGGAGTTCCACGTGCAGTTGATCACTGCGCTCTACCAGGGCGGGCGCCAGGCCGACGCCTTGTCGGTCTTCGAGGAGGTCCGTGTCCGGCTTGCCGAAGAACTGGGCACCGACCCGGGACCGGCCCTGCGAACCGTCCACCAGCAGGTACTGGTTCGCGACCCCGCGCTTCTCCGGCGACCCGAGCCGTTCGCCGCCGTCCCCGACGAACCAGCGAACAGCTCCGCCGACGATGACGGCAGCGCCGACGAGCAGCTCGCGGCGAGTTCCGCGACCTCCCCCGCACAACTTCCCGCAGACACTGCGGCGAGTTCCGCGACCTCCCCCGCACAACTCCCCGCAGACACTGCGGACTTCACCGGCCGCGCGGACGAACTGAGGCAGCTGACCGACCGTCTGACGGCTGCCGCCACCGTCGGCTCCCCCGCCGTGCTCGTCCTCTCCGGCATGGGTGGCATCGGCAAGACCGCCCTCGCCGTCCACGCAGCCCACCGGGTGCGGCACCTGTTCCCCGACGGGCAGCTCTACGTCGACCTGCGAGGCTTCGGCAAGGGCGAGCCCCGCGAACCGCACGACGTCCTGGCGGGCTTCCTCACCGGTCTCGGCCACGGGGACCAGGTCGAGACCCGAAACCGGCCGATTCCCGAACACACCGACGAACGCTCCGCCCTGCTGCGCACCGTCCTGGCCGCCCGGCGTGTCCTGCTGGTCCTCGACAACGCGCGCGACGCCGAGCAGGTGCTGCCGCTGCTGCCGGGCAGCGGCCCCTGCGCGGTGCTCGTCACCACCCGCAGCACCCTCACCGAGCTGCCCGGCGCCGCGCAGTTCGGACTGGACCCGCTGGACGTCGAGGAGCAGCGCGCGCTGCTCTCCGCGCTGTGCGGCCCGGGCCGGATGGCGCAGGACCCGGACGGCGCGCTGCGGCTGCTGGCTGCGTGCGCGGGGCATCCCCTGGCGCTGCGGATCACCGGTGCCCGTCTCGCCGCGAGGCCGGGCTGGCCCCTGGGGACACTGGCACAGCGCCTGGCTGCGGGCGACGGCCGGCTGCGGGCGCTGTCGGCGGGCCACCTGGGTGTGCGTGCCACATTCGCCTCCAGCTATCTCGCCCTCGGCGACGACTCCTCGGGGCTCGAAACCGCCCGGGCATTCCGGCTGCTGGGACTGTGGCCGGGCTTCGTGTTCACCGTCGAGTCCGCCGCCGCGCTCATCGGGCGTTCCGTCGGGCTGACGGCAGACCTACTCGAAGAACTGGTCGACGTCCACCTGCTGCAGAGTCCCGGGCCCTTGCAGTACCGGTTCCACGACCTGCTGGGCGAGTACGCCGCCGAACGCGTCGAGGAGGAGGAGACCCACGAAACCCGTGACGCCGCCCGAATCCGTCTGATGCGCTGGTACGCGGCGGCACTGGCCGATGCCAGCCGTGCGATACAAAAGGGTCACGGTGCATCGTTCGCAGCCGAAACTCCCCCGGCCCCACTGCCCGCCTTCACCAGCGCGGAACAAGCCCTGCAGTGGTGCGTACAGGAGCTCGTCCACATCAAGGAGACGATCCGGCAGGCCGCGCACTGCAGCCGCCCTGGCCTCGCCTGGCGCGTCGCCATCGGGCTGATGGGATACGTGAGGCACTACTGGTGGACCGGCGAAGCGGACGCCTGTCTGCGCCTGGCCCTGCAGATCGCCGAACGGCACGACGACCTGGAGGGCCAGGCCTGGCTGCTCCGCCGGATCGGCGCCGGCCACGGCATGGCGTACCGCACCGAGCAGGCCGTCGAAGCCCTGCATACCGCCCTGGCGCTGTTCGAGAAGATCGACGACGGATCCGTCCCGGTGAGTCTGCTGTCGGATCTCTCCAACGGACACAACCAGCTGGGCCGGACCGCACAGGCTCTGAGCTACGCCCGGCAGGCCCTGGAGCGGCAACGCGCGAGCGGCACACGCGACGACGAAGGCCTCGTCCTGAGCACCATGGCCCTCTCCCTCCTGGCGGCCCGCGACTTCCCGGCCGCGGAGACCCACCTCCGCGGTGCGCTCGAACTCTGGCGCGCGCACGGAAACCTTCCCAACACCGCCATCACCCTGGCCAATCTCGGCGACACGCTTCGCGCCCTCGACCGCCGGGAGGAGGCCTTCACCGCACTCGGCGAAGCCCTGGCGATCCAGCAGCGCCTCGGACACTTCGGCTACATCGCGGACTGCCTGGTCATCACCGGCCGCGCCCACCTTCACTTCGCCCAGTGGGACGACGCCAGGAACTGCTTCGACCGCGCTCTCCAAATCGCGCGTCAGCACCGGCTCACGGCCTGGATCGACCAGGCGCGCCAAGGACTGGAGGAGTTGGAGCTCCGCCGCGGGTAGGACGCGACCCTGGCCGGTGAACCGAACGCCCCCGGCCGGGGCCATGCCCCGCATCCTGTGGGGCCGGAGAATCATCGCCTCTGGTCAGGCGAGTCGGACACGGACCCGGCCGCCACGAGATCCTGGAACCGAGTCTGTGCCGCGCGAACCAAAGCAGGACGGTTGGGGGGAGCGGACGGCCGCGAACTCGCGCTCGTTCGCGTCCGGCCAATTTCAGAGAACCGACCCCGCCGAGGTGGCCGCTCTGGCATGCTCACCCGAATGCAGCAGGCTCCGGGTGACCGAGGCCTCACACAGAGTCAAATACGGGCCGGGGTGGGCAGTGCAGTACACGATCAGCGCGACGGCGTTCCTCGCGATCCTCATCATCATCCGACTCCGGCGCCGCACCGAGGCCCGCAGCCGCACCGACGAGGCGTTCACCGTCTTCACCGCCGTCACCTTCGGCGTCCTGATCGCCGCCACCGCCTGGGGCCACGCCATCCTCCAACTCGTCGGCATCGCCGTCGAAGCCACCCACTGACCCCTCCCGGTACGACGGCCCGCAGGAAGGACACCCACGTGATCAGGCCCGGAGCAGCGCATGGCTAGCCGCAGGCCACCGGCACGACGACGCCGAGGACGCGGACCCGCACGACGCGACGACGCGACCTGGCTCGCCTACGGACTCCTGACACTTCTGGCCTTCGGTGCCGCGGCCGCCGTCCTGCGGTGGCTGGCCGCGAACTGGTGGATCCCGGTCGCCGTCGCCCTCACGGCCGGCGCCGCCGCCGTCGTCGTCCTGCGGAGCCGGGCCCTGGCCGCCCGCGAGGACCGGCTGCGCGCCGCCCGGCTGCGCCTGGCGCTCGGCGGCCCGGGCGGGATCGACCACATGACCCCGGACGCGTTCGAGTTCGCGGTGCGCGACCTGCTGGAGCGCGACGGCTGCCGTGCGCGCAAGGTCGGGAGGGCGAACGACCAGAGCGTGGACGTGCTCGCCGAGGATCCGACGGGACGGCGCTGGGCCGTGCAGTGCAAGCACAAACGGGACCCGATCGGCGGCAAGCCGGTGGGAGTCGGAGTCCTGTACGCGCTCGCCGGAACCTACCAGCGCGCCCACCACGCCCAGCTCGCCGTCGTCGTCACCAACGGCCGCTTCTCCCGCGAGGCCCACCGCTGGGGAACCGAGCAGGGCATCCACCTCGTCGACCGCACCGCCCTCGCCCGCTGGGCCGCCGACGGCCGCCCCCTGTGGAACCTCCTGCCCCACATCCCCCACCCCCGCAACGGCCGACAGAACTGACCGGGACATCCGGCACTGCCGTCCGGGCCCGGCCTCCCTGTTCCGTGCTGCCGGCCGGCGCGCGGTGTCCCACCGACGAACGCCGCGCTCGCCGGATGGGGCGTGCCCTGCACGGGGAGCGTGGCCGGCGCTCGCAGCGTCGCCGGTGGGCGGTGGCGCACGTCCCGGGCCGGCTCGCAGCGACCGAGACGGCCGCCCGTCTCGCACGTCGGCATCCGGTGTGCGGCGGGTGCACCGCTGCCGGCTGCGCCTGTGCCAGGGGCTGTCAAGCCGAGGGGGCCGGTGCGTCCGGTCCGGCGATGAGCGCGGCGACCAGGCGGTGGATCAGCCGGGGGTTGTCGTCGGACTGGGTGCTGCCGTGCATGCGCAGGTGGTGGACCGTTCCGGCGAGGGCGAGGGCGAGCATTCCGCAGTCGGCGTGTGCGGGGATCCTGCCGAGCCGTTGCTCTGCCTCCAGGTAGCGGGCGAGCGCGTCCTCGACCGCGCCGGGTCCGGGGGCCCCGGCCTCCCAGGCCTGCCGCACCCGCTCCACCACCACCTGCCTGGACATCGCCGTCGCCGTGAGCGCCGGCCCCTGCGTGCCGAGCATGGCGAGCGCCACGCGGAACAGGTTCTCCCGTACGTCGCCGTGTCCGGCCTGCTCCGGGAGGGGGCGGACCTCGGCGGCGAGCCGCTCGAAGCGGTCCAGGACCAGTTGCGCGATGAAGTCGTCCAGGTCGGCGAAGTGGTTGTACAGCAGGCCCTTCGCGCAGTCCGCCTCCGCGGTGACCGCACGGTTGGTCAGGCCTGCGGTCCCCTCCCGGGCCAGCACGCGCTCGGCCGCTGCGAAGAGCCGTTCCCGCACATCGACGATCGCTACACCGCGTGGTGACATCAGGCCCTCCTGGCAGGGTTGCATGTATGGGCATGTGCCCATACCTTCATATGGGCACATGCCCATACTAGCTGTCCGACAGGAGTGATCTCATGCGTCAGCTCGTCAACACCCAGCAGTCCGAGGCCTGGAACGGCGACGAGGGCCGGCACTGGAGCGATCACCACGACCGCTGGAACGCGGTCAACGAGGGGTTCGACGCCCCGCTTCTGGAGGCGGCCGGAATCCGCCCCGCAGACCGCGTGCTGGATGTGGGCTGCGGCGCCGGCCAGACCACCCGGCTCGCTGCCCTGGCGGCAACGCCGGGGTCGGCCCTGGGTCTGGACCTCTCCGCCCCGATGCTCGCCCGGGCCCGCGCCCTCGCCGCCGAGGAGGACATCGACCGGATCGCGTTCGAGCAAGGCGACGCGCAGATCCACCCGCTGCCGACCGCCGGCTTCGACGTCGCGATCAGCCGCTTCGGGATCATGTTCTTCGAGGACCCGGTCGCGGCGTTCGGCAACATCGGCCGGGCCCTGCGCCCGGGCGGCCGGATCGCGTTCGTCTGCATGGCCGACCCGGCCCGGACGGAATGGGTACAGGTCTTCGACGCGGTACGCGCCGTGCTGCAACTCCCCGCGCAGGGCGTCAGCATCCCCTCGGGGCCGGGGATGTTCTCGCTCGCCGACCCCGCGGTGATCCACCGGGTCCTCGCCGAGGCAGCCTTCACCGACGTTCGCACCGAACTCGTCGAGGCCCGGGGACAATTCGGTCGCGACATCGATGACGCTGCCGACCACCTGCTGGGCTCGGGCCCGGTGCGGCACCTGGCGAGTCTCCTCGATCCCGCCGGCACCGACGGCCCCAGCGCGGCCGGGCAGGTCCGGGACGCGCTGACCGGCGCACTCGCCGGGTACGAAGGGCCCGGCGGCGTCCGGCTCCGCACCTCTGCCTGGCTGGTCACCGCCGCCCGTCCCTGACCCGGTCGGCCGTCGTCGGCCGACATCCGGCAGACCGGGATATCGCCGCGGCAACGCCCCGACCCCGGGCGGCTCGGCCGACCGGAACTCTCGGATCCGATCCGCCGGACCGCGATCTCCGTCAAAGGCGGCGCAGGACCGCGACGACCTTGCCGAGGACGGTGGCGTCGTCGCCGTTCCTGGCGGTCGCGCTGTCCACGCACCTCGCGCAGTTCCCACCGGCCGCCCGGCGCCGGCTGCTGACACTCGACCAGACGGTCATCCGGACGATGGGCACCCTCGCCGTGGCCGGAATTCCCGCGCCGGCCGCGGCCCACCCGCGGGCCGGATTCACCGCCGGCGACATCGCCGCCGTGGTAGGCCTCGCCGGGTGCGCGGTCGTGGTGCGGTGGGCGAAGACCCGCACGCTCCGGCGGACCGTCTCGGCGAAGGGACGGTCTGCCGGCTCGCGGCCCGCAGGGGAGAAGATCGTGGCCGCGGCCGAGAGTCTAAGTTGGGCACAAGCAACCCGATCCCGATTGGCACTGGTCAGATGGCTTACAGCTCCAACACCCTCCCGGCTCGCTCATCCTCGAACGCGCGATGGCTGCCGCTCACCACCACGGCGATCCTGACCGTCCCGATCGGACTGGCCTGCACCGTCTACGCGTTCTGGGCCCAGCGCCACTACGTCGGCGGACTGATGTGCGTTCCCACCCCCGCGATACCCGTGTCCGCACAGGTCGCCGCATGGGCCGGCCCTGCCATCGGCATACTTGCTGCGCTGTTCCTCTCCATGCTGCTGTGGGCCGCGGCGCGGGGTCAGAACACCGCGGCGCAGCCTCTCAAGCCGCTGCTGATGATCGCGCTCGTCATCGACCTGCTGCTCATCACGCCGGAAGTGTCCAACCTTCACTCGGTCCTTCCGGACTTCAAGCCGCACAAGGTCACCGCCAGCTTCTGCAAGGAGGGCTACAGCTACTGAGATCCGCGAGTCCGTGATCATGTCGCCGACAGGCTGTTCCTGGGCCCGCTCCCCGGGGTGCCGGCCCGGCGGTTGGTGTCGGTTCCGGTTGCGATGATGGTGCGATGGCGTGAGCGGGGGGGTGTGGGTGGGAATGCGGGAGTGCGGTCCGGTCGAGAGGAGACGACTGGCTCTTCGAGCCAACCGGCTACCCGCAGAACTGGTCGGTGCAGGCCGCCCGGGAGGCGATCACCGCCGACACCGCCCTTCTCCTGCCCGCGCTCGACGACCCCGACCCCGCCGTGCGCCTCGCCGCCGCCTACGTCCTGGCCGCCGCCGGACGCGCCCACGACATCCTGGCCGCCGTCCACACCCGCCTGCTCCTCGAACACGACCCCGCCGTCCGCGCGGGCCTGGTCCTGGCGATCGCCCAACTGTCCCGCGCACACCAGGACGCAGCGACCACCGCCTGGATGCGCGCCTGCTGGTCCGACCCCGCCCGGCCGCCCGAAATCCGCGTCAGCGCCGCCCTGGGCTGGCTGTGCCTCACCGACGACCCGGGCCCGGACACCCTGCGCACCATGCGGACCGGCCTCGACCACGGGGCGCGGCGCAGCAGCGACCGGAGCGACCGAGGCCCCCAGGACGACCGGCGCAGCCGGGGCAGGCCGATCGACGGCGGCGACGTCGGCCGGGGCCATGGTCGAGCGATCGACCTCGACCATCAACACCGGCAACCCGACCGCCGGAGCCCGCCACACACCGTCCGGACGCACCCTGCGCCTGCCGCCCGGCAGCTGGGGGCGGCCCGAATGGGAACGGGCATGGTCACGATACGAATAACCCCCCTGGCCACCGGCGCCCCGGCCCGCCATCATGATCAACCGTGTCCACCTCCCCCGAGGCGCCCACCGCGGCGTCCGCCGACAGGCCCGTCCACGGTTCGCCGTGCCCGCGCTGCGTCGCCCCCCTGACCGACGACCCGCGCTTCCTCGTCTGGTGCCCGGCCTGCGACTGGAACCTCGTGCCCGGCGAGGACGCCGCCCCCGAGCCCACCCGGCGCGAGCGGGTCGCGGTCGCCCGCACCGACCGGCTCTACGAGGAGCAGGCCGCCGGGGGCGGCTCCCCCACTGCCCGCCGGGACTGGCTGCTGGCCTCCGCCGCAGCCGGGGTGATCCACCTCGTCACCGTCGGCACCTTCGCCCTGGCGTTCTGGCTGCTGATCGCCGGGACCGTCGTGCAGCGCTGCGTCGGCGCGGTGGTGCTGGTGATCGCGGTGACCCTGCGGCCCCGGCTCGGCCGGCTGCCGAAGGACGCGGGCGTGCTCGACCGCGCCGGGGCGCCGGTCCTGTACGGGCTGGCCGACCGGGTGGCCGCCGAGGTCGGCGCCCGTCCGGTGGACGTCATCCAGGTCACCGACGAGTTCAACGCCTCGTACGGGCTGGTCGGGCTGCGCCGCCGGTCGGTGCTCCGGCTCGGCCTGCCGCTCTGGGAGGTGCTGGACGACCGGGAGCGGACAGCCCTGCTCGGCCACGAGTTCGGCCACCGGGTCAACGGCGACCGCCGGCGCTCGTTCTGGCTGTACAGCGCCGTCTCGGCGCTGTGGGCCTGGTACGACATGGCCCGCCCGGGCCACGACGGGCCGGTCGTGGCCCGGGACGAGGTCTCGATGCTGGTGCGGTTCGGCGCGGTGTTCGGCCGGCTGGTGCTGCGGGGCGTCGCCTGGGTGCTGTACCAGGGGCTGGTGCTGTTCGACCGGCTCACCTCCCGGGCCGGCCAGCAGGCCGAGTACCACTCCGACGTGCTCGCCGCCCGGGTGGCGGGCGGCAAGGCGGCCCGGGGCATGCTCGCGGCGCTGCTGCTGCCCAACTCGGTGGACACCGCGATCCACCAGATCCGGGCCGAGGAACGCGGACGGCCCCGGATCGGCCGCGCCCGCAGCCGCCGGACCGAGAACGCGCCCGCGCCGCCCGCGCCGGACCTGCTCTGGGAACGGGTACGCGAGCACCTCGCCTCCGTCCCCGCAGTCGAGCGGGAGCGCCTGCTGCGGCTCAGCGCCCGTGACCGCTCCGCCGTGGACGGCTCCCACCCGCCGACCCACCTGCGGATCGCCCTGGCCGCCCACGCCGGGGACGGGGACGCCACCGTCACCGTCACCGCCGCCGAGGGCGCCTCGATCGCCGCCGAGCTGGCGCCGCACCGCGCCCGGATCGCCACCGGGCTGCTGGCCGGCTGACGAGGCCGGCCGGCAACGGAGCGCCGACCTCCCCGGCCCACCGGGACAACCGTTGCGCACAGCCATAACCAACCTACACAGCGTGGTCCTTGCGGGAGTTGGAGGATCGACGTTCGCGACGTGGCGTGAGCAGTACGTGGCCGGCAAGGAGTTGGAGCGCCGGATCGCCGGGGAGAAGTGGGAGCAGGAGAAGCGTTGGCGGGAGGAGGAGGACAGGGAGGCCGTTCAGACGGCGGTCGCGGCGAACACGGTCGGCCTGGCGGAGCACAACTCCGCGATGGTGATTGCCGCCGGTGTCTCCTACCTGACGCTGGTGAGCCACGAGGACACCTGGGCGTTCATCGCCAGGCAGGCGTTCGGTGTGTGGAGCCCTGACTGGAGGTCGAGTGACTACTCCGGGGACGGCTGGTCAGGGCCGAACGCGAGCGTGCCAGCGACGCGCCGCCGACGTTATGCCAGGGAAAGCCCTTCGAAGGCTCCGCGAGTCGTAGATGGCCACAGGAACACTTCTCCTGGCCGCCACTGCCGCCGTGATCGGCGGCCAGGACCGGTCAACACGCTCGAAATCGCGCGGCAACTCCTTGCGCTCGAACCGCCGGTCCCCAGCCGACGGACCGGCAGGGACGGCCGTAACTGTCCCCATAGCTGTCCGGATCGGCCCGGCCGCGCCGATCTGGCACCCGCTCAGCAGCCGGGGCGGGAGGCCGTGCGATGGACGGAGCCGTAGGCGCCGGGTGGCCTACCGTCGGTCGGCGGCAGGACTCGGTGTGCCGACATGCTCGACACCTGCACACAGCCGATGTGGTCGGCCCGTTCGCTGGCCACCGGGCGGGCCGACCACGCCTGCGGCCCCCGACGGGACACCAGGGGTTGCTGATGCTGTCCGGGGATCAGAGAAGGGTCACGGCCCCCTGGTAGTCCGAGATGTTTCCCGACTCGGTGACCTTGACCACGACGCCGAAGCCTCCGTTCGCCACCCCGCACCACTTCTCAGGGGTGTCGTAGGTGCGGTCGTAGTCGTTGTAGGAGATCCAGTCGTAGCTGGACCCCTCCGCGCCCGGGTACTGCCCGCACTGCGAGATGACCATGAACCACGCGCGCTCGTCCGTGTTCCCGCGCTGAAGCAGGTTGTAGGTCATCTGGAGGTAGTTCGCGTTGATCTCGTTGGCGCACATGGAGATCAGCGCACCGTGCGTGGTGCTGAGCGTGGTGCAGTGCTGCGCGGCCTGCGCCGGGCCTGCTCCGAGCCCGACGACGCCCGCGGCGGCCAGACCCGACGCCGCGCCCACCGAAGCGAGCCTCTTCACGATCGCCATGTCACCAGCTCCAGGTGTCGCCGACGCCGCCGACGGACGTGTTACCGCCCGATTCGGAGACCCAGCCGGTAGCCCAGGTGATCTGCGAAGCCGCACACACCACCTCGAAATTCTTCGACGGCTCGGAGTAGTCGTTCCCCGAGACATCCGTGTAGGTGCCCTTCCCGCAGCCCGGCGTGTAGAGCGTGAACCAGACGCGCTCGTCGGTGCTCCCCCGCCGGATGACGTCGTAGTGCAGCGTCACGTCCCACGGATTGACCCGGGACGCGCAGACGTTGATCCGCGCGCCGTTGTAGCTGTCGAGCTCCTGGCAGCCGCTGTAGGCTTGCGCGCTCGTCCCGGTCAAGCCCACCAGGCCGGCGGCGAGCAACCCGACGGTCGCTCCGCTCGCGGCCAGGCGCTTCGTGACTCGCATGGTTCTCCCGTCCGCCCCCGGCCCTCGGGGGCGCCACGGCGGAGTCTGGTGCAGCGGCCACGAGCACGCATCATGTCCAGCACAGGAAGAAATCCTGCTTCCGGTTCCCCGCAGCGTCACAGACCGATGCCGTAAAGCGCGTTGTGCTCCTCATCCCACACGAACGCGACTACGGGACGACCGGAGCCCGCGCGCCCCAGTGGGTCAAGTACGCTCGCGCGCCGAACCTCCGGCGCCGAACCGGTGGCGGCCGACTTCGCGGGCGGTGTCGGTGACCGAGGTTCCGAGTGAATCGAGCCGATCGCCGACGAGCACGGCGGCGAGGCGGACGTCGACGGGTGGTCAGACGGCGCCTCCCTGGTCGGGGGTGCCTCACCCGGCCGTTCCGGCTCCGGTGACCGGCCGCACCGTCGGGTCGCCGCCGGCCGACCGGGACCTCGCGGCGGAGGAACGCGCGGCCATCGAGGCCTTCCGCGGCACCGGGCGTCCCACCCGGAGCGGGAACACGCGTCGGGTGCTGCCCGTGTGTTGGGCCGGATCCTCGGCTTCACCCCGCCCGGTCAGCCGCTGATCACGGACGCCTCCCCGGCGCGCACCGAACCGTGCTGCCTGTTGTGGCTGCGCGGGCCCACCGGCACGGTCGACGCCCTGCCGGTCACGGCCACCGAACGCCTCCGCCCCGCCGGACACCGCCTGTACGGCGGCGGCGACGGACACCTGATCGTGGAGATCACCTCCGGCGGCGGCCACCACGCGCTCACCCGCCCCTCCTCTCGGGGCGGCGAGGACGGACGCCGGATTCGGGGCGGGCGCGTCGCAGCCGTCCACGGTGTGCGACTCGTCCGCCCCGCCGCTCCGTCCGACCAGCGGGCCAGGTCGGCGCCGTCGGTCGCCTGAGCGTGCCCCCGCGGCGGAGACCGTGCCGTGGTGCGAGGGGGGCGCCCGGCGGGGACCGGCGGGTGGGCTCACCGAGCGGGGTTCAGCGGCACAGGGTGCGCAGGGTGGTGAGGCAGTCGGCGGCCCGGCGTTGCGGGTCGGTGTCGGTGCCGGCCCAGGCGATCCGGGCGTCCGGCCGGATCAGGACCGCGGTGACGTCCCGCCAGATCGGATGCGCGGCCTCGGTGCGGACGGTGGCTGCCCGCTGCTCCAGGCCGCTCACGGAACACGGCGTCCGCGTCCCGTCGAGGTCCAGCAGCAGCAACCGGCCGTGATGCATCAGCGGGTGGGCGGTGGGTGCGTCGGGCGCGTCCAGGGCGAGGCCGGCCAGCCGTGTGCCGATCAGCGGGTGCGTGCCGGGTGCGGTGCCGGCGGTGCCGGCGGGGAGCGGGTCGTCGAAGCCGGCGATCCGACGGGCCCACTGCCGGTTGGTCCGCGGTTCGGCCAGCGCTGCGGACCAGACCTCGCGCAGCGCGATCTGCTCCGGGCTCGCTGCGGCGAACAGGGCCAGTTGCGCCCGGGTGTTGTCGATGACGGCGCGGGCGGCCGGCCGGCGCTCCGTGTCGTAGCTGTCGAGCAAACCGTCGGGGGCCCGGCCCTGGAGGGTGGCGGCCAGCTTCCAGCCCAGGTTGGTGGCGTCCTGGATGCCGAGGTTCATGCCCTGGCCACCGGCCGGGAAGAACATGTGCGCCGCGTCCCCCGCCACCAGCACCCGTCCGGCCCGGTACCGCGTGGCCTGGCGGGTGGCGTTGCCGTAGCGCGACAGCCAGCGGGGGTTGCGGATGCCGAGGTCCCGTCCCACGAGCGTGCGGGTCTGCTCGCGCACCTCCTCCAGGGTCAGCGGTTCGCCGGCGCCGCGGTGCACGGTGGCGGTGGACAGGCCCGCCAGCCGGTGGACGCCGTCGCCGATCGGAGCCGCCAGGAACGAACCGGCCGGCCCGGTGGCGGCGAGCGGGGCGGTAGGCGGATCGTCGAGTTCGACGTCGGCGAGCCACCCGGTCATCGTGGTGTCCTGGCCGGGGAAGCCGATACCGGCCGCGTGGCGCACCGCGCTGCGGGTGCCGTCGCAGCCGACCACCCAGCGGGCCCGCACGGTCCGGTGGGTGCCGCCGGAGCGGATCACGGCCTCGACGGCGTCCGCGTCCTGGGTGAGGGACACGACCTCCTCCCCGCGCAGCACCCGCGCACCCACGGCAATCGCGTGCTCCTCCAGGAGCTGTTCGGTGACGGACTGACCGAGCGCCAGCATGAACGGGTGCACCGCGCCGACCGTGGAGAAGTCGAGCCGGGTGGTCGCCGCGCCGAAGTGGCCGGTGGGGACCGGGGTGCCGCGTTCGATGAACCGCTGCGCGAGTCCGCGGGTGGCGAAGGTGTCCAGGGTGCCGGCCTGCATGCCGACAGCGCGCGACCGTCCGTCCGGTGCCGGTCTGCGTTCCACGACGGTCACCTCCACACCGTGCAGGCGCAACTCCGCGGCCAGCCAGAGCCCGACCGGGCCGGCCCCGGCGATGAGCACGTCGAGCATGACAACCACTCCCTCTCGGGGTTGGGACGATGGACGATGCGCCACGACGACGGCGCGCCCATGGGCTGGGCCCGGACGGCGTCGTGGCGTCGGGTGGACGACGTGGCTCAGCGGGCGCTGCCGAGGTTCCGGTCGCCGTCGGCGCCTTCGAGCATGAGGGTGGTCTCCTCGATGCGGCGGAAGCGGCCGTCGGGGGCGAACTCGGCGAAGAGGTAGACCTCGATGCGGACGGTGGATCCGTCGGTCTTGACGATGGTCATGGTGTGGCGGTCGGCGTAGCGGTCGCCGTCGGAGAGTTCGTCGTGGACCTCGACGGAGCCGTCGGCGACGACGGTGCGCAGGTGGGCGATGTGGTCGAGGAACTCGGTGCGGTTGGCCCACTCGCCGTCGGTGCGCTGGCGGTAGTCGGGGGCGAAGTGCCGGTCGGCGGCCTCGTCGAGGTCGAGCCCGGGGGTGAGCAGCAGGTCGGTCAGGGCGGCGCGTGCGTCGGTGCGGTTCATGGGATTCCTCCGGTTGCAGACGGTGCCCGCGCGGTGTGTGCGCGACGCGGGAAGTGCGTGCCTTGAGCACGCATTTACCGTAGCAGAAAAAGCGTGCGCGGCGCACGCTAATCCCGGAGGCGACGAACGGAGCGACGCCGGAGGCGACCGGGAAGGACACCGCCCACCCCTTCGGGCATCGGGGTGACGCCCGTGCACCCGGGGCAGGCTCGGGCCCGCGGTCGGCGGGGCGGACACCCCGGGATCGGAGCACGGCACACGGCGCGGCAGCGGGCCGCGGGCCCCCGGGAGGGACTTCGCCGGACGGGGCTGCGGCCGTCGTCACCGGGCCTGGCACAGCGCGTCCGGCGGGCCGACCACCGGTCAGGTGGGCGGCAGCTTGGTCGCGAAGACCCAGCGGTTGGCGGCCAGGCAGTCGTCCTGCTCCCGGCGCAGCGCGCGGGGATGGGAAAGGGCGTGATCGAACGGGGTGTGGACGCGGGTGTGCCAGCCGCGCCCGGCGAGGTCGGCGGCGGTGTCGGGGCGGGGGCCGGCGGCGAAGAGGGCGAGCAGGTCCAGGCCGATCCGCTCCCGGGCCGCCGCATAGGTCGCACTGGCACGGACCGCGGTGTTCTCCAGGCCGAGCTTGGCCTCGTAGGCGAGGGTGCTGCCCGGGGCGCTGAAACCGTCGAGGGTGGCGATCAGGCGACGCTCGGCGACTGCCGGCAGGTAGAGCAGGAGGCCCTCGGCGAGCCAGGCGACCGGCTCGGCCGGGTCGAGTCCGGCGGTGGTCAGGGCGCGCGGCCAGTCGTCGTGCAGGTCGACGGCCACGGTGCGGCGGTCGGCGGCGACGGTGCGCCGGTCACCGGCAACGGTGCGGCGATCGGCGACCGGTTCCGCGCCGAGGGCGTCGAGGACCCGCTGCTTGTGGGCGAGCACCTCGGGCCGGTCCAGCTCCCACACCGTCGTACCCGGCGGCCACGGCAGCCGGTGGGCACGGGTGTCCAGCCCCGCCCCGAGCAGGACCACCTGGCGCAGACCGGAGCGGGCCGAGGCCAGGAGGTGATCGTCCAGGACACGGGTGCGCAGCGCGAAGTAGGCGGCCAGCCGGCCCCAGAGCGGATCGGCCGGGGACACCTGGGCCGGGTGCAGCGGCCAGTCGGCGCAGCCGGGATCGGCCCGCACGAAGTGCTCCGCGTAGGGGTCGCGGGCCACCGCATCCGGCCGGTGGTTCTCGATGGCCCGGGCGGCGGCGACGAGGAGTGCGGTCCGGCCGACGCCGGCCGTGATGCCCCGATCGGGGGTGGTGGGCGCGGTCATCGGCTGCCTGCCGGCGCTGCGGACGAGCCGGCCGCCGGCGGTGGCGCCGCGAAGGCGAGATCGGAGAGCGTGGTGATGCGGGCGCCGTAGACGCGGGCCATAAAACGCAGGATGTCGGCGTCGGTGAGGTGCAGTGCGGTGGTGCAGTCGCGCAGCACCGTGAGGTGGAAGCCCCGCTGGAACGCGGTGCGGGCCGTGGAGTCCACGCACACGTCGGTGAACAGGCCGGCCAGCACCAGGTGTTCGATGCCGCGCCGGCGCAGGTGGGGCTCGAACCCGGGGTCCAGGAAGGCGTCGAAGCAGGCCCGTTTGGTGAACACGGCTTCGCCGGGCAGAGGGCTCACCGCGTGGAAGTCCGCGCCCCGGCTCCCTTCCAGGCACTTCGGCTGCTTGCCGAGCTCGGCGTCGCGTCGCCGCCAGGCGGCGCCCTGGTGGGCGGGGTCGCCGAGGAAGCGGACGAACAGCACCTCGATGCCCCGGGCCCGGGCGGCGTCGACCGCCGCGGCGCAGCGGGCGGCGGTGACGGTCAGGCGGGCCGGGTCGCCGGGATAGCGGGCCGCGGCCGCCGGCCCGGCGCAGAAGTCGTTCTGGAGGTCCACCACAACGAGCGCGGTGGCGGAGGTGCCGGTGCCGGTTCCGGTGCCGGTGCCGGTGGCGGAGGTGCCGGTGCCGGTTCCGGTGCCGGGATCCTCGGTGAGCGGCGCCGTGGGCCGGGGGGTGCTCACCGCGGGGCCGCCGTGCCGGCAGTCGCGGGCCCGGCCGACGCGGGCCCGGCCGGGGCGGGCACAGCTGGCGCGGGCCCGGCCGGCGCGGGCACGGCGCCGGTGGGCGCGCCGAGTTCGGCCAGCAGCGCTTCGACCACCTCGGTCGTGGAGGCCTTCCCGTCGAAATCCGGGGTGCGGACCCCGCGCGCGTGCACGGCCCTCAGGCCGGATTCCACCGCGGCCGTCGCTCCCGGGCAGGCCGCGTACCGCTCGGCGATCCGGGCGGCGGCCCGCACCGTGGCGACGGGGTTGACCAGATCACGGCCGGCCAGGTCGTCGGCGGAGCCATGGACGGTCTGGTACTCCGTCAGGCCGTTCAGATCCGGGTGGAGGTACACGTTCTCGGTGCACCGGTTCTCCTGCCGCTCGGAGCCGTACCGGTCGAGCAGCACGACGTGCATGATGTCCGCCCACTCGTTCCCGGCGACGAGCACGGTGCGGTCCCCGAGCCCGCGGGCGATCAGGTTGCGGTTCACCGTGTCCGGCTGGAACACGCCGATCCCCACTGCGAGTTCGGTGGACAGGCCCGCCGTCCAGTCGTCCAGCGCCCCGTCCAGGAGGTGGTACTTGTAGGCCATCAGCACCCGCGCCGGGCCTTCGTCCGGCCACTGCTCGCGGGCCGCGCGTACAGCGTGGCGCAGCACCTGCTCGGTGACGGCGCGGCTGAACTCCATCGTGCGCACCACCCGGCCCGGGGTGTGCCGGTTCTCACCGGTGTAGAAACCCTGTGCCTGGTCCCGGACCAGGAATAGCCTCGCCCCGTCCGCTGTCAGCGCCTCCGTCTTGACGGCGGCCAGCCGCTGCCGGACGAGGTAGAGCGACTGGGCGTTGACGGCGGTGCGGAACACCGCGCGGACCCCCGCCGCTGCCTGCTCCCGGCAGAAACGCTCGTAGTGGGTGGCGTCCTGCTCGGTGAGCCGCGCGGCCTCCTCGGTACCGCCGGCTTCGGCGCGCAGCGAGGCGTAGGAGTGGTAGTACCGGGGCGAGCGGACCAGTTCGGCCTCCACACCGTGCAGCCGAGTGATCCGGTGCAGGACGCGCTCGAAGACGGCGGCGAGTTCGGGTCCGGTTCCCCGGCCGACGGCAAGGGCGATACGCGGAGCGTTCACGGGGGCTTCCTCGGGGGCTTCCTCGGGGGGCTTCCTCGGGGGCGGCGGATGGTGCCGGGCGTGGGTCAGGCCGGCAGCGAGACCAGTCGGTCGCCGGGGATCCCGCTCGCGCAGGGTGTGTAGTAGTCGCGGATGCCGTCGGCCCAGACAGCCACCGCGATCCGGTCACCGGCGTCCGGGCCGAACGCGTCGAAGAGCGCGTTGATGTTGGGCACGGCGAAGCCGATCGCGGTCATCAGGCCGAGGAAACGGGCCCGGTCGATCAGACCGTCGCCGTCCGGGTCACCGAGGGCGGCGAGCGCGTCGGCGAACTCGGCGGCGGTCGGAGCGAACCGCGTGGGGTCGAGGACGAAGCCCTCGAACTCCTCCGGGCTGATCACGCCGTCACCGTTGGTGTCCAGCCCCTGGACGAGCACCTCCCAGTAGCGGCGGAGGCTGTCGGCGAACGCCTTCCGGGCGCCCTTTCCCGAGTCGGGGGCGGCGGCCAGCACCCGCTCGGTCATCAGCTCGAAGTCCTGGGCGTCGAGGACCCCGTTCCCGTTGGCGTCGAACAGCCGGAACACCAGTGCGGCCCGCTGCACGGCTTCGGTTCCCATCGGCGTGTGTCTCCTCACAGGTCGTGCGGGCCGGGACGGCCCCGGTCCGGCTCCGGCCGGGGCGAGCGGCCCCGGGCCGTCCTCCACCCTCGGCTGCACCGGGTCGGCCGACCGACCGATGGGGCCGATCTTCACTCGGAAGAGTGATCTATTCAGATGAGCCGATATTCGCTCCGCCTGCGGCGTACGTGTGGCGTCCCAGGCGGGCGCCCTCGCGGCCCGGGCCCTGCACGTCTCGCACCGACCGGGCGTCGACATCGTGGCCAACGGGCTGCTCAGGGCAGGAGCCGGCGGCCGGTTCACCGGCGGCCACCGGGTCGGCGCGGGCGACCCCGGGGAATCGGACGGCCGTGCGGCTGCCGTGGCCGCTCCCCCGTAACCGGCCGCACGCTCCACGGGACGTCCTGCTGCCCCGCCCGCCACGCAGCGGGCGCAGCGGGCGGGGTGGTGGCCCGGCTCAGTTGCCCTGGCCGGCGCTGCCCATCGGGCCGATCTTCACCGGCGAGCCGGTACCGTCGGTGACGGGCAGGGTAGCGGCGCCCGGCCAGGGGAGGGTGACCGACGTCGTCTCGTCCGGCGGGGTCACGACCAGCCCGGTGATCCGCACACCCGACCCTCCCGACGTGTTGGCCGGGTAGCTGATCCCGAAGAAGGTCGACTTCCCGGCCTTGAGGACGCCGGCGACGACCGGCTCACCGGACCGCTGGGCGGACAGTGACCCCGCGCCGGTCTTCAGGTCGACGCCCGCGTATCCGGAGATCGCGCAGTCGTGGCCGCTGCGGTTCTTCAGCTCGACCACGACCGTACGGTCCCGGTCACCGTCGATGGTGCGGTCCGCCGCCGTGATCGCCAGGTCGTCGGTCCGGCACTTTCCGCCCGCCGCGGAGGCGGCCCCGGGAGCCGTTCCCTTCGCACCGGGGGCAGCCGTCGCGCCGGCCACCGTCCCGCCGCCGCCCGCAGTCGTCCCGCCGCTCGGAGCCGTTGCCCCCGGGGCGGACCCGGTCGGCGCGGTGGACGCGGTCGGCGCGCCGGACGCGGCCCCGGAGGACACGGTCGGCGCGGACGACGGCTTGGCCTGGGCCGTGTCGGCGTCGTCGTTCTGACAAGCCGTGAGCGAAAGGCCCGCTGCAACGGCCAGGGCCGCGAAGGTGAGCTTGTGAACGCGCATCGTGACTTCCCCGGATTCGAGTGGCTGCGCCGGCCGCTCGGTGCGACCGGGTGTTACTGGTGAGCAGGACCGCCCGGCCGGACGAACCGTTCCACCCGAACCTCCCTCAAGACACATCTGTGACACGAGCGTTCGCCCACGACGGGCACCGGCAGCACGCGCACCGCGCCGGTGCGCGCCGCAGGCCGGGCGGGACGGCGGTTCCCGCCGCCGTCCCGCACCCGCCCGCGCGCGCCGAACGCTGCGACAGATCCGTGACCGGCCCGATCTTGACCACCACCGCTCGGGCATGCGATCCACCGTCGCCCGTCGACGCCACCGGAGAGCCCGTTCGCGCGCCGGTCACCCGTCGACGTGTCCTCGCTGCTCGAAGGCCTTCAGAGGATCCTCGCCGTCGGTCCACCAGACGCCGAGCCTCTGGCGGACCACGAGCCAGCCCTCCGCGTCCCGGCGGAACTCCCAGTCGTACGGGCCTCCCATGGAGTAGGGAGCGCGGGCACTCCCCGGTTCGGCGACGGCGACGAACCACATGTAACCGATGCCGCCGGCCCGATCGCCCTCGACGTCGACGTGCAGGTTGAGGATGTGGTGCTGCATGGCCGCGTAGGGCGCTTCCGCCTCCTCCACCGTCGCCCGGATCGCCTCCCTCCCGCGGATCGTCTCCCACGGCCCGAACTCCAGCTCCGCGTCCTCGGCCCAGCACGCGCTCCAGGTCTGCCAGTCCTTGCGGTCCAGCGCCCGCCAGCCGCGGATCATGAGGGTGCGCAACGCCTCCTTGTCCTCCAGGACCCGCAGTCTGCGGACCAGTTCATCGCGGTCGGCGGCGGTGTGCGGCATGTCGGCTCCTTCGCAGAGGGGGGTCACTGGGCGCTCGCGGCGGGACGGACGACGATCTCGTTGACGTCGACCCCGGACGGCTGGGACACGGCGTAGGCGATGGCCTGCGCGATCGCATCGGCCGGCAGCGCCACGGCGCGGTAGGCCGCCATGGCCTCCCGGGCGACGGGATCGCCGATGCCGTCGGCGAGTTCGGACTCGGTCACCCCCGGGGAGACCAGGGTGACCCGGATGTCCCCGGCGGACTCCTGGCGCAGACCTTCGGAGATCGCGCGCACGGCGAACTTGGTGGCGCAGTAGACGGCGGCGGTCGGGGAGACCTCGTACGCGCCGACCGAGGCGATGGTCACGAAGTGTCCCCCGCCCTGAAGGCGCATCAACGGCAGTGCGGCGGCGATGCCGTGCAGGACTCCCCGCACGTTCACGTCGATCATCCGGTCCCACTCGTCGGTCCTCAGGGCGGCGAGCGGCGAGAGCGGCATCACCCCGGCGTTGTTGACCACCACGTCCAAGCGGCCGTACCGCTCCCGGGCCGCGGAGACGAACGCCGCGACATCGGCCGCATCCGTCACGTCCAGCCGCCGGAACGCCGCGGTGCCGCCGGCGGCGTCGATCTCCCGAACCAGCGTGTCGAGGCGATCGGTGCGCCGCGCTCCGAGGAACACACGGTGGCCGTCGGCGGCGAGCCGGCGGGCGGTCGCCTCGCCGATCCCGCTGCTCGCTCCGGTGATCGCCACGACCTTGCCTGTGTCTGTCATGCCTGCTGCTGCCTCTCGCTGTGCGGATCGGTCCTGCTCGACCGAGTCTGGGCGGGACCGCGACCGCCGACCAGGACGCCCGTTGCCTGGGTGCACCGCACCCGGGCACCGCACCGCCGACCCGGCCTAACCTGGCGACATGACCCACGACAACCGCCTCGGGGAGTACCTGCGCGCACGCAGGGCGGCCCTGCGACCACAGGACGTCGGCATCGCGAGCCACGGCAGGCGCAGGGTCGCCGGGCTGCGCCGCGAGGAGGTCGCCGTCCTGGCCGGAGTGAACGCCGACTACTACACCCGGCTGGAACAGGGGCGCGAACGCCACCCGTCGGCCCAGGTGCTCGACGCGCTCGGCCGCACCCTGCACCTGGGGCCCGACGCCCACGCACACCTGCATCGCCTGGCGGGGACCGCCCCGGCCGTCAAGCCCGCCCCCACCACGGACCGGGTCGGTCCTGCTCTCCGCCAGCTGGTGGACGGCTACCCGGGGGCGCCGGCGTTCGTCATCAACCGGACCCTGGACGTCCTGGCGACCAACGCCCTGGCCCGGGCCCTCCACTCCCCCTTCGAACGGGCGGACAACCTGGCGCGCATGGCCTTCCTCGACCCGGCGGGCCGCCGGTTCTACGCCCGCTGGAGCCACGCCGCGCAGGCCACCGTGGCCCACCTGCGCGAGGCGGCCGGCGTCGACCCGGACAACCCGCGGCTGCGGGAACTCACCTGCGGGCTCACCGAGTACAGCGCGGACTTCGCCCTCCTGTGGAACGCCCACGACGTGCGCGGCAAGACCCAGGACACCAAGCACCTGCTCCACCCCGACGTCGGGCCCCTGGAGCTCACCTACCAGACCTTCGACGTGCGCGCCGCTCCCGGCCAGCAACTCGTCGTCTACCAGGCGGAACCAGGCGGCCCCAGCGCCCAGGCCCTCAGCCTGCTCGGCTCGCTCCACGCGACCACGGTCCGGCCGGCCCGGTAGCCGAACCCGGGCCGGGCACGGCGGCGTCACCACCCGAACACGGCCGGCCCCAGGCCGCCGACCGCCCGGCACCCCGGCACCCCGGTGACAGATCGGCTCCTGAGCCGACACCCTCCACAGCTCGCGCCCTGACCGGACCGACGAAGTGGACACCTGACAGCCGGAGTCGGAACCGGTGACCACCGGGTGACGGAGCGGCGCAGCGGCTCCCGCGGGGTGGCTTCCGCGGGACGTCGCCCGCCGCCCCAGGCCCTGACCGGACCGGACCGGACCGGACCGTCAACCGGACGGACCCGGGCCACATCCTCACCACCGGACCCAGACGACCCGCCCGGCCGCCTCGTCGCCCTGCCCGACCCTGACGGCCAATGCGCCGAACGTGCCGCGTCCGACGGGCCCGACCGTTCCACACGGCACCGACACCGACCGCACCGGCACGGAACCCCGGCTCAGCTCCGCTCCCCCGTCGCAACCGGCCGACCACTCAGGCCCAGGCCATCGGCGACCGCACGCGGATCGGTGCTGCCACGGAACACCGGAACAGGGCGAGCCGCAGGGCCCGACGAGCCGGTCCCCGGCGCACCTGACAGCAGCCAAGCCCGTTCAGCGCGCCCGGACGTGGCCGGGGGGCAGGGGCGTCCTGCCGCATCATCCGGCGCTGTCCGCCCCGTTCACCTTGGCGCCTCGTCCGCGGAACGGACGGTGGCGGCTGCCCGTCGGCCGGACGAGAGCGGGCTTCCTCGCTGCCAGGTTCACGCCCTGGGGTCAGGGGCCGCCGGGCCATCGGGTACGGTCGCGGTCTCACGTCCGCTCAGGTCCGGTGACGGTCCCTCCGGATCGCCACCAAGAGAGCGGTGAGTCCCACCCAAACCGTGTACAACCCTAGGGAGCTTCCTCGTGCACCAACTCCTGCGCCGGAGCCTTCCGGCCCTCGCCGCCCTCGGCATAGCCGTCGGCGCTCCGCTGCTCACCGCCGGCACCGCCCAGGCCCACGCCGAGCACGGGTGCGGCGCCGTCGACGTCCAGTTCTCCGTCGACGGCGGCAAGGGCTGGATCTCCGACGGCCGGATGTCCCAGCCGCACGGCGTCATCCAGGTCCGCCTGGTCGGCGACGTCGCGGACGGCTGCGACTACCGGGTCTCGCTGGCCTCCTACGAAACCGAGGGCCCGACCTGGGCGACCTCGGGCAAGCAGACCTTCCTCGGCTGGGCGACCACCACCCTGCGCAGCGGGAACCGCCAGGCGACCCTGGACGTCTCCGCCCACCTGCCGAAGTGCTACGGCCAGATCGACCTGTACAACGGCGACAAGAAGTTCGACGGCGTCGCCAACCCCGCGCCGAGGTACCCGGACGGCCTCTTCCCGGACAACCTGATCTCGGCCTGGAACGGCGGCAAGGCCTGCGTGCCGACCCCGACCGGCACGCCGACCGTCCCGGTGCCGACCTCCTCGGCGTCACCCACGGCCACCGCGACCCCGCACCCGACCGGGACGCCCACTGCCACGACGACGCCTTCGGCCACCGCCACCGCGACGGCCACCACCTCGCCCTCCACCACCGCCAAGCCGTCGGTGCCGGCCACCGGGACGCCGTCCAGCGGCACCCCGTCGACCGCCCCGGTCGTTCCGGCGCCGTCCGCCCCGGCGGACACGACCGGTCCGGTCGGCAAGCCGACTGCCAATCCGGTCTCGACCACGCCGGCCAACACCCTGGCCAGCACGGGTGGCAACAGCAGCCAGATGATCGTCTACGGCGCTGGTGGCGCCGCGCTGCTCGCCGTCGGCGGGGGCGCGCTGGTGATCGCCCGCCGTCGGGGCGCCCGCCGCTGACGCGGCGCCGCTGAGGTACCCCGCTCCCCCCGCCGCCCCGGCGCGCGCCGGCGCCGGGGTCGGTCTTCCCCCCGCGGGCGGCCGCGGCGGGGGGGAGCCCGCGCGC
>NZ_JBHWBZ010000069.1:0-23397 GCF_042735475.1 Kitasatospora sp. NPDC059577 | reverse complement strand
CGCGGGCGGAGCCCCGCCGCCGGCGGGGGGGCCCGCCTCGGGCGGCGTGGGGTCCGCCCCCTCCCCGCCGGCGGGCGCCTGCCCCCCGCCCGCGTCCGTCGTCCGTTCACCCCCGGGAGTGGACGGGACGGTCCGGGACCGGCGCCGGTACTCCGTGGGCGTCATGCCGAGCGGGCGGCGGAACGCCCGCGCGAGCGTGTCGGTGGTCCCGAGCCCGCAGGCGCGTTCGAGCGTCCCGTCGGTGGTGCCCAGCCGGTTGCGGGCCCGGCCGGTTGCGGGCCCGTTCAACGCAGGCCGGCCAGGATGGGGCCGGCTCAACCCGGCCGCTCAGGGAAACGGCGTTCACCCTCATCGGGGACGTCCACCGGCCCCAGGGGCGGACTCCGCCCCTGCGGGCAGCCGTGCACGAGGACGACTCGGACGGCGCCGTCGGCCGTCCGCCGTTCGCACCGCCGGGGTCGGCGGCGCCAGCGGGCGCAGCGGCCCGCGGGTGGGTCCGGGTGCCCCCGGGTGGGGCCGTGGGGACAGGTGCCGAGCCGCGTTGGCAGTGGGGTGCGACAAGGGCCGCTGTCGTCGACTCCCGGCTGAGCCCACATCTGAGTACCCGTGCTCAGGTCTGCGGCACTGCACGCCGGTAGCGTCGTGATCAAGACCGCAGGCAGATCGCAAGCACGGGGGACGATGCAGATGCAGACCAGTGACCGCACCACGGCCCGCAGGTGGCCGGTCGTTCTCGGCACGCTGCTTCCCATCCTCCTGATCGGCACGGTCACGGTCGGGGCGTGGCTGTTCAACCACGGTCACGGCCCGGTCGCCAGGCACGACGATCCCGGGACGGACGCCGGGAAGGCCCGGGACAGCATCCAGAGCGCCCTCGAAGGCTCCGTGGGTGCCATCACCCCGCAGGTCGCGCACTCCGACGGCTGGTACTACGTGGTCCGCGACCCGGACCACTGGGACGGCGAGCCGACGCCGACCTCCACCGTCGACCGCATGTGGTCGGTCCAGACCCGGGTCGACCGGTCGAAGTACGAGGCCCTCGCCGACCAGCTCGCCCGGTACTGGACGGCACACGGCTACACCGTCGGCAAGTTCCGGAACTACATCGGCACCGACACCGACCCGTTCCCCACCGACGAACGCCAGATCTCCGCGACCTCACCCGACGGCGTCTTCCTCACCCTGGAGATGGACACCTCCAGGGTGAGTCTCCAGGCCTCCATGAGCGGAGTCCACTTCGCGGGCACCGAGGTGTACGGCATGAACCCCTCCCAGCCCGGCCAACGGCTGGACAACTACTGGCACCAGCTGAACGTGGTGCCCCCGACCACCGACGACCCGTACTGGTCGCACCACTGACGACCCGACCGAGGGATCGTGCCTCAGCCGGCGGTGGAGCCGAAGGGCGGGATGGTCCGGCGGACCAGGGAGGCCGTTTCCGCAGGAGCCGGCTTGATCCCGTTGCGCCCGATGGTCCCGCTCGTTGCCGCACTCACCGTGTTCCACGCAGGTGATGTCCCGGCGCGTGGGCGAGTGGAATCGGCCACGTGCGTTGGCGGAACAGGGGGCCTTGATGTCACGTTGCGCGGCGCCGGGGTGGCCGGTGCTCCCGCACGGACGGGCCCGGCTGACGGTGGGCGTGGTGGCGGGCGGCCCGGCGCCGTCCGTGATCGGCGGGGTCGCACCGGCCGCCTTCCCCGCACCGGCTCTCACCGCGATCGCGGCCTGACCAGTTGCTCTGCTGAGAGTGCTGCACAGCTTCGGCCGTTGACACCCCGGTGAGGCAGACTGCCCGCCATGACAACGGCTGATCACGACGTCCCGACCTCCTGGAGCCGCGTCGGCGCCTGGCTCACTGCGCACACCCGGCGAGGCCCGGCGAGGCCAGCGTCGGATGCCGCCCGCCTGGACGCGTTCGAGGCAGATCTCGGCCTGCCCCTGCCCGCCGACCTGCGGGCCTGGTGGCTGCTGCCCGACGTCACCGCGAGCCACTGGATTCCGGAGGCGTTCGCCCCGGTCTCGCTGGACGAGGCCCTGGAGACCCACGAGATCTGGCTCCTGGTCGCCGAGCAGGAAGGCGACTCGTTCGACGAGAACGGCCGGCCCGAGACGCGCTATATGCGTGAGTTCATGCCGATTGCGCTGAGCCCCGGCGGCGACGGGCTGGTCGTCGACATGCGCCCCGGTGACACCCACGGCACGGTACTCCTCTGGGACCACGAGACCTGGACCCTGGACGTCCCCCAGTGGGCCTCGGTCACCTCAATGCTCCAAGACATCGCCCACGCGCTGGAGGCTGGCACGCCCGCGCTGCTGGGCCACGCAGCCCTCGGCGGCTCCCAGGAACCCAGCACCGCCACAATCGACGGCGCACTCGATCTCACCTGGCAATCCACCACTCCCAGCCGCTGATCAGACCCATCCCGCTTGGCGCTTGACCACGTGCGATGTCTGCGGTGGGCGGGGAGTTTCGGCGAGGCGGAACGCCCCAGGCGCCGGGGCGGAACTCACCAGTGGCCGGCGGGCCGGGCACCGGTATGACATGTGACTGCGATCGATAGATTGCGAATGCGAGCTGTAGTTTGCGAGCGGCGGTCCGGGCACCGGTCGAGTCACGCTGAGTGGTCGGCTCCGGAAGTCCTTCGGGGGTTGCTCCGGGGCCCTCGTCGTGGGGGCATCTGGTCAGATGTCGGGAGTGGTGAGGTAGTGCCGGCAGGCGTAGTCGGGGGCGTCTTCGGGGGTGCCGGCGAGTGGCACTGTGCGGTCGGCTAAGGGAAACGGAGCGGCGGCAACAGCGCCACCGCGCCCTGAACCGACCGCACAGTGACATCCCGAGCGTCCCATAGGATCCCTTGGTGATCACTGACCAGGGGAGATCGGCAATGAGGAACAAGTGGGGGATTCCGGCCGCCGCCATAGCCGTTGGCGTGCTCGCCACAGGCTGCGGATCCGACGGTGGCGACGAGAAGGACGCTCTGCCGAAGGTGGAGAAGCTTGCTGCCGACACCGGAGCACGGTACAAGGCAATCGGCGTGCCTGCACTGGACGGCATGACCTGCGACAGGGGCGATGGAGGATTCCACTTCGGCAGCGACTTGGACATGTCGGTCGCCGGTGAGGACGACCTGCCGCAAATCAAGCAGGACTCCAGGGAAGACACGGTCTCCTGCTTCGGCGCGACGCGCATCACCCTCAGCAAGGGCGGGATGCGGGCGACCGCGCCGAACCTCACCACCCGGACGACTTTGTATGAAAAGGTCGCGGACCCCGCCGCCTCGCTGGACAAGGTCTTCTCCCACACCATGGACCTGGAGAAGGGATACGGCCGGAACCCGGTGGGCGAGCCCAAGTACTCCACCACCAAAGACTTGGTGGTGAAGTGCCAGCAGAACGTCAGCGACACCTTCCCCATGACGACCTGCTTCTGGGCAAATTACGGAGCGATCGGCGTCGTCGACTTCTTCCCGCCGGACGGCAAGCACGTACCGATCGACGAAGCAGCCGCACAGACGCACAAGTTCGTCGTGGGTGCCCTCTCGACCACCGGCACGTCCTGACCCTTCGGAGAACCGCCAGGAGGCGTCCGAGCGCGTCACCCGGTATGCCCGCGAAGAGATGAAGCGCGCCGAACGGCTCGACGGCCGGCCTGCTCGATTCGGGCGCAGGAAGAGTCCTCGTTCCGCCTCGCCGCGTGATCAACCCCCGAAGGACTTACTGGCAGTGCTGAGGCGGCTTGTTCGTGCCGACGATCGCTTCGATACCGGCGCCGGCATCCCGCTACGGATCTGGTCCGGGCCCCGAACCGCACTCCCGCCGTGGTCTGGAGTGGGCTGGACCTGTGGGCCGAAAATGGCCTGTCTCCCCGCCAGGATCGGACCCTAGGCTCTCCAACCGTTGGCGCAGCCGCTGTTCACCGACACGGGGAAGGATCTTGCGTGATGCGCGGAATCGTCAAGGCTGCAACGGCAGTCGTGGTGACCCGGGGGGCGACCGCAGCCACGGCCGGCAGTGCTTCGGCTACCGGGGACGGGGAAACAGTGGAAGGCGCTTCTATGTGTGCGCGTCAAGTCAAGACCGCCCGTCCGTCGCTGCGTCGACTGGCCGCGGCCGTCGCGGCAATCGCCGCAGCCGGCGCGGTCACGGCCGTCCCGGCACAGGCCGCCAGCTGTTCCAATCGCATAGTGGCGGACAACCCCACGGACATCTACGACAAGGGGGCGTGGTCCGACCCGTGGACGCCTGCCCCGCGCCGGCTGGGGACGCTGTACCTGGGCTACTACACCGACTGCCGCCAGGTGTACGCCGAGTTCCACTGGAACCAGAACGGGAGCGTGGTGGACCTGAGCAACAAGGTGGGGTACATCCGCCTGGACGACGAGCACCCGTACGCCGACGGCTCCGGCTGGAGGTACGACCGGGCCTACAGCAACGCGAACTCGGGCTGGTGGACCTCGCAGCCTGTCCCCATCGACAACTACGGGGCGCCCAAGAAGTTCACGCCGGTTCTTGAGATCAACCACGGGTCGACCGCGTTGTGCAACGACTGGCGCATGCGGGGGAACTGGCACACCTTCTCCGATGGCGGGAACGGGAGCGGCGCGTGGGGGAACTGCGGTTTCTGACCGCGCTGCCAACACGGCGATGCGACTGCAACCGGATCGGCATCGGCGTTACCTGACCGGCCGCTTGCCTGTCCCAGCCGACGACGGGCCTGTCGACGCCGCGCCGCGCCCGCGAGGCAAGCCGGCCGCCCGCGTCGGCGGCGCGGCGCATGCCGGCCAGGGACTCGGCGGTGCGGCCGGCTCTTCCGTCAGCAGCCCACTGTCCAGGACGGCGGTCAGACGTTCGGCGGTGCGGGCGCGGTGCTCGTGCTGCCGGCGGCTGATCCCGGTCAGCCGCTCGGCCAGTACGTCGGCCGGGGTGTTCGCACCCTGGCCGGCACCCGCTGCGGGTTCGGGTGGGGCGATCGGCTCCGCCCTGCTTGCGACCTGCCGACAGCCCGATTCGTCACCGATGGTCACCGTCCCTGGGCGTCGCCTCACAAAGTAACGCTCGAACGGCTCGCAGACCACAAGTCGTAACCCTGGTCGTAGAGTGCTGGCTCGCGAACTATCCCTTGGAGTCACATGGCACTGCCTTGGCTGTGGACCGCTCCCGCCTGGGGAGATGGCCGGTCGATGACACAGCCCCTCCAGGTATGACACGGGCGGGTGCCGGGTTCGGGCGGCGGCCGGCGGGTGGGGGAAGGGAGCGGCGGCACGTGGAGCGGGCCGTCCCGGTCGGCGAGGCCGAGGCGCGGCGGCTGACCGGCACGCTGCGCGAGTCGGTGGAGCAGGTGCGCACCGCGCCCGCCCTGGTGCGGGCCGGGCGGGTGCGCGGGCTGACGGCTCCGGTTTCGTACGGCTGCTCTACCGCTCGTAGACCATCTCGGGGAAGCGCGTCGACGGGCCGTCCAGGAGGTGGTTGTCCTGGCCGCGCAGCCAGCGGTCGAAGAAGGAGGCGACGTAGCTGCGGGTGGCCTGCTCGGCGCGGTCGGGTCGGACGTCGCCGACGTCCTCGGCCAGCTTCTCCGGGCTGATCGCGCCCTGCCGGGCCAGCTGCGGGAGCAGGGACTGCGCGTCGGTGTACGACCCGTGCCGGGAGCCGGTGAGGGTCATGTCGGCGTGCCAGCCGGTGCTGTGCTGCCACAGGGCGGCCCAGCCGGGCTGCCGGTGGTAGCTGCCGGAGTCGGACTCCTGGGTGCCCATGAGCAGGAAGGGCCGGGTCAGGCCGTCCTCGGCGACGGTGGGCAGGGACGGGTGGGCGTCGGTGCCGTCCGGACCGGGGAAGTGCAGCTGGCCGTCGAGGTTGACGCCGGCCTTGAGGCGCGGATCGTCGTGCATGGTCTGCAGGGCCGTGGAACCGCCCCCGGAGTGGCCGACCATGCCGATCCGGTCGAGGTCGAGGGAGGCGGCGACGCCGGCCGGCAGCTGCGCGTCCTGGCGCAGTCCGGCGAGCCGGTCCAGGACGAAGCGGGTGTCGTCGACCCGGGCCTGCAGGATCTTGCGCAGGAAGGCGCCCGTGTCGAGGCCGGGCTGGGCGAACAGCGCGGGCAGGACGGAGGTGGCGAGGTCCCCGTCGGGGAAGGCGACCTCGGAGGCGTCGTAGGTGTGGTCGACGGTGACGACGACGTAGCCGCGCGAGGCGAGGTCCTCCACCAGGGCGGTGCCCCAGGTGCGCGGGTCGCCGAAGCCCGCCGAGTACAGCACGACGGGTCGTTTGCCGCCGGGCCGGGCGGGCGCGTCGGGGCGGGCGTGGGTGCGGATGCCTGCCCAGTCGGTGCGGCCGGGCTCGACGTGGTTGTCGCCCTGGGTGACGCCGTCGGCGCTGCCGAAGTGGTCGGCGGCGGCGGGGAGCATGTACGGCGCGCGGTCGTCGCCGGTGGCGGGCCGGGTGGTCGGGTACCAGAGGCTGATCATCAGCGTGCGGTGCTGTCCGGGTTTCCAGGGGTCGTCCCGGTGGTCGTCCGTGAGCTGCAGAGACGTCGTGCCGATCGGGTACGGACCGGTGGGCTGCGGCAGCCAGGCCCTGGCCTGCTGCTCGGTGCCCCGTCCCGGCGCCGCCACCGCCGCCACCGCCGCGCCCGGTGCGCCGATCACGCCCAGTGTCGCCGTCGCCGCCAGCAGTGCCGCCGCCACGGCCCGTCCTCGCCTGTTCATCGCCGTTCCCCCTCGTTCGGTTCCGTGTCCGCCTCGGACAGGGGCGACGGTACGGGCGGGGAGGGGCGGAAACCGTCATACCGGGGTGCCAAGTCCCGCTGTAGTACCCCGGTATGACGGCGTCCGGCGCTCCAGGTACCTCTGCACCGCAGCCTGACCCGTTGCTTCCGGCCCACGTCGTCGACGGTCCCGACGGCCGGCCCCTCCACTGCCGGAGGGGGCAGACCGCCCGTCATGACGGCGCCTGATCGGGCCCGCTGCAGTGGGCCACCAGGCCGGATGGGAGGATCTTGCCGATCATTCCGGTGCAAGGAGACATAGTGGACGACCACTCGAAGCATGACCACTCCGGTTGGGAGGGGGTCGTACGCGCGGCCCGCGAACGTGCCCGCAGTCGGCAGGCTCTCATGGTCGAACGCTTCGGACTGTCGGGCGACGTGCAGTACCAGTGGTCGATGGACGACGCGCAGATCACGTGGTCGCGCTCCGGGACGGTGTTCCTCACCGGCCGACTCACGCTGATCGGCAGCGTCAGCGTCCCCCGGCAGTCCTGGCTGTGGTCATGGGCGAACGAGTCGCTTCCGCCCGCAGTCCTGGGCGACATCGAGCAGGTCCGGCAGTTCGGTGAGGAGAACGGCTACCCCGTCCTGCCGTGGCCGGGCTTCGACCACCACCCCGAACTCGTCGCCGAGGCCCGGATGGTCGCAGCATCCGTGCTCGACGCCGAGGGGCTGTGGGCGGAGTCCACCGACGACCTGCAACTCCACTTCCTGGTGCATGACTTGACGCTCACCGCTGCATGACGGCGATGGGTGCCCAAGCACCCTACCGGGAACGCCTTTCCGCCTCCGCCGGAGGTCCGCGCCATGCCCCGGTGACATCATGAACGCATGGAGACGATGGGCTTGCTGGACGCTCTGACCCGATTCGGCGCGACCGCGGACCTCGGGGGCCTGCGGCCGCTCGGGGCGTTCCCGGTCGCCGCTCTCGGAGAGCCCCAGCAGTCGGGCCGCCAAGCCGATCACCTGCCGTGGCCGCAGTGGTTCCAGTACGGGTGCATATCGGCCGACGTCTGCCGGTGCCTGATCGTCAACAAGGTCTCCGTCCGCACGTGGTACGACACCGTCACCCTCCCCGCCGACGAGCCCGGAACGTACCGCGACTTCCCGGGCCCACCCGGCTTCCCGGACCTGGCCGCCGCCTTCGCCGCCGCCGGCGTGCACTGGGAACGGCACCACGAGGCACACTCCCTCCCGCAGTTCACCATGCGGAGCACCATTGCCGAACTCCCCGGCGTGACAGTCGACTTCATCTTCACCACCGACGACGATCCGGACCGTCCGACGCTGTACAGCGCCCACGCGACCGACCACACCCACCTCTGCCCCGAAGGACCGTGACTCGCCGGCGGCCCGGACCCGGACACGACGGCGGACCGGGACCCCACCCCCGGGCTCCGGCCCGCCCCGAGGCCACGACCGGGCACACTCCGGGCGGCCACGGCCCGGCGGTGTGACCACCACAGGCGTTCGGGTCAGGACGCTGCCGGGCGGACGGGCAGTGCGAACCGGACCTTGGCCCGGGCCCGGGCCCCCGCCCGCCGGTAGAAGCGGATCGCGTCGGTGTTCCAGTCGGGTGTCTGCCACTGCACCTGCTCGGCACCGAGGGCCGCCGCCGCGTCCTTCACGGCGTCCAGCAGGGCCCGCCCCCAGCCCTCCCCCCGATGCCGCTCGGAGACGAACAGGCAGTCCAGATGGACGAATTCGGCCGCCTGCCAGGTGGAGAACTCCCGGGCGAAGGTGGCGTAGCCGACCGGTTCACCGCCCCGGTCGGCCACCAGGCACCACGCTCGCGGATCTGCCGCCCCTGCCGGGAACAGCACCGGCGCCAGGCGGGCGGCGAGGTCGGCGGGCACCGGCCCCGCGCGTTCGAACTCGGCGTGGGCCGCGCACAGGCGGGCGATCGCGGGCAGGTCGGCCGCGGTGGCCGGGCGGATCGCGCCGCCCGGCCGCACGGTGTCGCTCAGCATGCGCAGGAGATGCCCGAACGCGGGGCGGTCAGGTCGTCGACGGGACGCTGCTCGGTGCCGGTGGCGCAGTCGTAGGCGAAGCCCTCGCGCACCCAGTACTCGAAGCCGCCCAGCATCTCCTTCACCCGGTACCCGAGCCGGGCGAAAGCCAGCGCCGCGCGGGTCGCCCCGTTGCAGCCGGGACCCCAGCAGTACGTCACCACCGTCAAGGCCGGGTCGATCAACCCCGGCGCCAGCTCCGCGATCCGCGCGGTCGGGATGTGTACGGCACCGGGGATACGGCCCTGGTCCCACGCGACCTCGCTACGGGTGTCCACCACCACGACACCCGACACACCGGACGCCAGATCGGCGTGGACATCCGACACATCCGCCTCGAACGCCAGACGGGCAGCGAAGTGTGCGGCGGCCTCGGCCGGGACGGCGGCGGGCACACTCAGCACAGCGCCGGAGATCTCGGCGGAAACGGTGGCAGTCATGGGGCGCCTCTTGTTCTTGCTGGTCAGGATGGGGGACGGTCGGCCGAGCCCGGGCTTCCCGGTCCGGCGATGACTCCATCCTCCGGCCGCCGACCCCCACGCCACGAGTGGCGTAAACGCCCAAGACCGCCAAGATCCCGCCAGCCGTCCGAAGGATCCGCCACCCGGCCCGGCTCCACCGGACGAGGACCGGCCTCGCCCGGTGGTGCCCGACCAAGGACCCCCGGAACGGTGGCACCGTCCGGCGGCCGCGGAAGAGGGCGGTCTCTCGATCCGGATGGCGCCCCCCGGCCCAGGGCAGTGCTCGCCCGCGCTGCCGTGCCGCGGCCGGTGGCGGACCGTCGGTGGGGCGGATCCTACGGTGAACCACCCCGGAGCGGAGGGAGTTCGGGCAAGGCTCCTCGTGGCACGCCCCTGCCTGCGACCATGGGGGCCATGCCGCAGGATGCCCCGGACCCGCCGCCGACCTCCTCCGTGGAGACCTTCGTGGAGAACCTCGTCACCGACCGGGCCACCGTCAACGGCCCGGTGCTGCAGACCGGAACCGTGCACGGCGGAGTGCACGTGCACTCGGCCGCACGGCCGGTGCGGCCTGCGGGCGCCGAGACGGTGGACGTCCTGATCGAGTACTTCGAGCCGGGCCAGTGGCTGGTGATCCCCGCGTGCGCGGCGCTGGACGACCCGCCGATCCTGTTGCCGGGACAGCGCCCGGGCGAGGAGGACGTGGCCGACTGGGCACGCGGGCACGGCGGCGTGGACTTCGCGACCACCGAGCTGTCCGTCACCGTGACCAACCGCTCGGACACCCACCTCACGCTGCGCGACCTGCGGGCACAGGTCGTCGACCGGGCCGAGGCGCTCACCGGGGCACTGGTCTCCCGGCTCCCGCAAGGCGTCAGCGGCGTACCCGAGCTGGAACTCGACCTCGAGCAGGAACGTCCGGCGCTCTGGGAGGTGGACGAGCTCACCCGCCGACGTGTCGGTGCCCGCCCGTTCCTCGACCGCACCCACGTGCGGCTGGCCCCGGACGAGTCCCAACGCTTCATCATCACCGCGCAGATCCGCCGCACCTGCTGCACCTGGCAGCTCGTCCTGGTCTTCCGCGCCGACGACGGCGCCGAGTTCACCGTCCGCCCGGCGCAAATCTTCCGGACCAGCGGGCTACCGGTGACCGGGCTCGCCCCCGTCCTGCGTTGGGCGTGGTTCGAGGATCCGCCGCGGTTCTGGCAGGACCAGGCCCGGCTGGGATGGTGCAATCCCGGCAACCCCTGCCCTGACCTCCCCGTGGCCGCAAGGGAGTTACGTAAGCGGGCCGGGCGCTTCGGCCCGCATCTGACGCACTTCCTCAGCACCGGCACCACGGGCCCGGAGCAACAGCTCCGGCTGGCCGCAGCACTGCCCGCGGTGCGACTGGCCGCCGACCTCCTCACGGCCGACCGCAAGAAGCGGCACACCGAGGCCGACCGCCTGCGCGCAGACCTGCGGCAGCGGTTTCCGCACCCGATCGCGGCACAGGCCTACGTGGCCGCCCTGCTCGCAGCGGGCCTCACCCGCGGGATCCCGCCCGGCCACCACGAGCAACTCACCGCCTACCTCACCGCCACCCCCGCCGCCGAGGTCCTGCGGCCGATGCTCGCCGCCATCGCGCGCCGTTGAAGAACGTGGTTCTCGCAGACCAGGCCGGCGATCGACTCGACGACGGCGACGGCAACGGCAACGGCAACGCAACGGCAGCGGCGTCCAACGCAGGTGCCGATGTGGCGGAGGTCATGGCAGGGAGCAGGCCGACGACTTGCCAGAGCGCCAAACGCACTTGACGCTTGATCCGGTGAGCCACCAACCAGACGAAGACGTCCAGCGGATCAGCACCGCCCGGCAGCACACCGCACTCGCCCACCCCCTGCGCCAACGCCTGCTCTTCGCCCTGAGCAGCCGGCCGTCGACGATCAGCCGGCTCGCCGCGCAGCTGGGAGTGAACAAGGGCAGCGTCTCCCACCACCTCAGGGTGCTGTGCGAGGCGGGGCTGGTCCAGGACGCGGGAACGCGACGGGTACGCGGCGGCACCGAGAAGTACTACCGGCGGGCCGCCGAGCGGCTCCTCGTCGCCGAACCGCAGGCCGAGGGCACCGCCGCGCTACTCGGCGCCGTCGCGCAGGAGTTGGACCGCTCCCCCGCCGACCACCTCCTGGCGCTGCGCCACCTCCGGCTCAGCCCGGCCAAGGCGGCGCGGCTCGCCGAGGCGCTGGCCGGGCTGGTCGACGAGACGGAGGAGGACCCGGAGGGCGAGCCGGTGCACGGCCTCCTGGTGACGCTCTACCAGCAGGCCGGGGCCTGAGCGCCGGTCTGCTGGAGACCGTGTTGCGGGCCGGCTGCCCGGCACACGCCCGCGCGCACCACCAGGACGGGTCGGCCACGGCCTGGTGGTGTGCCGTCTGCTGGTCCGCCCCCGAGCGGGCGCCCGGGGCGGCCGGTGAACCGCGGCGCGACCGGCGTGGTCGCGTGGCAGATGGTGCCCTGGTGCCGCGCCGGGTCGTCCGGGGCGTTGAGCGCCTGCCCGGTCGGTCGCCGCATCGGCGGCGTCGCGGTTCCGGCTCCCCGCGCGGGGGTTCAGCAGTGTTCGAAGCCGGTCACCAGGGCCCGCAGGCCCGTGTCGAACCACCGCTGGTAGTAGGCGAGCGCGTCAGGATCCTGTCCGTCCTCGTCGCCGTCGGTGTCGTCGGCGCCCGGGTGTGTTCCGACCTGGGCCAGGGCGTGGCCCAGCGTGTAGACCCCGACGGACTGGATGCGGATCAGCGCCTCGTCCTGGTCGACGCCGGCGGAGGTGAAGCGTTCCAGCAGCACGGCCAGGAGCGGGACGGCCGTGTCGGGGTCGACCGGGTGGGTGGCCAGCAGGGGCACCGCGTTCGGGTGTTCGAGCAGCATGCGGCGGTAGGCGACCGCGAATCCGGTCAGTGCCTCGGTCCAGGTCGGCCCGGCGTCCAGATCGGCCAGCGCGGTGGCGAACAGGTGGTTGACCACCGTGGACAGGATGGCGTCACGGCCCGGGAGGTGACGGTAGAGCGACATCGCCGCCACCCCGAGGTGCGCGCCGATCCGGCGCATCGTCAGCGCCTCCAGCCCCTCGCGGTCGAGCACCTCGATCGCCGCGGCGGTGATCTGCTCGGCGCTGATCTGCGCGGGGCGGCCTCCCCGGCCGGGTCGTGATACCTGGTTCATGCCCTCAGCGTGACAGAGTCACCCGGCCAGGGTGACGGCCAGGGTGCCGCCCGTCATCGCCAGGGTGAGGACACCGACCACCATGTGCTGGACGTCGGGCACCACTGCGTGCCCCTGCACGGGCAGGACCTTCAGTGTGCGGGCGTAGTCCCGGGCGTAGGACTCCCGCTGCGCCGCCGTGCTGATCCCGGCGTAGGGCAGCCACCAGCTGGTCACGTGACCGACCAGGACCAGCAGGCACAGCACCAGGGCGGCGATCCGCGAAGCCTGGTGGTCCAGCGCTATGCCGCCGGCGATGAGCAGCGGGATCGGGTAGTTGACGGCGGCGTCGCCGAGTCTCTCGCGGCGGTTGTCCCCTCTCAGGTCGTTGAGCGGGAACATCGGCACCCACTCGGTGAGCATCAGCCAGGCCAGCCAGATCAGCGGCATCGTGACGGCGATGGTGTGCATGGAGCATTCCCCTTCGGGGTGAAGGTCGGTCGCGTTTGAGTACAGCGTAAGCTTACGCGGTAAGCATACATGCGGGGATCGTCGTCCACACCCAGACCACTGACTCGCAGCGCTCCCCCACCTCCCCCACCTCCCCGCGCCACCGTCAGCAGGGGCCGGTGACAGCAGTTGGCCCCGGTGGCAACGGACCGCGGATTCGCCGACCACAGCGGCGGGCACAGCTGGACGGCGGCTCCCGGCAGCAGCGCTGGACGGCCTGCCGCCGCACTGCGGCCGGGGCGCTCACGCCGCGCTCGGCACCGCGAGGCCGGGACACGGGGCGGCCGTTTCGCCCGCGCTCAGGATCATCGGCGGGTCTCTTCGCCCGGGCGGTGGCGCCAACCTGCCCTCATCGCGGGGCGGCTACGCTTCCTCGGGCCCGTCCTGGTTCACGACGGGCTGGCCGAGCGGCACGGAAGGCAGGACGGTGGAACCACTCATAGCCGCGGTGCGGAGCGGGAACGCAGCTGCGGTGCACGCGTTGCTGCGAGCAGGCGCCGACCCCGACAGTGCCGACGAGCACGGCACCCCGGCCTTGTGCCTGGCAGTGAACGCCTTCGATCTCCCGATGGCAGAGGCCCTCCTCGAAGCATCCGCGCGTCCGGACCGTACGGACGCCGTCGGCAGCACCCCGCTGCTTCGCGCGATCGAGCTGGGCGCCTACCACATCACGAACATGCTCGTCAGCCGTGGCGCCCACATGTGGATCAAGGACGCCGAAGGACGCGACGCCCTGGCACTGGCCCGGTACTGGCACGAGACGGACGTCGTGGCCGAGTTCGGTCGCAGAACCGGCCGGCGGGGGCCGGTCGATCGCAGAACCGTCTCGTCCGACGACGGGAACTGCGAGCAACTGTCCCTGGGCGGCCTGACCGTGAGAACCGGGCACGCCGCGATACTCACCGAGCTGGAGCGGTCGTACGGCATCGCGACGTCCTTCCGGGAACTGCTCTCCCGTGCGCTGGCCGAGCCCGACGTCGACCACGTGGTGTGGTGGGCGACGACCTCCGCGCTCTCGGAACGTCACGGCCCCACCACCTGGAACGCGGCCGCTGCCCTGCGCGACCGGTCCGACTCGCTGGAGCGCTACTTCGGCGCGGAGGTCATCCGCCTGATCAACCTCTTCGACGAGAGCGACGATGCGCCGTTCGACGAACCACTCGTCGACCTCTTCCTGCCCTGGGTGACGAGCGAGCCGGACCCCCGGGTCGCCCGGTCGCTCACCGCGGGACTGGCCGACTGCCAGGACCCGCGTCGCGAGGAGCCGCTCACCGCGCTCACCCGTCACGTCGACAGCGGAGTCCGGCACACGGCACTGTCGGGGCTGCACCGTCCGATCGAACGGGGTGACGACGAGGCCCTGTCCGCAGCCGTGGAACGCACGACGGACGAGGACGCGGCGGTACGCAGGCAGGCGTGCCGAGCCCTCGCCTCCGCCCCCACGCACGATCGGGGCGCCACGGACGCACTCGCCGCCTGTCTCACCGACCCGGACGAGGACGTGCGTGTGGAGGCAGCCGTACGGCTCGCGCTACGGGACGATCCACGAGGCGACGAGATCCTGGACGAACTCCCGCCCGCCGCCGAGGATTCCCCCCACTACTGGCTGCTCTACGACGTGGCCCGACACCGTCACGGCTGACACCCCGGAGCAGCGGTCGCCGGGCGAGCACCCCGCCGTACGACAGCCCCCCGGGCCCGGGTCGGCGGTCCAGGACGGGCCAGGGTCATGCGGACATGAGGGCGGGCGGTCGTCGCCGCCGCCGGGCCGGGCGCAGCCGCTGGAGCGCCGCCGGCGCGACAGCCTGTCAGGGGTGCAGGGCCTCCGTGATCCGCTGGTCGCCCGGCCGTCATCCGTCCGCCGTCAGTGGCCCCTCCCCGGGCAGCTCGGCCAGCCGTTCCGCCTGCACCTCCGGCCGCTTGCTGTCCCACAGCAGCTCCCACACCTTGAACACGCAGTGGTAGTCGCGCATGCTCCCCTGCGCGATGAGCAGGTAGGTGTCGCCGTCACGGAGCAGCGTCCGCCGCCGGCTGTTGAAGGGGTGCTGCGGGGTGTAGGAGGGGACGAGCCGCTTCAGCTCCTCGACCGCCTCCTGGCGGGTTCCCTCGACCTCGGCGAGCACCTTGCTCCCCCAGATCCGATCCTGGCCCATGCCCACCGTCTCCTCGACGACCAGCGCCCAACGTGCCATGTTCCGCCCCCGTTTCTTCCCGCCCGGTCTGCTTCCGCGAATCCCTGCACACCGTCGGACGTTCCGTCGTCCACACCCGTTCCCGCCCGCCCACCCGCTGTCCGGCCCGGGTGTGGAGGATGTGCCGGTGCTCCGCCGAGGGTACAAGGAGCCTCACCGACCAAGCCGACCCCGGGCCGCACTGCGGGCGCGCGACGCGGCACCCGGGGCCGGGCGTGAGAGTGAGGGTGAGGGTGAGGGCTGAGTCGGCGGCGCCCGTGCGACTGAAGTCTCGCCTGATCAGCCGGAGTGCCCCGGCCCGCCGGGCCCGGCCGGGCTGTGTCGCGTTGCGGGCACAGCGCGTACAGCCGCGACCCCCGCGGCAGTTGCAGCGAGATCGAGTACGACGGCTCGGACCGCTACGACGGTGGCGGCAAGCGGATCGGTACCCGGAGGACGGAGCGCAGCTACGCACGCCGACGAAGACGGCGGCGGCTCTGCATCCGAACGCCCGAACCCGGCCGCTCGGGCTCGACCCGTACCTGCCCTCCGCCTTCGGCCGGCCCGTGACGTGTGGATAATGGATCTTGGTCGGCGGTCTGGCAGGATCCTCGCGAGAGGCCTGCGGAGCCGCCCCGGAGCACGCGGGGGCGTCGGTGCGATTTGGTCTGTTGGGCAACCTCACTATTCAGGACGACTCGGGCGCAGCCCTGACACTGCGTTCGCCCAAGGGCCGGGCGCTGCTGGCAGCGCTGCTACTGGAGCCGAACCGGCCGGTTTCACGTGACCGGCTGCTGGGCGCCCTGTGGGGGGAGCGGCCGCCGGCGACCGCCGTGCACGCCCTGAACAATCAGATCGCCCGGCTGCGCCTCTTCCTCGGACCGGACGGCGGGGACCGTGTGCGCACCGTCCCGCCGGGATACCTGCTGCGGATCGACGAGAGTGAACTGGACACGGAGGACTTCACCGGCCGGCTTGCCGCCGCCGACGCCTCCCGCGACCGGGGCGACTGGCTCGGCGTCAGCGAGCACACCGCGGCCGCGTTGGCCCTGTGGCGCGGCTCACCGCTCGACGACCTGCCGACCCTCGCCGAACAGGAGCTTCCCTACGTCCACGCCTTGCAGGAGGCACAGCTCCAGGCCACCGAGTGGTACTTCGAGGCAGAGCTGCGTCTTGGACGGCATCAGAGCGCGATCTTCGAACTCACCCGCTGGACCGCTCGGCACCCCCTGCATGAGGCGTTCCACGTGCAGTTGGTCACCGCGCTCTACCGGAGCGGACGCCAGGCAGACGCCCTGGCCGCCTTCGAGGACATCCGAACCCTGCTGAGGGAGGAACTCGGAGTCGATCCCGGACCGGCTCTACGCGCCGTACACCGACAGGTCCTCCGCGCCGACGCCGACCTCCTCTGGCGATCCGAGTCCGTCCACCCCGTCTCCGTCGGCACCGGGAGGAGCAGGGCCGACGCCACGGCCGCAGGTGAGGTCGAGTCGGCACCGCTCGACTCCTCCGTGCCCTCGCGGACGGCGCGGACACGACCGGTTCCCGCCCAGCTTCCCGCCGACACGTGCGACTTCACCGGCAGAACAGAAGAGTTGAACGCCCTGACCGACCGTCTGGCGTCGGCCGCCGCCGGCGGCACTCCCGCCCTCCTGGTCGTCGCCGGGATGGGGGGAGTCGGCAAGACGACCCTCGCCGTCCACGCCGCCCACCGGGTGCGGAACCTGTTCCCCGACGGTCAGCTGTACGTGGATCTGCGCGGCTTCGGATCCGGCGAGCCTCGCGAGCCGCACGACATTCTGGCCGGCTTCCTCACCGACCTCAGCCACACCGACGACACCGATGCCCCGCGCCGGCCGCTTCCCGAACACACCGACGACCGCGCCGCCCTGCTGCGGACCGTCCTTGCCGACCGTCGCGTACTGCTGTTCCTCGACAACGCACGTGACGCTGCCCAGGTGCTGCCGCTGCTGCCCGGCAGCGGATCGTCTGCGGTGGTCGTCACCAGCCGCACGGTGCTCGCCGACCTGCCCGGAGCGGTCCAGAGCACCCTGGGCCCCATGGACATCGAGGAGCAGCGCTCACTCCTGTCCGCGCTGTGCGGGTCCGGCCGGGTACGGGAGGATCCGGACGGCGCCCTGCGGGTGCTGGCAGCCTGCGCGGGGCTTCCGCTGGCGCTGCGGATCACCGGTGCCCGTCTCACCGCGAGGCCGGGCTGGTCGCTGAGCACACTCGCGCAGCGTCTGGACGGGGGTGACGGGCGGCTGCGGGCGCTTTCGGCGGGTCATCTGGGTGTGCGGGCGACGTTCGCCTCCAGCTATCTCGCCCTTGGCGACGGTGAGGAGTCGGCGGAGGGCGAGGCGGCGCGGGCGTTCCGGCTGTTGGGGCTGCGGCCGGGTGTCGTCTTCGGCGTCGAGTCCGCAGCCGCCCTCATCGGTCGTCCCGCCGACATCACCGCCGACCTGCTCGAACTGCTGGTCGACGCCCACCTGCTGCAGAGCCCCGGCCCCCTGCGGTACCGGTTCCACGATCTGGTGGGCGAGTTCGCCGCCGAACGCGCCGAGGCGGAGGAGGACTCCGAGGCCCGTGACGCGGCCCGGGTCCGCCTGATGGTCTGGTACGCGGCAGCGCTGCGCAGCGCCAACGGCGCAATGGATTCGGGTGTCCATTGCGCATCGTTCGCGGACGAGGATCCTCCGGCCCCGGTGCCGGTCTTCACGAGCGGAGAGCAGGCCCTGCGGTGGTGCGTTCAGGAGCTGGCGCACATCAAGGAGGCGATCCGGCAGGCAGCGCACTGCAGCCGCCCGGACCTCGCCTGGCGGATCGCCCACGGATTGCTCGGATACGCGAACCTGTACTGGTGGACCGGCGAAGCGGACGCCTGCCTGCACCTGGCCCTGCAGATCGCCGAGGAGAACGACGACCTGCGCGGCCAGGCCTTGATGCTCCGGCGGATCGGCATCATCCACGGCCTGGCCTTCCGCACCGAGCAGGCACTCCGGGACCTGCACGCCTCATTGGTCCTGTCCGAGCAACTCGGCGATGAGAGCGCGCAGGTGTCCGAGCTGACGAGTCTCTCCGTGGGCTACAACCAGATGGGGCAGATCGAGCTGTTTCCACACTGAGAGCGAAGCTCAGGGAACCGGCGCGACGAAGTGACGGGCCCTGAGGTGGAGCGCGTGCAGGATCTGCACGTCGAGCGGGTCGAAGCCGGCAGGAAGCATCATGAGGACCCTTCAGCGCGTCGGATCCGTTCACGATAGGCGGGCTGGATGGATGCGTGGCACCGGTGGGCCGACGATCGGCTCATGAACGGGAACACGTCGACCTCGGCGACACACGGCACGGCCCCGGACCATCGGCGTCCTGGCAGACGGAGGTCACGGTCGTCGAGTCCGTGCTGCCGGAGCAGGGTTCCCGGGGAGGAACGACCAGCGCGAGGTCCGTTCATATGATGACGGGATGAACCGCAGTGACCAGCGCTTCCACGTCATCGTGCTGTCGAACTTCGCGAAGGGCTTCGACAAGTACGCGTTCACCTACGGTAAGGCGGGGATCCCGGAGAGTACCTTTCCCGACCGGTTCCACCTGCTGACCCGTTCGGAGTTGGGCATCGGCATCACCAAGGCGCGACGCCTGCTGGACCGCCTGGCCATTCCGGGCGACCGGCTGCTGGTGCTGGAAACCGCGGTGGCCCCCGCCGCGTTGGTGCCCAACACGCGGACCGGCCTCGGCGCGGAGCTGCACGAGGCCCGCATCCGGTTGTCAGCGATCCACGAACTCGACCACGTGGGCGACGAGTTCACTCTGCGCCCGACGACCGTCGAGGACGCGATGGCGGGCTCCCTGCGCCTGCACGGATCGGCCGGGCGTCACTACGCCGACCTGCGACCGCGCTCGGTCTCGGTCCTACCCGTCGCCGCCGCCTGCCAGGCCCGGTGCTCGTTCTGCTTCTCCTCGGCGTCGATCTCCAGCGACCAGCCGCCGGCACGGGTCCCGTGGGACGCGGTCGCCCACTGGCTGGAGCGCGCCCGCGCGGCAGGGGCCGAGCGGGCGGTGATCACCGGCGGCGGGGAACCCACGCTCATACCGTTCGACCAGCAGCTGCGGCTGGTGTCCGCCTGCTCGGCGGCGTTCCCGAAGGTCGTCCTGATCACCAACGCGCACACCCTGGCGAAGGGACAGCACGCCGACCGGGCCGACCGGCTGGCCGCCCTGGGCGCCGCGGGCCTGAACGTGCTGGCGCTCTCCCGGCACCATCAGGACGACGCCGTCAGCGAGCGGCTGATGATGCTGCGCACCCCGGTGGGCTCGGTGATCGACACCTGGCGCACGGACCGCGACCGCTGGCCGGGCCTGCGGACGAGACTGATCTGCGTCCTCCAGCGCGGCGGCGTGGCCGATGCGGCCGGCGTCGCCGACTACCTCTCGTGGGCCGCGGACCTCGGCGTCGAGGAAGTCTGCTTCAAGGAGCTGTACGTCTCCACCAGCACCGAATCGCTCTACTTCGACCGCGCCGCCAACGTCTGGAGCCGGGAGCACCAGGTTTCGCTGTCCGTCGTCACCCGGTTCGCCGAGCAGCACGGCTTCGAACCGGCGAGCCGCCTGCCCTGGGGCGCTCCGGTCTACCAGGGCAGCTGGAACGGCCGGCCGATGCGGATCGCCGCCTACACCGAGCCCAGCCTGCTCTGGGAACGCACCAACGGGATCGCGCGCAGCTGGAACGTCCTGGCCGACGGACGCTGCTACGCCTCCCTGGAGGACCGGGCCAGCGAGATCGTGGCGGAAGGTGCGACGGCATGAGGTTCGACGGCATGAGGTTCGACGGCATGAGGTTCGACGAGTTCCAGGACTTCCGACAGCGGCAGCTCGGCACGTCCCCGTCGCTCCTGGACGCCGCCGAAACCAACCTGTACCGGGCACTCGCTCCGATCCGACCGGAACCGCCGACCGTCATGAGCACGGTGCACCGGTGCGATCTCGCCCGGGCCTGGCTGCGGAGGTTCGAGCTGCCGGAGGAGTGGTCCCGCCGCGCCATGGTCTGCCGAGGGGTCCGGCACGGACTCGATGTGGTGTTCCGGTGGCTGCACGCCGTACAAGCACGATTGTGGTTGCCGAGCGACGTGTACCCGGTGTACTTCGAACTGGCCCGCGCGGCAGGCCTGGCACCCTCCTCCTACCCGACGCTGCCGGTGCCGGCCCTGCCGGGGTCGCCTGCGCAGGACCGGCCGGAGTACCTGCTGCTCGCCAACCCCAGCAAGCCGCTCGGCCGGTACCTGTCCGATGCCGAGTGCGCCGCGGCGATGGCGTGGCTGGAGGAATCACCGCGCCGCCGCCTGCTGATCGACAGCGTCTACGACCTGGGAGCACCGTTCGCCGCCGGGACCCGGCGGCTGCTGGGCACCGGTCGAACCGTGCTGCTGCATTCGGTCACCAAGGGGTGGCTGTGGCCACGCACCTTCGGCGTGGTCCTGCTCGGTCCGGACCAGGACGAACACGCCGCACTGGCCGAAGCATTCCGGGCGGATCCGCCGACGCCGGCACAACTGAGGCTCGCCGACCGCCTGCTGACCGAACAGAGTGCCGTGCCGCAGCAGGTCGTCGACGAACTGGCCGTACGGGCCCGGCAGTTGTTCGAACGGCTGCCGGGCGAGGTGCTCGGGGCGATCCCCACGGCGAGCCGGACGTGTCCAGGCAACTACTTCTTCCCGGTTGACATCCCGGCGGAGACGCTCCTGCACGACCACAGCGTGCTCGCCCTGCCGGTCGGCGTGTTCGGGGAGAGCGATTGGTCCGGCTCCGTCCTCACCAGCCTCACCGCCGGGACCGTCCCCGGCGCCCGGCTTCGGCCGCACCCCGACCGGCTCGTGTGACGCGTCTGCGCAGCCGCAAGCCGCAGCAGCCGCCGCCGCCGCCGCCGTACGGACGTCCCCCGTTGAACGCCGGTTCTCTGTGCGGCGGTGCGTGCGGCGGCGGTCGGACGCCGGTGGGGTCCCCTCCGCATCCCGTGACGCGGACCCGGGCATACTCCACCCTGTTGTCACAAGCCATGGGGGGACTGTGCAAGCTCATTCGCCTGCTCCGCGGTCGGGCCGACCGTGGACCGAGGCCGAGGACGTCCGGCTGCTGGAGGGCGTCCGGCAGGGGCTCGGCCTCGACGGACTCGCCGACCGGCACGGCCGGACCGTCGGGGCGATCCGTTCCCGCCTGGCCCGTCACGTTCCACTCGCCGACGCCACCGATACCAGCGATGCCGCCGACGAGCGGCTGCTGCAGTGGGTGAGGTCCGCCGCTACGCACGACAGCGGCAGCACCGCCCGAGGCCCCGCCGACACCCCGGGTCCCACCGACGCCCCGGCCCCCGGCTCCGACCCCGACCCCGACCCCGGCGACGATGCCCTCCCCGTCTCCCTCCCCCCGGGAACCGGCCCGGCCGACGTCCTCGCCGAGTGGCAGCGGCTGACCGGACACGCCCTCAGCACCGAGCGTCGGGCGCTCTTCCTCACCCGTACGACGGTCGACACCCTCGCCGCCGTGGATCCCGCCGTGCGTCGGGACGCGGGACGACGCCTCTGGCAGGAGACCGGGCAGCTCCTCCTGGGCGACTGGGTACTGGAGTGCCGCTGCCCGGGCGCCGCCACGCTCGCACCGTCGTGGAACGCCATCGCCGAACGGGACGACGACACCGCGCTGCTCCTGCGCGAACTCCTGGCCGCTGCCGTCGACGAGATACCCGGCGAGCGCGACCGCCGGATCATGGGCCTCCGGTTCGGCGTGGGCGACGACGGCGCCCGGACCGACCACAACGCCCGGACCCAGGAGCGGATCGCCGAAGTCTTCGGCCTCTCCCGCGAACGCATCCGCCAACTGCAGAACAGAGCCGTACGCGCGATGGCCCGCACCGGCTCCCCCGCCACCAGCAGGCTCCGCACGCTCGTCTCCGAACTCGGGCACCTCGATCAGGCGCCGCCGGACGACGACGGGCCCTCCAGCGCCGAACGGCTGCTCGACCTGGCGCAGGTCCTGCTCCCGGCCATGGCACTGCGCCAGGCCGTCACCCTTCTTGCCACCCTCGCCGGGGTCCGCAAGGTGCCGGCTGACGGCCTCTCGGCGCAGGCCGTGACGATCCGCACCCTGCGCCAGGACGCGGAACGTCGCGAGGCCTCCCGCCAGGGACGGGTCGAGCGGGCCACCGCCAGGTGGCAGCGTCTGGCGGACCGGATCACGTGGTTCGGCACCCCCGGGGGCGCCCCACCGCTCGGCGAACTGACCGCACTGCGCGAGGCCGAGGACGACGACCCCCGCTCCGGATCGTGGCACTGCCCCAAGCTCGGCCGCGCGGTGGCCTACGAGTCGGAACCCGAACGCCACCTGATCCAGCTGCTGTCGTTCGCCCCGCAGGTCGCGTACTACCAGGAACAGCCACTGGCCATCGGCTACGAGTTCGACGGACGCGCCCGCACCTACTTCCCCGACCTGCTCGTCGCCACCACCGACGGACGCTGCGTCCTGATCGAGGTCAAAGCGCTCTTCGAGATGGCCACCGCCGTCAATCGCGCCAAGCACCACGCCCTGGAGCAGCTGTGCCGCGAACGCGGCTGGGGCCTCCTGGTCACCGACGGGTACCGCACCCGCACCCTGCTGGAGGAACACCGGCCCGACCCCCGCCTCGTCGACCTCATCGGCCCGCTGCTGGCCGACGGAACGGTGTTGGGGTGGTCGCAGGTCGTGTCCGCCGCCGGGCAACGCCCCGACTGGATGGACTTCGCGGCCCTCGTCCTGAGCCGGGGATGGGACTGGCGCACCCGGCCGTTCCGGCTGAGCATCGGCGCGGCGTCGCCCCACGCGTCACCACCGCAGCCCGACGCCGCCGCTCCCGGCCCCGTCCCCGGCCCCGGCACGGCGCTGTACCGCAACGGCACGGTCCGCTGACCCGCGACGGTTCGCTGACCCACTTCGGCCGCGGGCACGAACCGGCCGCGGGCGCGAACCGGCCGCGGGTCCGTCCTCCGGGACGCCCGACGCGACGAACACCCCTCCCTCGCACCCGCCCCGTCGGTGGCGGGTCAGGAGCGGGCGGACGGGCCGGCAGCGGTGGCCGGTACCGCGGCCTCCCAGGCGAACCCGTCCGGGTCCGCGAACGAACCCGCGGTGCCGCCGAGGACGATCCGGTGCGAGCCGCTGCCGTCGACCGCGACGCCCACCTCCTTGGCCAGGGCACGGCGCTTGTACAGCGCCAGCTTCACGGCGCCGGGCCCGCCGGAGGCGAACTCGGTGTACTTGCCGCCGAAACTCCGGGCCACGGTCAGGCCCCG
>NZ_JBHWBZ010000068.1:36548-49990 GCF_042735475.1 Kitasatospora sp. NPDC059577 | reverse complement strand
TTGTTTTAAGTGCCGTGGGCGGGGGCGGGGGGGGGCCGCCGGGCCCGCGGGGGCGCGGGCCCTGCGGCCGGGCCCCCGCACGGGGCCTCCGCGCCGCTCCCCCGGCCCGAGCCGACACCCGTCACCCGCCCGCTGCGGGCACGTCCGGACCGCCCGCAGACACCTCCGCCGGCCCGGCCCGGCCCCCGCGACCGGGTGCACCCCCGCGAACGCCAGCACACCCCCGCCCCCGGCGGACGACCCGGCACCGCGCGCCAGCGGCTGCTGCGTCAGCGGCTCGTCGTCTTCGTCACCGTGACCATCGGCGTCGCGCTGGCCATCGCGGCGGCACAGGGGTGCGAGAACCGGGACAACCAAGGTCTGCGGCCGCCGACCGGGGCGGTCGCGGCCACCGGCGCCCGTACCGGCGGCGGCGAACTGTCGGTGCCGGACTCGTCGGTGGACGTCGCCCCGCAGGCGCCGGCCGCACCGCTCCCGGCGACCGCCCGCAGCGGCGGCGCGGACGGCGCCCTGGGCGCCCCGCAGGGGCCGGTGCCGGCCGTCGACTGGCCGAACCGCAGCTACCCCGACGGGGCCGGCGGGCCCGCCGTCGCCCTGAAGGACGGACACTCGGCCGGAGCCGGGCCCCAGGTCGCGCTGAGCGCGGTGCTCCCGGCCCGGTACAAGGGCCTGCCGGCTTCGGTCGTCGTCCTGCGACGGGCGGAGGGGTCGGCACCGGTCGACCTCGTCCAGCTCTACACCTTCGCCGGGGACTCCCCGGTCGCCGCCACCTCCCGCACCTCGGCGGCGGACCCGCAGGCGACGGCGGCCTGGCGGCTGGACGGCAGCACGGTCGTCCGCGAGGAGCGCACCGCCGTCGGCGCCGTCACCACCACCCGCTACACCGTCCGCGCCGACGGCACCCTCGACGAGTCCTGGCCCGGCGCCCCCAGCGGCCCCACGCCGCCCCCCGTGGCCGCCCCGGCCCCGCCCACGGCCCCGGCGAACTGACCCGGGCGGGCCGACAGGCCCGGTGCGGCGCCGGACGTCGGGCCGGCCGACTTCTCGTGCGCCTGGCCGGAAGCCGACGAGCGAGCGGCGCCCCGTGCGGGACAGGTGCACGAGGGCCGGACGGACAGAAATCCGGGGCACCGAGAGTGCGACCCGGTGCGCCGGTACGGACGGGCGGCGCGGGACGTCGGGTGGGCCGACTTCTCGGGTGGTCGGGCGCCGGCTCCGGTGGGGATGGCGTCGAGGTGCTTCGCGGCCGTCGGCACCAGAAGTCGATCCGGCCGACTTCCTGCGGCGCGCGGGCCCTCTCCCGGCACGAGCTCTGCAGGAGGAGGGTTCACCACGGACCCTGAGGGCCACCGGCGGCCCGGGTCAGGCCCCGCGCGGGACGTCCGATCGGCCGACCTTCCCTGCGGCGGGGGGCACTGCGGGCGCGCGGGACGTCGGGTGGGCCGACTTCTCGGGTGGTCGGGCGCCGGCTCCGGTGAGGACGGCGTCGAGGGGCTTCGGGGCCGGAGAGGCCCGACGGGCCGACCTTCCGTGCGGCGGGGACAGTGCGGGCGCGCGGGACGTCGGAGCGGCCGGCGTCCCGTGGCGCTCCGGGTCAGGAGGCGGGGGTGGTGACGGCGTAGAAGACCACGGCTGCGGCGGCGCCGACGTTGAGGGAGTCGATGCCGTGGGCCATGGGGATACGGACGGGGTGGTGGGCCGCGGCGATGGCCTGGGGGGTGAGGCCGTCGCCTTCGGCGCCGAGCATGAGGGCGGCCTTGGGGAGGCCGTGCGGGGCGAGGCCTGCGAGGTCGACGGCGTTGTCGGCGGGGGTGAGGGCGAGCAGGGTGAAGCCGGCGGCACGGACCGTGGCGAGGCCGGCGGGCCAGGGGTCGAGGCGGGCGTACGGGACCGCGAAGACGGCGCCCATGGAGACCTTGACGGCGCGCCGGTAGAGCGGGTCGGCGCAGTCCGGCGAGAGCAGGACGGCGTCCATGCCGAGGGCGGCGGCGCTGCGGAAGATCGCGCCGAGGTTGGTGTGGTCGACCAGTCCTTCCAGGACCGCGACCCGGCGGGCCCCGGCGAGCACGTCGGCGGCGTCCGGGAGGGGCTTGCGCTCCATCGAGGCGAGGGCGCCGCGGTGCACGTGGTAGCCGGTGACGGCTTCGGCGAGGGCGGGCTCGACGACGTGGACCGGGGCGTCGGCCTCGGCGATGACGTCGGCCATCACGTCCAGCCACTTCGCTGTGAGCAGCATCGACCGCATCCGGTAGCCGGCGGCGAGGGCGCGGCGGATGACCTTCTCCCCCTCGGCGATGAACAGGCCCTCGGCGGGTTCGCGGCGGCGGCGCAATTCGACGTCGGTGAGGCCGGTGTAGTCGGCGAGGCGGGGGTCGGCCGGGTCGGTGATGGTGCTGGGTTCGGACACCCTGCGATCTTGCCAAGCCGGGGCGGCGAAGGCCAAACGGCCGACAGGACGGGGTGGTCCCCGGCTAGTCGGAGTGCAAATATGACCGTATGGCCCGTTATCCGGGCCGATCCTGGGCTCCGTCGGCCAATGGCGCCACTGGCTCCGCCGGCCCCTCCGGTGGGCGCCCACACGGTCGGCCACAGCTGCCGCACGCGAAGCGGGCGTGGCCGGTGTGGCACCGTTCGGTGGCCGGGCAGGTATTCGCGCTGCAGATCCTGGTCGTGCTGCTGCTGGTGGCGGCGGCCGTGCTGGCGTTGGTGGTGCAGTCGCACAGGGACGCCGACAACGAGGCGCGCAACCGATCGGTTTCGGTCGCCCAGACGTTCGCCAACTCGCCGGGCATGGTCGAAGCGCTCCGCTCCCCCGACCCGAGCGCGATCCTGCAGCCGAAGGCGCAGTCCGCCCGGATCGGCTCCGGCGTGGACTTCATCGTCGTCCTGAACAACCAGGGCATCCGGTACACCCACCCGAACCCGGCCAGGATCGGCCAGAAGTTCGTCGGCACCTACGAACCCGCGCTGCACGGCCAGGTGGTGACCGAGCACATCACGGGCACGCTCGGCCCGCTGGTGCAGGCCGTGGTCCCGGTCTACGCGCCGGACGGCCAGGTGGTCGGGCTGGTCTCGGCGGGCGTCACCCTGGCGAACGTCAGTACGGCCAGTGAGCGTCAGTTGCCGGTGGTGCTGGGCGCGGCGGCCGGCGCGATCGGGCTGGCCACGCTCGGGACGGCACTGATCAGCCGTCGGCTGCGGCGCCAGACGCGGGGGCTGGGCCCGATCGAGATGACCCGCATGTACGAGCACCACGCGGCCGTGCTGCACGCGGTGCGCGAGGGCGTCATGATCGTCGGCGGCGACGGGCTGCTGCTGCTCTGCAACGACGAGGCACGCCGGCTGCTCGACCTGCCGCCGGACGCCGAGGGCCGTCCGGTGACCGAGCTGGGCCTGGAGCAGGTTCCGCTGGAGCTGCTGACCGCCAACCGCCAGGTGACCGACGAGGTCGTGCTGGCCGGGGAGCGGCTGCTGGCGGTGAACGTCCGGCTGACCGACCAGGCCCCCGGCGGCGCGGGCGGCTGCGTCGCCACGCTGCGCGATTCCACCGAACTGCTGGCGCTGTCCGGCCGGGCCGAGCGCGCGCAGCGGCGGCTGCGGCTGCTGTACGACGCCGGGGTGACGGTGGGCAGCACGCTGGACGTGACGCGGACGGCGGAGGAACTGGCGCAGGTCGCGGTGCCGCGGTTCGCGGACTTCGTCACGGTCGACCTCGCGGAGCAGGTCCTGGCGGGCGAGGAGCCGCCGACGGGTTCCACCCTGGGGCGGATGCGACGGGCGGCGGTGGCGGGCGTCCGGGAGGACGCGCCGTTCTACCCGGTGGGCACGGTGCTGGACGTGGTGCCCGCGACGCCGCTGGCCGGGGCGCTGCACAGCGGTGAGCCGGGTCTGGAGCCGGACCTGGCGCAGGCCCGGCAGTGGCGCGATCAGGACCCGGAGCGGTCGGCGCAGGTGCTGGCGTACGGGGTGCACTCGCTGCTGCGGGTGCCGCTGCGGGCGCGCGGCGTGCTGCTGGGGGTGGCCCGGTTCTGGCGGGCGCAGCGGGCGGAGCCGTTCGAGACGGACGACCTGGCGCTGGCCGAGGAACTGGTGTCGCACGCGGCGGTGTGCATCGACAACGCGCGCCGCTACACCCGGGAGCACGCGATGGCGGTGACGCTGCAGCACAGCCTGCTCCCGCGCAACCTGCCGGCGCAGAACGCGCTGGACGTGGCGCACCGCTACCTGCCGGCCCAGGCCGGGGTGGGCGGGGACTGGTTCGACGTGATCCCGCTGCCGGGCGCGCGGGTGGCCCTGGTGGTCGGTGACGTGGTGGGGCACGGGTTGCACGCGGCGGCGACGATGGGCCGGCTGCGCACCGCGATCCACAACTTCTCGACCCTGGACCTGCCGCCGGACGAGCTGCTGGGACACCTGGACGAGCTGGTGAACCGGATCGACCAGGACGAGGCGGCGAGCGGCGAGAACGCGGGGCTGACCGGGGCGACCTGCCTGTACGCGATCTATGACCCGGTGTCGCGGCGCTGCACCCTGGCCGCCGCCGGTCACCCGCCCCCGGCAGTGGTGGACCCGGAGGGCCGGGTGGTGTTCCCGGAGCTGCCGACCGGGCCGCCGCTGGGGCTGGCGGGACTGCCGTTCGAGACCGCCGAGCTGGAGCTGGCGGAGGGCAGTCGGCTGGTGCTGTACACGGACGGACTGGTGGAGGACCGCGACCGGGACATCGACGAGGGGCTGGAGCTGCTGCGTGCGGCACTGGCCGGCGAGCCCCGCACGCCCGAGCAGACCTGCGCGGACGTGCTCGGGGCGATGCTGCCGGCGCATCCGCAGGACGACATCGCGCTGCTGGTGGCGCAGACCAGGGTGCTCGCGCCGGACCAGGTGGCGGAGTGGGACGTGCCGTCCGACCCGGCGGCGGTGGGTGCCGTCCGGGGGGAGGTGGCCCGGCGGCTGGAGGCCTGGGGGCTGGACGAGGCCTCGTTCGTCACCGAGCTGATCCTGAGCGAGCTGGTGACCAACGCGATCCGCTACGGCTCCGGGCCGATCCGGGTGCGGCTGTTGCGGGACCGCGCGCTGATCTGCGAGGTGTCGGACGGCAGCAGCACCTCGCCGCACCTGCGGTACGCGGCGACCGAGGACGAGGGCGGGCGCGGGCTGTTCCTGGTCGCGCAGTTCGCGGACCGCTGGGGGACGCGCTACACGGCGACCGGGAAGGTCATCTGGACGGAGCAGCCGTTGGAGTAGGAAGTCGGCCGGGCCGACTTCCCGCTCCGGCCGGGACTACCGCTGGAAGGCGGCGGCCAGGACGTTGACGACGTCGCCGACGACGATGACCGCAGGGGGCTTGACGCCCTCCGCCTCGACCACCGCGGCGACGGTGCCCAGGGTGGCGTCCACCCGGCGCTGGGCGGCGGTGGTGCCCTCCTGGACGATCGCGACCGGGGTGTCCGCCGGGCGGCCGAACTCGACCAGCCGGGCGGCGATCGCGCCGATCTTGTCCACGGCCATCAGCAGCACCAGGGTGCCGCTCATCTTCGCGGCGGCCTCCCAGTTGGTCAGGGAGCGCTCGTCGTCCGGACCGACGTGGCCGGAGATGACCGTGAACTCGTGCGTCATGCCGCGGTGGGTGACCGGGACCCCGGCCGAGGCGGGGACGCTGATCGAGCTGGAGATCCCGGGCACCACGGTGACCGGCAGGCCGGCCTCCGCACAGGCCAGCAGTTCCTCGCCGCCACGGCCGAAGACGTACGGGTCGCCGCCCTTGAGCCGGACCACGAACTTGCCGGCCTTGGCGTGCTCGATCAGCGTGCGGTTGATCGCCTCCTGGGCCATGAAACGGCCGTACGGGATCTTGGAGGCGTCGATCACCTCGACGTGCTCGGGCAGCTCGGCGAGCAGCTCGCGCGGGGCGAGGCGGTCGGCGACCACCACGTCGGCGTCGGCGAGCAGCCGGCGGCCGCGCACGGTGATCAGGTCCGGGTCGCCCGGGCCGCCGCCGACCAGGGCGACGCCGGCGCCGTGCGAGCGGTACTGGCGGGCGGCCAGCGAGCCGTCCCGCAGGCCGTCCACGATGGCGTCGCGCAGGGCGGCGGAGTGGCGCGGGTCCCCGGTGAGGACGGCCACGGTGGCGCCCGCGTCCCGGCCGCTGGCCGGCGTCCAGGCGGTGGCGGCGGAGGCGTCGTCGCTGCGCGAGCAGAACACCCGGCCGCGCTCGGCTTCGGCGCTGACGGCCGTGTTGACGTCCTGGTCGTCGGTGGCGACCAGGACGTACCAGGCGTCGGCCAGGTCGCCGTCCCGGTACGGGCGGGCGTGCCAGGTGAGCTCGCCGGCGTCGGCCATCGCCTGGACGGCCGGGGTGGTGACGGGCGATATCAGGTGCAGCTCGGCCCCGGAGGCGATCAGGGCGGGCAGCCGCCGCTGGGCGACCTGGCCGCCACCGACCACGACGACACGGCGGCCGGCCAGCAGCAGGCCGACCGGGTACGGGGTACGGCCCTCGGTGCTCGGGTGCGGGGTGGGCGCGGTCATCGACGGTGCTCCTGATCGGGGTGAGGGTGTGGGGACGGTACGGCGAGACGCCGCTCCGCGGGCCGGCGCGCCCTCGGGCCGGTCCGCGGAGCGGTGCGAGGTGCGCGTCAGGCCTTCTCGGTGACCCCGGCGGAGTCGAAGGTGGCTACATCGTGCATCGCCCGGGCCGCGCTCTGCACCAGCGGCAGGGCCAGCAGGGCGCCGGTGCCCTCGCCGAGCCGCAGGTCCAGGTCGATCAGCGGACGCAGGCCGAGCTTCGCCAGCGCGGCCTGGTGACCGGGCTCGGCGGAACGGTGGCCGGCGATGCAGGCGGCCAGCACCTCGGGTGCGATCGCCTTGGCGACCAGGGCGGCCGAACCGGCGATGACGCCGTCCAGCACGACCGGGGTGCGCAGCGAGGCGGCGCCGAGCAGGAAGCCGGCGATGGCCGCGTGCTCCAGGCCGCCGATGGCGGTGAGGACGCCGACCGGGTCGTTCGGGTCGGGCTGGTGCAGGGCCAGCGCGGCGCGGATCACCTCGATCTTGCGGGCGTGGGTCTCGTCGTCGATGCCGGTGCCGCGGCCGGTGACCTCGGCCGGGTCCAGGCCGGTGAACACCGAGATCAGGGCGGCCGAGGCAGTCGTGTTGGCGATGCCCATGTCGCCGGTGACCAGTGCCTTGTTGCCCGCCGCGACCAGGTCGCGGGCGGTCTCGATGCCGACCTCGATGGCCTTGAGGGCCTCCTCGCGGGTCATCGCCGGGCCCTGGGTCATGTCGGCGGTGCCGGGACGGACCTTGCGCGGCAGCAGGCCGGTGGCCCGGCCCTGCTGGACGGCCTCCGGCAGCTCGGCGGCCACGCCCACGTCGACCACGCAGACCTCGGTGCCGATCTGCTTGGCGAAGGAGTTGATCACCGCTCCCCCGGCCAGGAAGTTTCCGACCATCTGGGCGGTCACCTCCTGCGGCCACGGGCTGACGCCCTGGGCGTGCACGCCGTGGTCGCCGGCGAAGATCGCCACGCAGGCGGGCTCCGGGATCGGCGGCGGGCACTTGCGGGACAGCCCGGACAGCTGGGCGGAGATGATCTCCAGCATGCCGAGCGACCCGGCCGGCTTGGTCATCCGCTTCTGCCGGTCCCAGGCTTCGCCGAGCGCCTTGGCGTCCAGCGGGCGGATGCCGCGCAGGGTCTCGGCGAGCAGGCTCTGCGGCTCCTCGCCGGGCAGCGCGCGGTTGCCGTACTGCTCCTCGTGGACGACCCAGGACAGCGGGCGCTTCTTGGCCCAGCCCTGCTGCTCCAGCTCCGGCTCGTCCGGGAACGAGTCGACGAAGCCGACGCACAGGTAGGCGACGACCTCCAGGTGCTCGGGCAGGCCGAGCTCGCGGACCAGCTGCTCGTCGTCGAAGAAGCTCACCCAGCCGACGCCCAGGCCCTCGGCGCGGGCGGCGAGCCAGAGGTTCTCCACGGCCAGGGCGGCCGAGTACGGAGCCATCTGGGGCTGGGTGTGCCGGCCCAGGGTGTGCCGACCGCCGCGGGTGCGGTCGGCGGTCACCACGATGTTGACCGGGGTCTCGAGGATGGCCTCGATCTTGATTTCCTTGAACTGCTTCGCCCGGCCCTTGGGCAGCGAGTCCGCGTACGCCTCGCGCTGGCGCTCGGCCAGGGCGTGCATCCGCTTGCGGGTCTTGCCCGAGCGGATCACCACGAAGTCCCAGGGCTGCGAGTAGCCGACGCTGGGCGCGGTGTGGGCCGCCTCCAGGACGCGGATCAGCACCTCGTGCGGGATCGGGTCCGGGCGGAAGCCGTTGCGGACGTCGCGGCGCTCGCGGATCACCTGGTGGACGGCCTCTCGGCCGAGCTCGTCGTAGCCGGGGGCGGCGGGGCCGCGCGGCTCGGCGGGTTCCTCGGGCTGCTGGTCCTCGGGCTGCGGCTCCTCGGACTGCTGGTCCTCGGACACCGGCTGCTCGGCGGCCGACGGGTCGACGGCGGGCTCCTCGGTGGCCTGCTGCTCGGACACCGGCTGCTCGGACACCGGCTGCTCCGCCTGCTGGTCGGCGGGCTGCGCGGCCTGCGGCTCCTCGGCGGCGGGGGCCTCAGGGGCCTGCTCGGCGACGTCGGCCGGAGCGACAGCGGCCTCGGCCGGAGCGGCGTCGGCGGCTGCGGCGGGCGCCTCGACCGGAACCTCGGCCTGCTCGGCGAGCGGTTCGGCGGACGCCTCCGCCGGGGCCTCGGCCGGCGCGGCCTCCGGCTGCTGCGGCTGCCCGGCCTCGGCGGCGGACTCGGCGGCCGGCTCGGCAACAGGCTCCGCGGCGGTCTCGACCGGGGCGGCAACGGCCTCAGCCGGCTCGGCGGCGGGCTGCTCCGGCTCCTGCGTGACCGCTACGGCGGGCTGCGCCGCCTCGGCAACAGGCTCCGCGGCGGTCTCGACCGGGGCGGCAACGGCCTCGGCCGCGACGGCCGATTCGGCCGGGACCTCCGCCTGGGCCTGTTCCGCGGGCTGCTCCGCGGGCTGCTCGGCGGACGCCTCCGCCGGGGCCTCGGCCGGCGCGGCCTCCGGCTGCTGCGGCTGCCCGGCCTCGGCGGCGGGCTCGTTGACGGGCTGACCGGACGGCATCTCCCCGGTGCCGGCGGCGGTCTCGGCGGTCGGCTCGACGGCGGCCTCCGGCGCGACGGCCACGGCCTCGGCACCCTCGCCGCCCTGACCGGGCTCGCCGACGGGAGCCACCTGGAGGGCGTTATCGCCGTCGACGGTCTGCGGCACGTCGGCGGCCGCTATGGGCGCGGGCTGCTGCGGTGCCGCGGCCTCGGCCACCGGGGCCTGCCCGGCCGCCTCGACCTTGGGCAGGCCGTGCGGGGTGGGCGCGGCGAGGAAGGCGGAGATCCGGCGCTGCGGACCGGCCGGAGCGGCCTCGGCCTGCTCGGCGGACGCGTCGACGGCAACGGACTCGACAGCCACGGTCTCGACGGCCACGGATTCGACGGCGACGGTCTCGACGGCGACGGAGTCGGCGGGGACCGGTGCGGCGGGAGCCCCGGCCGGGACCTGCTCGACGGCCGGCTCGGCCACGACGGCCTGCGGCGCGACGGCCACGGCCTCGACACCGGACTCCGGCGCCACCTGGACCGGAACGGGCTGGACGCCCTGGACGGCCTCCGGCGTCTCGACGACCTCGATCACCTCGATCGCCCCGACCGTCTCCACGGCGAGCATCGACTCGACCGGCTGCGAGGCCAGCGGCACCTGCTGGACGTCCTGGGCGAGCGGCAGTTGCTGACCGTCAGCCACCGGAGTGCCCGGGACCAGCGGAACGACCGGCGGCGCCGCCGGCGTCTGAACGGCCTGCGGCGCGACGGGCGGCGTGGCCTCGGCCATCGGCGGCCGGCCGACGACCGGGATGCCGTGCGCGGGCGTGCCGCCCTGCGACGGGCCGCGGTCGGCCAGCGAGCGCACCGGGACCTGGCCGGTCATCAGCGACGGGTCCGGGATCGGCGGGCCGGCGTGCAGCGGGCGGCGCGGCTGAGCCTGCGTCATCGGCTGCTGCACCTGCGGCTGCAGCGGGACGGGCTGCTGCTGGACGTGCTCGGCGCCGAGCGCCGGCGGGTCCACCGGCGGCCAGGACGGCTCGACCGGGGTGCCGTCCTGCGGCGACGCGAGCGTCATCTGCTCGGCCGGGACGGACGCCATCGTCTCGCCCCAGGAGCCCTGCGGGCCGGGCATCAGCAGCACGTCGTCATCGTCGTCCAGGCCGTCCGGCGAGTCGGGCTGGTCGAGGAAGTGGAAGGCCGGGCGCTGGGCGCCCTGGTCGACGGCCCACCCCTCGCCGGGGACGCCGGGGACGCCGTAGCCGGGCTGGCCCTGCGGCGGGATGACGCCGGCACCCGGGGGCATCCCGCCGAGCGGTCCGCCGAGCGGGGCCGCCGGGTTCGGGATCATTCCGCCGTCCGTCGCGACGCCCTGCAGGGGTGCAACGCCCGCGACGCCCTCCGGTCCGCCGAGCGGGTCGGGCCCGGCGTGCAGGTGCTCCGGCAGTCCCTCGCCCGGGACGTGGCCGCCATCGGTCATTGTCAAAGCTCCTTCCAGGCCGCTGCCGCGCCCTTGGCGACACGATCCGATCGCAGCGCCCATCCGCACGGGCCGGGCCAGCACCGACCCGCCCCTCAACCACACGCGGCCGCCGCGCCATGGCGCTGCGGCCCAAGTCCATCCGGTGCGCCGCGGCACCCCGGCCCGGCGCACCGCCACACGGGGCGGCGCATCGTCTGAAACAACGACACCCCGGAGCAACCGGCACGACCGCACCGGACCCTACGGCATTCTCCAGGTCCGGCACGAGGCCCGTCGAATTGCCCACACTCCGAGCGGAACCGGGTTGCACCACGTCAAAAAGGTGACAAACCGACCGAATCGGGTGGGTCGCCGACAGCTGCAGCCGCCCAGGACGTCACACTACCGGCCCGGCGCGGTCACCTCTCGAATCGGTGTCCGGATGCGACCTGGATCACCGTCCGCACCGCGCGCGGACCGCGCCCGCGCAACCGTCCGCACTACCGCGCGGCCCCGGCGCGCGCCCGAGGTTTTCACACGATCTGCTCACCCCAGAGCACGAGCGCGCCGGTTCCGCCCGACCCCAGCCCCAGCCCGCTGCCCTCCCCCGCGGACGCCAGCGGGGTCGACTGGAGCAACGCGCCGTCCGCCCGGTACCCGGCCTCGTCGATCGCCCGGCGGACCTCCTCCGCCTCGGCGAAGGTCCGGGCCAGCGCGACGAACCGCTCCGGCCTGCGGGCCAGCACGGCGCGCACCACGTCCGGCCCACCGGACTCCACCACCGCCGCGTCCGGCTCCGGCAAACCGCCCAGCACCTCGGGGCCGCTCCCGTACACTGCCTCGATCTCGACGCCGTACCGCCGGGCGTTGACGGCCAGCCGGGCACAGGCCGAGCGGGAGCCCTCGACCGCGACGACGGCGGCGCCGAACCGGGCCGCCTCCACCGCGAGGGCGCCGCTGCCCGCGCCGACCGACCAGACCAGGTCCCCCGGACGGGCACCCAGACGGGCCAGTACCAGGGCGCGCACGTGCGCGGGGAGCGTGTCCGGCGCGCCCGTTTCACCACCCGTGCGCCCGGCGCCCGCGTAGGCGTCGCCGGGGAGCGCCCAGCCGCGCTCCGCGCCGGGGTAGCCGACCGGGCGCCCGGCCAGCCAGCCGGCCGCCTGGTCCACCGGGGCGGCCTGGGCGCCGCCGCCGATCACCAGCACCACGTTGGGGTCGCGCCAGTCGTGGTCGGCGATCCGGTCGGAGGTGAGGACGGTGACGTCCTCCTCGGGGGTGCCGAGGGCCTCGCAGACCACGAAGGTCCGGTGCACCCCGCGCAGCATCAGGGCGAGTTCGGCCGGCCCGGCACCCGGGGCGGTGAGCACCGCCACCTTGGGGTGGGCCCGGCAGATGTTGGCCGCGCGGCGCAGCCGTCCGCCGTGGGCGCTGACCACCTGGGCGTCCTCCCAGGGCATGCCGGCCCGGGCGAAGGCGGTGGCGACGGAGGAGACGGCGGGCAGGACTTCCAGTTCGAGGCCGTACTCGGGGCGGCGCAGGGTGCGCACCACGCCGAAGAAGCCCGGGTCGCCCTCGGCGACCACGACGGCGGCGCCGCGGTGCTCGGCGATCCGGCGGGCGGCCTGCCGGACGTCGCCGAGGGTGATCCGCTCGGCGGCTTCGGGCACCGGGAGGGCGCCGAGTTGATAGGGGGCTCCGGCCACCAGGGTCGCCGCGGCGAGGGCCGCACCGGCGGCCTCGGTCAGCGGCGTGCCGTCCCACCCGATGACCGTGATCCGGTCAGCCATCTGCGGCCGTTCTCCCTCGACTCGTTGCGCCGTTCCGTGCGCCACCCGGTGCGCCGTGCTGCCGCACCGGTGCAGAGGCTACCGGGTGTGATCCCCCGGGGACGGACATCTCGTACACATGTCCGTGGCGGGCGGGCGGACAGACGGACGGTCGTCGGCGGTCCGGTCGCCGGGCTGCCCCGGTCCGGCGGTCCGGTCGCCCGGCGTCAGTCGCGCAGCACGTAGCGGTGGTCGCCGTGCCAGCCGTGCCGGTGCAGTCCGGGCGACTCCAGGTCCTCCGGGAGCAGGCTCCAGAGGATGAGGTCGCTGCGGCTCTCCCCCGCGGTCCGGCTGCCGGGGGGCGCGCCCACCGCCTCGCCGGACTCGCGCACTATCCAGGCGCTGCGCAGCACACCCTCGCTGATGCCGCCGATCTTCTGGGCGACCTGCTGGGCGGCGGTGTTCCCGGCGGCGGTGCGCATCTCCAGGCGCAGGAAGCCCCGGTCCTCGAACAGCCACTGGGCGACGCCGAGGACGGCCTCCGGGGCGTACCCCTCCCCGCGGGCCCAGGCGGCGGTGATGTACGAGATCTCGGTGCTGCGCAACCGCCAGTCGGTGTTGCGCAGTTCGACCAGGCCGACCAGGCGCTGGGTCAGGTGCTCGGTGACGGCGAGGACGATGCCGCGCCCGGTGGCCCGGTGGGCCGGGGCGAGGGTCCGGGCGAGTTCGGCCGCGTACGCCTCGGTGAAGGGGTGCGGGAGGTCGGTCCAGGCCAGGACGAGGTCGTCGGCCATCATCGTGGCCAGACCGGGGGCGTCGTCCTCCGCAAGGGGACGCAGCAGCAGCCGTTCGGTGCTGATCGCGGTCTCGGGGAAGCTCGCTGCCATGCCGTCTCTCCTCGCCGGGTCGTGAACACAACACCGTACGCCTCCGTCGCACTCCGGGTACCACCTGGTGCGCCGCGCGCACGACGGTACGTCAGAACGCCGTCGCCCGGGGGCGTCCCCGGTGCATACTGCCCGACCGGGCCCCCGCCCCCGGGGGGGGGGGGGCCCGGGGGGGGGCGGGGGGGGCGGCGGGGGGGCCCGTCAGAAGTCCGGGGTGACGCAAAACACGGCGCGGTAGA
>NZ_JBHWBZ010000068.1:17575-36538 GCF_042735475.1 Kitasatospora sp. NPDC059577 | reverse complement strand
TCGTTCTTGTTGGTGTCGGGGGGGTTGTTTTTTTTTACTAGCGCCCCCCCCCGCCCGGGCGGCCCCCCGGGCGGGGGGGGGGGGGGGCCCGGTCGGGCGTCGCGGCGTACCGCGGTGCGACGGATCAGAAGGCCGGGATGACCGAACCCTGGAAGGTGTCGTTGACGTACTTCTTGACCTCGTCGGAGTGCAGCAGCTCGGCGAGCTTCTTGACCCGCGGGTCGTCCTCCTTGCCCTTCTTCACGGCGAGGATGTTGGCGTACGGGTTGCCGTCGGCCTTCTCCAGCACCAGCGCGTCGGTGGCCGGCTTCAGGCCGGAGTCGATCGCGTAGTTGCCGTTGATGACGGCGGCGTCGAGGTCGGTGACGGAGCGGGGCAGCTGGGCGGCCTCCAGCTCCTTCCACTTGAGGTTCTTCGGGTTGCCGGTCACGTCGGCCGGGGTGGCCGTGGTGGTCACGCCGTCCTTGAGGGTGATCAGCTTGTTGTCGGCGAGCAGCTTGAGGGCGCGGCCCTCGTTGGTGGCGTCGTTCGGCAGGCCGACGGTGGCGCCGTCCGGCAGGTCGGCTATCGCCTTGACCTTCTTGGAGTAGAGGCCCAGCGGCTCCAGGTGCACGGGCTCGACGGACACGATGGTCGTGCCGTGCTTCTTGTTGAAGTCCTCCAGGTACGGGACGTGCTGGAAGAAGTTGGCGTCGGCCGAACCGTCCTGCACCGCCGTGTTGGGGGTCACGTAGTCGGTGACCTCCTTGATGTCGAGCTTGAGGCCCGCCTTCTCCGCGAGGTTGTCCTTGACGAACTTGAGGATCTGCCCGTGCGGGGTCGGGCTCGCGACGACCTTGAGCGGCGCGTTCGGGTCCGAGGAGGAGGACCCCGAGCTGCCGCAGGCGGCGAGGGAGAGGGCGAGGCCGGCGGTGGCCAGGGCGCTGGTGAACTTCAGGGCGTTGCGCACGAAAAGTGCCTTTCTGCGTGATACGGGGAGCCGCGTCCGGAGTCGGAGGCGGGAGGTCTAGGAGGCGACGAGGTCCTTGTCGCCGGCGGCCGGACCGGCCGGGCCGGCCGGGCCGCGGCCGAACAGCCGGGTCCGGCCGCCGGTGCGGCCGCGGTGGGAGAGGCGGCGGACGGCGAAGTCGCCGATCAGCTGGACGGCCGTGACGATGATCACCAGCTCGGCCACGATGACCCACATGAAGGCGGTCTCGAAGCGCTGGTAGCCGTAGTTGACGGCAAGGGTGCCGAGGCCGCCGCCGCCGACCGTGCCGGCCATCGCGGAGTAGCCGACCAGGGTGATGACCGTGGTGGTGATCGAGGCCACGATGCCGGGCAGCGCCTCGGGCAGCAGGGTCTTGCGGACGATCGTCCAGGTGCCGGCGCCCATCGACTGGACGGCCTCGACCAGGCCGCCGTCGACCTCGCGGACGGAGGTCTCGACCAGGCGGGCGAAGAACGGGATGGCGCCGATGGTCAGCGGCACGGTCGCCGCCTGCCAGCCGATCGACGTGCCGACGAGCCAGCGGGTGAAGGAGATCAGCGCGATCATCAGGATGATGAACGGCACCGAGCGGGCCAGGTTCACCACGAAGCCGATGCCCTTGTTGACGGCCCGGTTGGCCAGCAGGCCGCCCTTGTCGGTGAGCACCAGCAGGATGCCCAGCGGCAGGCCGAGCAGCACCGTGAAGACGGCGGACACCCCGACCATCTGGAAGGTCTCCTGCGTGGCGGGCCCCATCAGGGCCCACATCTCGTCCCAGGTCATGCCACCGCTCCGTCCACCGCGCCCAGTACGTCCACCTGCAGGCCCTGCTCGCGCAGGTAGCCGATCGGCACCACGTTGTCCTGGTGGCCGCCGGGCAGCTCGACCCGCATCCGCCCGACCATCCGGCCGGCGATGGTCTCCACGGCGGCGCCGAGGATGTTGATGTCGATCTGGTAGGTGCGGGCCAGCTGGGAGACGAACGGCTGGGCCGAGGTGTCGCCCTGGAAGGTGATCTCCAGCACGGTGGAGCCGGCGTGGCCGGTGCCGAACTCGCTGAGCGGGAACAGCTCGCGGGCCAGCTCGGAGCCGGGCTTGGCCAGCAGGTCGGTGAGTTCGCCGGACTCGACCACCCGGCCGCCGCGCATCAGGGCGGCGGAGTCGCAGACGGACTTGATGACGTCCATCTCGTGGGTGATCAGCAGGACGGTGAGGCCGAGCTGCTGGTTGAGGTCGCGCAGCAGCTTGAGGATCGAGCGGGTGGTCTCCGGGTCGAGCGCCGAGGTGGCCTCGTCGGAGAGCAGCACCTTGGGGTCGCCGGCCAGGGCGCGGGCGATGCCGACGCGCTGCTTCTGGCCGCCGGAGAGCTGGTTGGGGTAGCTGCGGGCCTTGTCGCCGAGGCCGACCAGGTCGAGCAGTTCGGCGGCCTTGCGGCGGCGCTGGGTGCGGTCCAGTCCGATGATCTCCAGCGGGAGTTCGACGTTCTGCTGCACCGTCCGCGAGGAGAGCAGGTTGAAGTGCTGGAAGACCATGCCGATCCGGCGCCGCGCCTCGCGCAGTTCCCGTCCCGCGCGGTTCTCGCCGCCGGACAGGGCGGTGAGTTCGGCCCCGTCCACGGTGACGGTGCCGGAGGTCGGGCGCTCCAGCATGTTCACGCAGCGGATGAGGGTGGACTTGCCGGCGCCGCTGGTGCCGACGACGCCGTAGACCTCGCCCGGGCGGACGTGCAGGTCGACACCGGCGAGGGCGGTCACCTCGCGGCCTCGGGAGCGGTAGACCTTCGTGAGGTCCGTGGTGGTGATCACAGCAGCTTCCGTGGGTCGGGGGCGGGCGGCGCGGGTCGACCGCCCGACCGGGTTTCGGTCGGCGGTGTCCTTGCGGCGCTTCGCCAGGGGGATCCGGACCTGCCACCCCTTGATCGCGGCCGTCGGACGGCCGGGCCGCGCGAGGGCGTGGCCTTACGACTCACCGGCGCCCGCGGGCGGGCGGGCACGGCAGGGGGAGGGGTACGGGAGGAAGGGCGCGCTCACACGGGCGGGAGCGGCGCCGGAGTCTCGCTTCGGGGCGCGAGGGGAGGCACCCTCGGAGGGGTGCCGGGGGCGGTGGCCCTCAGCAGTGACACATTCGACGGCACATGGCACGCTCACCTGCCGGCAGCGTGCCGGTGGGGGTGCAGTTCGTCGTCGCAGTCATGTGAGCCAGTAAAACAGATGGTTCGAGGTACGCCCAATTATTTGACCAGGCTGTCCGCAATGCGGACGCATACCGCTCTGACCAGCGCAGACATGACTCGGCGCCGCCACCGGATCGTCCGGATGGTGGCGGCGCCGAGGGGCGGGGCGCGGGGCGGCCGGTCAGGCCGTCGCGGCGAGCGGCGTGCTGACGGGCTTCTCCAGGTGGACGAAGCTCAGCCGGCTGTTGACCTGTTCGACCCGGGTCTGCCGGTAGCCCTGGCGGGCGTACAGGCGCAGGTTTCCGAGGCTGCGGTGGCCGGTGAAGAGGCGGTAGGCGGACACCGCGCCGTCCTCGGCGAGGCGGCGCTCCAGCGCGTCCAGCAGGCGACCGCCGAGGCCGTGGCGCTGCATCCGCGGGTGGACGACCAGACGCCCTATCCGGGCGACGCCGTCGGGCTCCACGCGGCCGCGGACGGTGCCGACCACCTCGCCGCCCAGCCGGGCGACCAGGAAGTGCTGCTCGGTCAGTTCGGCGCGCAGACTCTCCAGGGTCTGCGTCAGGGGCTCGATCGCCCAGTCGCCGTACAGCTCGGCCTCGGGCTGGTAGCCGAGGTACTGGAGCTTGAGGATCTGCTCCGCGTCCTCGGCCGCCGCGGCCGAGATGATCACGCTCATGCCCATGTGGAGGGGCCTCCCCAGTCGTCGTGCCCGGCGCGCAGAGGGTGGCGCGCTCACGCTCAGTATCCGAGTGATCGCGTCACCGTCAAGAGCTGCGTTCGCCAGCGCTCTACCCGGGTGTCAGCTTCCCTCAACCTTCGGGGGGCCAGACGTGGCGAGGGTCACGCCCGGGCGAGGAGGGGGTGGTGGGACGGGGCGCGCGGCGTGGAACGCGCACCGGGGAGTGCGGGCGGACGCGCCCGGGACCCCTCCCGCGCCTCACGGGTACCGCTCCGCGTGGAGCAGCGTGCGCAGGCAGGCGAGGCAGCGGGAGCGGGTGGGGCCGATGGAGCCGCGGGGCATGCCGAGGCGCTCGGAGAGCTCGCGGTAGCTGGGCGGCGGGTCCTCCGCGAGGGCGGCGATCAGTTGCGGGCAGCGGCCGGGCAGGGCGGCGACGGTCTCGCGGACCACGCGGCGGCGGCGTTCGGCGAGGTAGACGTCCTCGGCGGAGGGGACGGGGGGAGGGGTGGTGCACACACCGTGCATGACGCCCCGGGGCGGGGCCGGTTACGCCCGGACCGGGGCGCGGACGCCGCAGGGGCGCGCCGGTCGGACCGCCGCGCCCCTGCTCACGCCGACCCCCGGTCAGCCCTGCACCCACTCCTGCTGCCGCGCCAGGTCCGCCTTCACCTCGGCGAGCTGGACCGCGACCGCCGAGGGGGCGGTGCCGCCGCGCCCGTTGCGGGAGGCGATGGCGCCGTGCACGCTGAGCACCGAGCGCACCTCCGGCGTCAGGTGGCCGGAGATCCCGGCGAACTGCTCGTCCGTCAGGTCGGACAGCTCGATGCCCTCGGCCTCGCAGACCTTGACGCAGGCGCCGGCCACCTCGTGCGCGACCCGGAACGGCACGCCCTGCTTGACCAGCCACTCGGCGATGTCGGTGGCGAGCGAGAAGCCGGCCGGGGCGAGCTCCTCCAGCCGCTCCCGGTGCACGGTGAGGGTGGCCATCATCCCGGTGAACGCCGGCAGCAGCACCTCCAGCGTGTCGCAGGAGTCGAAGACCGGCTCCTTGTCCTCCTGCAGGTCCCGGTTGTAGGCCAGCGGGAGCGCCTTGAGGGTGGCCAGCAGGCCGGTCAGGTTGCCGATCAGGCGACCGGACTTGCCGCGGGCGAGTTCGGCGATGTCCGGGTTTTTCTTCTGCGGCATGATCGAGGAGCCGGTGGAGAAGGCGTCGTGCAGCGTGATGAAGCCGAACTCCTTGGTGTTCCAGATGATCACCTCCTCCGCGATCCGGGAGAGGTTGATCCCGACCATCGCGGTGACGAAGGCGAACTCGGCGACGAAGTCGCGCGAGGCCGTGCCGTCGATGGAGTTGCCGACCGAGCCGCCCTCGAAGCCGAGCTCGGCGGCGACGGCCTGCGGGTCGAGGCCGAGCGAGGAGCCGGCCAGCGCCCCGGAGCCGTAGGGCGAGACGGCGGTGCGGGCGTCCCACTGGCGCAGCCGCTCGGCGTCCCGGCCGATGGCCTGCACGTGCGCGAGGACGTGGTGGGCGAAGAGCACGGGCTGGGCGTGCTGGAGGTGGGTGCGGCCCGGCATGGCGGTGTCCGGGTGCGCCTCGGCGAGGCCGACCAGGGCGTGCTGGAGGTCGAGCAGCAGGCCGCCGATGGTCTTCGCGTGGTCCCGCAGGTACATCCGGAACAGGGTGGCGATCTGGTCGTTGCGGGAGCGCCCGGCGCGCAGCTTGCCGCCGAGCTCGGCGCCGAGGCGCTCCAGCAGGCCGCGCTCCAGGGCGGTGTGGACGTCCTCGTCGGCGACGGTGCCGGTGAAGGTGCCCGCCTCGACGTCGGCGAGCAGCCGGTCGAGGCCGTCCAGCATGGCGGCCAGTTCGTCGTCGGAGAGCAGTCCGGCCTTGTGCAGGACCCGGGCGTGGGCCTTGGAGCCGGCGATGTCGTACGGGGCGAGCCGCCAGTCGAAGTGGACCGAGGCGGACAGCTTGGCCAGCGCCTCGGACGGGCCGTCGGCGAAGCGCGCGCCCCAGAGGCGGACGTCGGAGGACTGCTGGGCGGTCATCGCGGGGCTCCTTCACACATGTGCGGCTGGTGGCATAAGTATGCATGACGGCGTATGAAACACAAAACCCCGGCCGGACGGGATCCGTCGGCCGGGGTTGCGGGTGTCCGAGGGGCTACTGCGCCTTCGCCTGGGCGAGTTGCATCAGGTGGTCGGCGAGCGCCTGGCCGCCGGCCGGGTCACGGCTGATCAGCAGGACGGTGTCGTCGCCGGCGATGGTGCCGATGATCTCGAACACCTCGGCCTGGTCGATCGCCGAGGCCAGGAACTGGGCCGCGCCCGGCGGGGTGCGCAGCACGACCAGGTTGCCGGAGGCCGTCGCGGAGACCATGAGCTCGCCGGCCAGCCGGGCCATCCGGCCCTCGCTGGCCGACTCCCCCATCGGCGCGCGCGGCGTGCGGTCGCCGCCCTCGGCCGGGACGGCGTAGATCAGCGCGCCGTCCCGGTTGCGGATCTTGACCGCGCCCAGCTCGTCCAGGTCCCGGGAGAGGGTCGCCTGGGTGACCACGAGTCCGTCGTCGGCGAGCAGCTTGGCGAGCTGGCTCTGCGAACGCACGGGCTGGCGGGTGAGCAGGTCCACAATCCGCCGGTGGCGCGCGGTGCGGGTCTGTGGGACCTGCGGCGTCGGGCCGGCGGCGGACGGGCCTGAGCGGGAAACGGTCATGTGATTATTCTCCCGGACGACGGTCAACTCGCATCGGCCGGGGCGCTCTCGCGCACCGTCCGGAGGATGCCCGGCAGCGCCGCGAGGAACGCGTCCGCCTCCTCCTCGGTCAGCACCAGCGGCGGGGCCAGCCGGACGGCGTCCGGGACGGCCGCGTTGACCAGGAACCCGGCCTCCTGCGCGACGGCCTGGACCCGGGCCGAGACCGGCGCGGTGAGCACGATGCCGAGCAGCAGGCCGGCGCCGCGCACGTGCGAGACCAGCGGGTCGCCGATCGCCTCGACGCCGTGCCGCAGCCGCTCGCCGAGCTTGCGGACGTGCTCCAGCAGGCCCTCGGACTCGATGGTGTCCAGCACCGCGAGCCCGGCCGCGGCGGCCACCGGGTTGCCGCCGAAGGTGGTGCCGTGCTGGCCCGGGGTGAGCAGCTCGGCGGCCTCCCCGAAGGCGAGGACGGCGCCCATCGGCAGGCCGCCGCCGAGCGCCTTGGCCAGGGTGACGACGTCCGGCTCGACGCCCTCGAAGGCCTGGTGGGCGTACCAGTGGCCGGTGCGGCCGACGCCGGTCTGGATCTCGTCCAGGACCAGCAGGGTGCCGGTGGCCCGGGTGATCTCGCGGGCCGCCCGGAGGTAGCCGTCGGGCAGCGGGATCGCGCCGTTCTCGCCCTGCACCGGCTCCAGGAAGACGGCTGCGGTCTCGGTGGTGACGGCCGCGCGCAGCGCCTCGACGTCGCCGAAGGGGACGTGGGTGACGTCGCCGGGCAGCGGGCGGAACGGGTCCTGCTTGGCGGGCTGGCCGGTGAGCGCGAGGGCTCCCATCGTCCGGCCGTGGAAGGCGCCCTGGAGGGCGACCAGGTGGGTGCGCCCGGTCCGTCGGCTGATCTTGAAGGCGGCCTCGTTGGCCTCCGCGCCGGAGTTGCAGAAGAACACCCGGCCGCCCGCCCGGCCGTCCAGGCGCAGCAGCCGCTCGGCGAGGGCGATGGTGGGCTCGGCCATGAAGAGGTTGGAGACGTGGCCGAGGGTGGCGATCTGCCGGCCGACCGCCTCGACCACCGCCGGGTGGGCGGTGCCGAGGGCGTTGACGGCGATGCCGCCGAGCAGGTCGGTGTACTCCTTGCCGTCGGCGTCCCACAACTTGCTGCCCTCGCCCCGCACCAGCGGGATCCGGGGGGTGCCGTAGTTGTCGGTGAAGCTGTGCTGCCACCGGTCGGTGAGCTGCTCGTTGTGCGTCATGCCAGTCCCCCGGTCACGGTCGGCTCGTCGTCCGGCACGACCATCGTGCCGATGCCCTCGTCGGTGAAGATCTCCAGCAGCAGGCTGTGCGGTACCCGGCCGTCCAGGACGCGGGCGGTGCCCACGCCGGAGCGGACGGCGCGCAGGCAGCCCTCCATCTTGGGGAGCATGCCGCTGGCCAGGCCGGGCAGCAGCTCCTCCAGTTCGCTCGCGTTGAGCTGGCTGATCACGTCGTCGGAGTTCGGCCAGTCCTTGTAGAGGCCCTCGACGTCCGTGAGGACGACGAGCATCTCGGCGCCGAGGGCGACCGCGAGGGCGGCGGCGGCGGTGTCGGCGTTGATGTTGTAGACGTGACCGTCGGCACCGCGCGCGATCGAGGAGATCACCGGGATCCGGCCGTCGCCGATCAGCGCCTTCACCGCGCCGGCCTCGATGTTGACGATGTCCCCGACCAGGCCGATGTCCACCTGCTCGCCGTCCACCACCGCGTAGCGCTTGACCGCCGTCATGGTGTGCGCGTCCTCGCCGGTCATGCCGACGGCGAACGGTCCGTGCTCGTTGAGCAGGCCGACCAGCTCGCGCTGCACCTGGCCGGCCAGCACCATCCGGACCACGTCCATGGTCTCGGGGGTGGTGACCCGCAGGCCGTTGGTGAAGCTGGACTGCAGGCCGAGCCTGTCCAGCTGGGCGCTGATCTGCGGACCGCCGCCGTGCACCACCACGGGGTGCAGTCCGGCGTAGCGGAGGAAGACGACGTCCTGGGCGAACGCCGACTTGAGCTCGTCGTCCACCATGGCGTTGCCGCCGAACTTGATCACGACGGTCTTGCCGTGGAAGCGCTCCAGCCACGGCAGTGCCTCGATCAGCGTCATGGCCTTGGGCAACGCGGTGTTGTTGCGGGCCTGTTCGCCCTTGGGTGCGATCTGCACGGGGTTCCCTCGTCGATGGGGGTCCCCCGGCCGGAGGCTGGGGGAGGATGTCGCGGACCCGGTACCGCCGCGGTTCGGTGGTGCCGCGGGTCAGGATGTCGCGGATCAGGTGCGGCGCGGATCAGGTGGAGTAGGCGCTGTTCTCGTGGACGTAGTCGGCGGTGAGGTCGTTGGTCCACAGCGAGGCGCTCGCGGTGCCCGCGTCGAGGTCCGCGGTGATGACGACCTCCCGGCCCTTCATGTCGACCAGGTCGCGGTCCTCGCCCACCCCGCCGTCCTTGCAGACCCAGACGCCGTTGATGGCGACGTCGAGGCGGTTCGGGTCGAAGGCGGCGGAGGTGGTGCCGATCGCGGCGAGGACGCGGCCCCAGTTGGGGTCCTCGCCGTGGATGGCGCACTTGAGCAGGTTGTTGCGGCTGATCGTGCGGGCGACCTCGACGGCCTCGTCCTCGGTCGCGGCGCCGGTGACGTCGATCCGGATGTCCTTGCTCGCGCCCTCGGCGTCGCCGATCAGCTGACGGGCCAGCTCGGCACTGACGGTGCGGACGGCCTCGGCGAACTCGGCCCGGTCCGGGGTGGTGCCGGAGGCGCCGGAGGCCAGCAGCAGCACGGTGTCGTTGGTCGACATGCAGCCGTCGGAGTCGATCCGGTCGAAGGTGGTGCGGGTGGCGCCGCGCAGGGCGGCGTCCAGGTCCGTGCTGTCGACGGCGGCGTCGGTGGTGAGCACGACCAGCATGGTGGCGAGGCTCGGGGCGAGCATGCCCGCGCCCTTGGCCATGCCGCCGACCGTCCAGCCGGCCGGGCTGGTGACCTGGGCGGTCTTGTGCACGGTGTCGGTGGTCTTGATGGCGATCGCGGCGGCCTCGCCGCCGGTCCCGCTGAGCTCCGCGGCGGCGAGGGTGACGCCGGGCAGCAGGATGTCCATCGGCAGCCGGACGCCGATCAGGCCGGTGGAGGCGACGGCGACCTCGCCCGCGTTGAGCCCCAGCTCCTCGGCTGCCTTCTCCGCGGTGGCGTGGGTGTCCTGGAAGCCGAGCGGGCCGGTGCAGGCGTTGGCGCCACCGGAGTTGAGGACGACGGCGGAGACCTGCCCGCCCTTGAGGACCTGCTCGGACCAGAGCACCGGCGCGGCCTTGACCCGGTTCGAGGTGAAGACGCCGGCCGCGGCGAGCGAGGGACCGTCGTTGACCACCAGGGCGAGGTCCGGCGTGCCGGAGGCCTTGATGCCGGCGGTCACCCCGGCGGCGCGGAAGCCCTTGGCAGCCGTCACGCCCACGTTGCTGCTGTTGCTCACGGTGCGACTCCGTTCAGGGGGAGGCCCAGCTCTTCGGGCAGGCCCAGGGCGATGTTCATGCTCTGCACCGCGCCGCCCGCGGTGCCCTTGACCAGGTTGTCGATCGCGCTGATCGCGATGATCCGCCCGGCGGTGGCGTCCAGGGCGACCTGGACGAGGGCGGTGTTGGCGCCGTAGACGCTGCTGGTCTGCGGCCACTGGCCCTCGGGCAGCAGGTGGACGAAGGTCTCGTCCGCGTACGCCTCGGCGTAGGCGGCGCGCAGGCTCTCGGCGGTCACGCCGGGCCTGGCCTTGGCCGAGCAGGTGGCGAGGATCCCGCGCGGCATCGGGACGAGGGTGGGGGTGAAGGACACGGTGACCGGTTCGCCCGCGAGCGGGCTGAGGTTCTGCGCCATCTCCGGGGTGTGCCGGTGGACGCCGCCGACGCCGTACGGGCTGACGTTGCCCATCACCTCGCTGCCCAGCAGGTGCGGCTTGGCGGCCTTGCCGGCGCCGGAGGTGCCGGAGGCGGCGACCACGACGGCCTCCGGCTCGGCGAGTCCGGCCGCGTACGCGGGGAACAGCGCGAGCGAGACGGCCGTCGGGTAGCAGCCGGGCACGGCGATCCGGTTGCTGCCCTTCAACGCGGCTCGGTGGCCGGGGAGTTCGGGCAGGCCGTAGGGCCAGGTGCCGGCGTGCGCGGAGCCGTAGAACTGCTCCCAGTCGGCGGCGGCCTTGAGCCGGAAGTCGGCACCGCAGTCGACCACCAGGACGTTCGGGCCGAGGGCCTCGGCGACGGCGGCGGACTGGCCGTGCGGCAACGCCAGGAACACCACGTCGTGGTCGGCCAGCACCTCGGGGGTGGTGGGTTCGAGGACGCGGTCGGCGAGCGGGATCAGGTGCGGCTGCAGCGTGCCCAGCCTGGCGCCCGCGTTCGAGCCGCCGGTCAGCGCCCCGATCTCCACCTCCGGGTGGCCGAGCAGCAGGCGCAGCACCTCTCCGCCCGCGTATCCGCTCGCGCCGGCGACGGCGACTCGCAATGCCATGGCGTTCCTCCTTAGTCTTGGCATGAATATACGCGGGAGGGAAAATCCATGCAAGGAGTTCGTGGCAGAGCACCCCGGGCACCCGGGCGAGCCTCGGGGCGGAGGTCCGCGGCGGCCGGGGCCCGGGGCCCGGGGGCCTGGAGACCTGGGGGCCTGGGGGCCTGGGGGCCTGGGGGCCTGGGGCCGGTCAGCGCTTGACGGCGCGCAGCACCACGAACTTGGGGTTCCCGGCCACCAGTCGGCAGTTGCCGAACAGGCGGCGCAGCTTGACGTGGTAGCCGAGGTGGCGGTTGCCGACCACCCAGAGTTCGCCACCGGGCCGCAGGGCCCGCTTGGCGCCGGTGAACATCCGCCAGGAGGTCGCGTCGGTGGTGGCCTGGTGCGAGTGGAACGGGGGGTTGTTGAGCACCAGGTCCACCGAACCGGGGGCGACCACGTCCGCCGCCAGCGCGTCGGCGGTGCGGAACTCGGCCGGGGCGTCCGGCCCCAGGTTGGCGCGGAAGGTCTCCTCGGCGGAGGCCACCGCCTGGTGCGACTCGTCCACGAAGAGCAGCTCCGCGCCGGGCCCGGCCAGCGCGGCGGCCGTGCCGACCACGCCGTTGCCGCAGCCGAGGTCGACCACCCGGGCGCCCGGGGCGGGGACGGGCAGTTGGGCGAGGAAGAAGCGGGTGCCGATGTCGAGCCGCTCGGCGCAGAACGTCCCGGCGTGGTTGACGACCGTACGGCCGGCGGCGGGGCCGATGTCCGACGGCAGCGCGTAGCGGTGCGGCCACGGGTTCGGGCCGGGGTCGAGCGCCGGATCGGGGGTGCTCAGGATCAGCCGGGCCTTGCGGACCGCCAGCGAGGTGCGGGTCGGGCCGAGGATCCGCTCGAAGAGCCGGAGGGTGGAGCTGTGGATCTCGGTGACCATGCCGGTGCCGACCACCACGGTGCCGGGGTGGAGCGCGGGGGCGAGCCGGTGCAGCTGGTCCTCCAGCAGGGCCAGGCTCTTGGGCACGCGCACCAGCAGCACGTCGATCCGCTCCGGCGGGGTGTCCCGGGTACTGAGCAGCCGGTCCCCGTCGACGGCGGCACCGGCGCGGGCCAGGTTGGCGAGGGTGGCCTGGCGGCCCAGGTGGGAGTCGGAGATCTGGACCGGCCCGAACCCGGCGAGCGCGGTGGTCAGCGCGCCCCAGCGGTCGCCGAGGACGGCGATCCGGCGGCCGGCCAGCTCGGTGGCGGCGCCGCCCGCGCTGTCCGTCTCGCCCGCGAGGTGGCGCAGCAGGTACTCGTCGGCGGCGTCCCAGGCCCGGAGCCGCTCGCGCGGGTCCTCGGGGAAGCGGGTGAGGTCGAGGGTGCCCCACGGGGTGGAGAACGTGGTCGCGGCGGGCGTGGTCTGCGGATTCATCGTGTTCTCAGGCTATCGGACGGCCGGTGGGGGAACAGTTTTGGATGACTGCCGCCGGACGGATACTGGAAGGGCCCGACCGAGAGGGGTGAGGGCGATGGACTGGAAACTCGAAGTCGTGGTGGTCCCCGTGTCCGACGTGGACCGCGCGAAGCTCTTCTACGAGGAGCAGGCCGGGTTCACGGTGGACCACGACACCCGCCTGCGGGACGGGGTCCGGGTGGTCCAGCTGACGCCCCCCGGCTCACCCTGCTCGATCGTGGTGGGCAAGGGGGTGATCGACTCCCCGCCCGGCTCGGTCAAGGGCCTCCAACTGGTGGTGGCGGACATCGAGAAGGCGCACGCCGAACTGGTGGCGCGGGGTGTCCAGGTCAGTCCGGTCCAGCACTTCGTGGCGGGTGCCCGGGTGAACGGGCACGGCGAGGCCTGGAACAACTTCGTGTTCTTCAACGACCCGGACGGCAACGGCTGGGCGATCCAGGAGGCGCCGGCCGCGGCGTAGCCGCCGGGCGGCCGCCCGTCCCGCCGCGCAGGCCGTCCGTCGGCCGCCCGGGCCCGACCGCTTGGGTAGGCTCCGAGGATGGCTGAACACGAGGGAAGCGTGCGGGTTGACAGCTGGATCTGGGCGGTCCGGCTGGTCAAGACGCGGGCGCTGGCGGCGGCCGCCTGCCGGGCCGGACACGTCCGGGTGAACGGCGAACGGGCCAAGCCGGCCCAGGCGCTGAAGCCCGGCGACGAGGTCCGGGTGCGCGAGGAGAACCACGAGCGGGTGGTGGTCGTGCGGACGCTGATCCGCAAGCGGGTCGGCGCCCCGGCGGCCGCGGAGTGCCTGGTCGACAACAGCCCGCCGCGGCCGCCGCGCGAGTTCGTCGCGGCGGCCGGGCAGCGGGACCGCGGGGCCGGGCGCCCGACCAAGCGGGAGCGCCGCGAACTGGACGGGCTGCGCGGCCACTGAGCCCTGGCCGGGCGGGGCCTGCGTCCGGGCAGGGCCTAGCCGGGCGTGACGGTCGTGTCGGTGAGCACCCGGGCGAGGAAGGCGTCGAGGTTGCCCAGCGTCCGGGCGATCTGGTCCGCCAGCGGCAGCGACTCGTCGGGCCGGGTGACCAGGGTGGACTTCTTCAGCCCGCGCACGTAGAGCGAGCAGGCGAGGTCGGCGCAGATGTAGGTCCCGACGGTGTTGCCCTCGCGGCCGGCGGCGCCGGCCCGGCGGGCGGCGAGCAGCGCGACGCCGGTGCCGGCGTGCCCGGTGATGCACAGCGAGCAGACGTTGGTCTTGGTCAGGCTGCGCCGGACCGTCGGCACCCGCAGCGTCACCCCGACGAGTTCGCCGCCGTGCGGGGCCACCAGGTAGGCGCGGTCGGGCGCGCCCTGGTCCCGCCAGCCGAGGAAGTCCAGGTCCTCCCAGGGCAGTTCGGCGAGGCCCCGGGGAAGGTTGAGCCGACGGGCCTCGCCCTTGGAGCAGTTGACGAAGGACGCGCGGATCTCGTTCTCACTCAGGGCTTCCATGCCTCGGAAGCTAACACCGCCCGGCGCGCCCTGTCGCGTGGGTTTCCCGGGCGCGCACGGGGTGCGCGGCCTGGACGGCGAGCCGCCTCGGGGCGTCCTCGCCGATCCGGGTGAGCAGGTCGTCCAGGGCGAGGAGGGCCTCCCAGCGCTCCCGGCCGGTGGCGGCGGCGAGCCGGTCGACCACGCGGTCCTCCAGGTCCTGGACGCGCTTGTTCTTCCACGCCTTGTCGGCCAGGCTGACCAGCAGTTCCTCGACGGTGACGCCGGGCCCGCCCCAGCTCGCGTGGCTGCGGGCGAAGCGGGCGAGCCGCTCGGGGACGCCGCGGGCGAGCAGCAGGGCGTGACCGGCGGCCTCGTGCGCGGATCCGGGCCCCGAGAGTTCCTCCGGGTGCACGGTCTTGCCGATGTCGTGGGTGGCGGCGCCGTACCGGACGGCCTCGCGGTCGAACTCCAGACCCTCACCGGCGCAGAAGTCGGCGATCTCCTCGGCGACTTCGTGCACCAGCGCGAGGTGGGCGACCAGCCGGGGTGGGGCGTCGAGGTCGCGCAGCAGGTCGGCGGCCCCGGCGGGCAGGGGCGGCAGGGTGGTGGTCACGCCGCAGGCTACCCGGGCGGGTGAGGGGCTGTCAGTGGGGCTGCGTAGGCTGCGGTGATCCGGTCCCGGCGCAGGAGGGAGGCGCCGGGGCCGGGTACCGGTCACGCGCGGGGCGCGGCGGCGGCCGCCGTGGGCCCGACGGCCACGGCAACCACCACGGCAGCAGCGGCTACGGCTTGAACGCGACGCCCGCGTAGGCGGAGACGTCCTGCCAGCCCTCCGGCAGTTCGGTGGTGGGCACGTGTCCGGCGGTGGGGCGCCAGAGCGGGAGCTGGACGAGCCCGGGGCCGACGAACTCGAAGTCCCCGAAGAAGGGTTCGACGCCGGCCCGGGGGCGCAGGACGAGCGGGGCGCTGGCGCTCTTGTAGATCCGGGTGCCCTCGGCGGCGCTCTCCCGGGAGGCGAAGTCGGGGCTGCCGTGCGACAGGATCAGCGCGCTGCCCGGGGCGAGCGCCTCGCGCAGGGTGCGGACGATCTGCTGCGCGCCGTCCTCGTCGCGGATGAAGTGCAGGACGGCGACCAGCATCAGCGCGACCGGCCGGGAGAGGTCGACGGCGGCGGCCAGTGCGGGGTGGGCGAGGATCGCGGCCGGGTCGCGCAGGTCGGCCTCGATCACCGAGGTGTGCCCGGCGGGGTGTCCGGCCAGCAGGGCGCGGGCGTGGGTGGCGACGATCGGGTCGTTGTCGACGTACACCACGCGGGCGTCCGGGGCGACCCGCTGGGCGACCTCGCTGGTGGAGCCCACGGCCGGGATGCCGGTGCCGATGTCGACGAACTGGCGGATGCCCCGGCCGGCCGCGAACTCGACGGCCCGCCCGAGGAACTGCCGGTTGGTGCGGGCCAGCAGCGGAAGCGCGGGGTAGGCGGCTATCGCGGCCTGGGCGGCCTTGCGGTCGGCCTCGAAGTTGTCCTTGCCGCCCAGGTAGTAGTCGTACATCCGGGCGGTGTGCGGGATGCCGGTGTCCAGCTCGCTCGGCGGCTGCCAGTCGTCCGCTCTGGCCCAGTGCCAGTCGGTGTCGGCCGCCCGGCCGGTCGCCGTGGTGTCCTCGTACATCCTGTCCGCCCCCAATGCGCGATGCCGGAATTGTGCGACCGCCTGTCAACACGCGGCGCGCGGTGATCGTATCCAACGACACGCCGTGGAAACAGCGGGAGTTCAGGTTTACGCAACGCCCGTAGACAGGGTGTGTGCACGTCAAGGGCGGTACGGACGGGTCATCCCGGATCGCCCGCCACGGCCGTCCTCTCTATGCTGGCTGCCGATGACTGCCGACCGCCGCACCGTACTGCGCACCGCCGCCAAGCTGGCCGCCCTCACCGCCGCCGGAGGCCTCCTCACCGCCTGCGGCACCGGCGTGCCCCGCCGGGCCGACCCAGGGGCGCTGGCCGCCCACCCCGGCACCGTCGACCCGCAGCACATCACCGACCCGGCCTGGAACGGCGGCGAGGGCCCGGCCTCCCCCGCGCCGACCGCACCGGCCGCCGGCGCGGATCCCGAGCCCGTCGCCGATCCGACCGCAGCCGCCGCCCGGGCGTCCGCCCCGCCGACCCCTCCCCCGCTGCCCCCGCTCGCGCCCGGCACCCCGGTCGAGGTCGTGTACGGGCCGCGCACCGGCAAGAACGTGGCGCTCACCGTCCACGGCAGCGGCGACCCGAAGCTGGCCACCGCCCTGCTGGAGATCGCCGAGCAGCGCGGCGCCAAGCTGACCGTGATGGTGGTCGGCAGCTGGCTCGACCAGCAGCCGCAGATGGCGCAGCGGATCCTGGACGGCGGCCACGAGCTGGGCAACCACACCCAGAACCACCTCAACATCTCCGCGATGACGCCGGACCAGGCGCGCGCCGAGATCGCCCAGTGCGCCGACCGGCTGCAGAAGCTCACCGGTTCGATCGGCCGCTGGTTCCGCCCCTCCGCCGCGCAGTACTCCACCCCGATGGTGCGCGAGCAGGCGCGGGCCGTCGGCTACGAGCACGTGCTGTCCTTCGACGTCGACCCGCGCGACTACAACGACCCCTCGGCCGCCGAGCTGCAGCGCCGGGTGCTGAACTCGGTGCGCGGCGGCTCGGTGGTGGCCCTGCACATGGGCCACCAGTGCACGGTCGACGCGCTGCCGGCCATCCTGGACGGCCTCGCCAAGGCCGGGCTCAAGCCGGTGACCGCCAGCCAACTGTGCGCCTAGGGCCGGCTGCGCGAGCAGGGCCCCGGGGGCCGTACCGGTCAGACCATCGGGTCGTCGTCCTTGTACGGGCGCAGCCGCAGGGTACGGGCGTCCGACGCGCGGATCTCGTCGGCCCGCTCGACCAGCTCCGCCAGGTCGTCCCGCCCCGCGTGGATGAACCGCCCGTGCAACCCGTCGAAGCGGCCCCGGGCGGCGTCCACGGCGACCGCGACCATGTACGGGATGGAGCCCCAGTCCTTCGTGTCCCGGAACATCGGCATCCCGGCGGTCATGTCGGTGGCCACCGCCCCGGGGCTGATGTCGAGGACGACGACGTCGTGCCGGGCGAGCGAGTCGGCCATGTTGTCGGACAGCTGGAGCAGCGCGCCCTTGGAGGTGGCGTACGCGGTGTAGTTGCCGTCCGGGCGCAGCGCGAAGCCCGAGTTGAGGTTGACCACCCGGCCGCTCCGCCGTTCGACCATGCCGGGCAGCACGCAGCGCAGCAGGTTGTACGGGCCGCGCAGGTTGGTCTCCACCACCTGCCACCACTGGTTGGCGTCGCTCTCCCAGATCGGCACCTCGGCGCGGTCGACCAGGCCGGCGTTGTTGACCAGCAGGTCGATCGGGCCGAGGTCGCGCTCGACCAGCCGGACGGCCTCGCGCACCGATCCCGGTCGGGTGACGTCGGCGGTGACCGCGACGCCCCGGGAGCCGCGCACGACGCACTCCTTGAGGGTGTCGGTCAGCGTCTCGTGGGTGCGGCCGACCAACCCGACGGCCATCCCCTCGGCGGCCAGGCCGATGGCGATCTCCCGGCCGATGCCCCGGCCGGCGCCGGTGATCAGGGCGACCTGTCCTGCGAGCGATCCCGTCGACACCGTGTGTGCTCCCTTCCGTCCCCGCCCCTGTCCGCCGTCTTTTCCCCGCCCCGTCCCCGGCCCCCGCCTGCGGCATTCTGTCGGCCGCCGGGCGGCGGCGGCCCCGGGGCACACGGGCCGGAGCCGCCGCCTCACCCGTTCGGGGGATCCGTCCGCGGTGGCACTCCTCCGGGGAGGGGGTGACCTACTGGCCGGTACGGAGTAGTAACGTCGTCGGGGCGGTGACCGGTGCACCCATTCCGGTACACCGACCCGCTGACCAGCAGCTCGCTGGGCCACCAGTCGCTGGGCGACCCCCAGCACCACCGAAGGGCAACTGAGTGAGTGACATCGCGCGCGTCGGAGTAGTGGGCTGCGGACTGATGGGGTCGGGCATCGCCGAGGTCTTCGCCCGGGCCGGGCTGGACGTCCTGGTGTCGGAGGCCAGCGGCGAGGCGCTGGAGTTCGGCCGCACCCGGCTGACCAACTCCCTGGACACGGCGGTCAAGCGCGGCAAGCTGAGCCCCGAGGCGCGGGACGAGGCGATGGCCCGGCTGTCCTTCACCGTCGACCTGGCCGACTTCGCCGACCGCGACCTGGTGGTCGAGGCCGTCGCCGAGCGCGAGGACATCAAGGTCAAGATCTTCCAGACCCTGGACCAGGTCATCGAGCGCCGCGACGCGGTCCTCGCCTCCAACACCTCCTCGATCCCGATCGTGAAGCTGGCCGCCGCCACCTCCCGCCCGGAGCAGGTGATCGGCCTGCACTTCTTCAACCCGGCGCCGGTGCAGAAGCTGGTCGAGGTCATCCCGACCCTGACCACCTCGGCGACCACCACCGAGCGGGTCGAGGCCTTCGCCTCCCAGGTGCTCGGCAAGGAGCCGATCCGCGCCCGCGACCGGGCCGGCTTCGTGGTCAACGCGCTGCTGGTGCCGTACCTGCTGTCCGCGGTGCGGATGTTCGAGTCGGGCGTGGCCACCGCCTCCGACATCGACAAGGGCATGGAGGCCGGCTGCGCCCACCCGATGGGCCCGCTGCGCCTGTGCGACCTGATCGGCCTGGACACCATCGTGTCGATCGCCGAGTCGATGTACGACGAGTACAAGGAGCCGCTGTACGCCGCTCCCCCGCTGCTCTCCCGGATGGTCGACGCGGGCCTGCTCGGCCGCAAGTCCGGCCGCGGCTTCTACGACTACACCGCGAGCGCCTGACCCGCGAAAGACACCTCCACGCGGCCCTGTTACGGCACGGGCGGCAGGTCGACGGGGGTTCGAAGCCGGCCCCACCGTCGTACGGCCAGGCGGGGAGTGCCAGGGGCGACGCAGCCGGGGCCCCCCCCCCCCGGGGGGGGGGGGCGGGCGCGCCCGCCAATTAGCCCGCCGCCCCGCCCGCGGCGGCCGCCGACGGCGGGCCGAAGTGCGCGCGCGGGTAGAGGACGCCCCCCCCC
>NZ_JBHWBZ010000068.1:0-17565 GCF_042735475.1 Kitasatospora sp. NPDC059577 | reverse complement strand
GGGGGGGCGGGGCGGGGGGGGTCCCCCCCCGCCCCCCCCTCGCGCGGGCGCGGGGGGGGGGGCCGGGGGCCCCCCCCCCCCCCCCCCCCCCGGGGGGGGGGGCCCCCGGGCCTCGCGCTACTTGACGCCGGCCGCCGCGCAGGCGTCCGCGTACTGCGGCGTGCAGATGTCGGCGGCCTTGTAGAGGCCGCCGCCGACCACCGTGGTCTGCACCTTCGCCTTGGTCACCACGATCGGGGTGAGCAGCAGGGACGGGATGTGCAGCCCGCCGCTGTCGGTGACCGAGGTCGCCGTCGAGCTGATGTCCAGGCCCTCGACCAGCTGGACGGCGATGCTGCCGGCCGCGTCCGTCTCGGGCTTGTACGGCTTGTAGATCGTGTAGGTCTGCTCGCCGGTGAGCACCCGGCGCACCGCGTCCATGGACGCGTCCTGACCGCCCACGGGCACGTTCTTGATGCCCGCCGCCTTCAGGGAGTCGATGACGGCCGCGGCCATGCCGTCGTTGGCCGCGTAGACGGCCTGGATGCCGTCCTTGCCCAGGCTCTGGATGGCCTCGTTCATCTTCGCCGTGGCCACCTCCGGCTTCCACTCGCCGGACTGCTCGTAGGCGATCTTCTTGACCTTGCCGTCCAGCGCGCGGTGCGCGCCCGCCTTGAACTGCGCCGCGTTGGGGTCGGACTCGGCGCCGTTGATCATCACGACGTTGGCCGAGGCGGCCTTCGGGCCCAGCGCGTCCAACAGGGTCTGGCCCTGGAGTTCACCGGTGCGCGCGTTGTCGAAGGACACGTAGGCGGCGACCTTGCCGGCGGCCAGCCGGTCGTAGGCGACGACCTTCACGCCCTTGGCAGTGGCGGCCTCGACCCACGGGGCGGTGCTCTTCGCGTTGACCGGGTCGAGCAGGATGACCTTGACGCCCTTGGCTAGCATGTCGTCGAACTGGCGCTTCTGGGTGCTCTCGTTCCCGTCCGCGTTGGCGTAGCTGATCGTGCACCTCGGGCAGAGGCTGGTGACCGTCTGCTGGATCAGCGGCCTGTCGAAGGCCTCGTAGCGGGTGGAGGAGGTGTTCTCCGGCAGAAGCAGACCGATGCTCCGTTCGCTCCCGCCGGCCGCCGGCTGCTGCGACACGACGGTCTGGCCGCAGGCCGCGAGGGTGAGCGCGAGGGACACGGCGGCCGTGCCCGCGGCCGCGAGACGCATGGGTCTGTTCATGATCGGTGGTGCCTCCTGTACTGCGCCGCAGCGTCGCGGCAGGGAAGGGAGTCAAGCGCCACCGGGCCGATGCGTCAATAAGTGAAGGAGTCTTCGTTATTCTCCTGTCCGATTCGTTATGGAGCGAATGGCCCGTGCGCATCGCCGCAGGAAGGCCGCCGGACGGCTCAGCAGCGGCGTCGACTCCCGAAGGAATCGCGGAGACGAAAGCCGACGGCGGGCGGCCCCGGGGAGGGGGCGCCCACCGTCGGGACGGTGACGGCTCAGCTGTTGATGGCGTAGCTGTCGCCGTAGACCTTCCACTTCAGCGGCGGGTTGAGGTCGAAGTTCTTGGCGTTGAGGAAGACCAGCTGCTCGGTGTCCACCCGGCTGGTGTCGGAGTGGGCCTCCTCCTTCTTCATGACCACCTTGCGGGCGTCGAGGAAGGCCTTGAGGTAGGTGGCCTCGTCGCCGCCCTGGGCGGGGGTCTTCGCCTTCTTCATCGCGGCGGCGCGGATGCCGCCGAAGCTGTCCGAGCTGTTGCCCGGGCCGTGCATGACGATGGCGTCGTAGTAGGCGAACTGGCCGAGCGCGCGCAGGCCGTCGGCCTTGGCCTGGCTGACGGCGGGGTTGAAGTAGACCCGGTCGCGCTCGTCGTTCTGGGCCTGCTGGAAGACGGAGTCCTTGGCGGCGGTGGCCCAGTCCCGCTCGAACGCGGAGCCGAGGCCGGCGTGCGATTCGGTGCCGTTGACCTTCTTCAGCGCGGGAAGGTACTTGGCCAGGACGTTGCCGGGCTTGAGGTCGGCGTAGTGCTGGACCAGCTCCAGCATGTCGCCGGTGCCGGAGCAGAAGCCGATGATGCCGGCGGTGTAGCCCCGCCCGTCCTTGATGTCCTCGATGTACTTGTACTGGGCCTTCCAGTCCAGCGACGAGTTCTCCGCGCTGGACACCAGCTGCATCGCGATGTCCTTCTTGTGCGGGTCGTCCAGTCCGGTCGCCTTGAGCTGGACGGCGGTGGTCGGGGCCGGGGCGGCCTGGGCCGCCGTGGTGGCCGCGACGGTGAGGGGCGCGGCCACCAGGGCGGCGGCGAGGGCGATGCGGAGGGCTCGACGGGGCTGAGGGCGCATGGGACGCTCCGATTCCTCGTAGGGTTAGGAAACTTTCCTAACGAGAAGAAGGAAAGCGGTCCGGCCGCACTCCCGCAAGGGTTTTGACGGAACCTCTTCAAACGATCTCCGGGCCCGCAGGTCAGACCGCCCGCCGCCGCACCCACCAGACCGCGGCCGCGCAGGCGGCGAGGCCCAGCACCGTCATCCAGCCGGCCTCGATGAACTGGAACGGCCAGAACCGGTCCGCCGGCTGGTACACCTGGTGCACCGTGTAGCCGCCGTCGCGCAGCAGCGACTGCCACGCGCCGCCCGAGTCGCCGAGGCGGTAGAAGTCGTCCGTGGGGATCCGGTTCCCGGCCGGGTCGGAGAACCACACGTCCAGCACCCACCGGTCGTCCACCGCCATGGCGTTCAGCGTGTGCATCGGCTCCTCCAGGGGGGCCATGTAGTGCGAGCGCACGGCCACGGCGAGGAACGGCAGCGCGACCGAGGCCGCCATCCCGACACCGACCGCGACCACGGTGCGGCGCAGCACCGCACCGGCCAGCGCCGCGACCCCGAAGGCCACCAGCACCCGACCCACCAGTACCGGTGGCGCCAGTGCGAAGAGGTCCGGGTTGAACACGCCGGCCCTGATCGCCAGCGGCTCGCTCCACCAGCGCAGCAGCAGCCCGAACAGCGCCGCCACGACGGCCAGAACCGCGCCGCCCACGGCCAGGCCGCCCGCCGTCCACCGGGTCCGCCCGGCGCCCTGGGTCCAGGCGAAGCGCACCGTGCCGTGCTCGAACTCCCGTGCCAGCAACGGGCCGCCGAGGAACGCGCCGAACACGCCGCCGAGGACGTAGACCACGCTGTCGAGCTCCAGCAGGCCGCCTCCGTACGTGCGCGTGAACCGCTTGTACGCGGCCAGGCAGGAATCCGTGGACGGATCGCAGGCGGCGGCGCCCGTGCGGTCCAGGCCGGTGTGCAGGTACCAGCCGTGCAGCAGCAGGGCGAGGGAGACCGCGGCCATCACCGTGAGCAGGGTCAGCAGGGCGGGCCGGTGGCGCAGCCCGGCGGCCCGCAGGACGGCGGAGCGGGGCGGGGCCAGGGTGGTCGAGCTCACGGCAGCATCGCCTTCTCGGTCGTCGCAGTCATCCCGGTCGTCGCGGTCGTCCCGGTCGGGCGGACGGCCCCGCGCGGGCCTGGCAGGGCGGAGGCGGTCGGCTCCCGCAGGTAGGCGAGCACCAGCTCCTCCAGGCCGACGCGCTGCTGGCGCCAGCCGCCGGAGACCGGGGCGTCCACGCCGCCGGTGCGGACCAGCAGGTGCGACTGGGTGCCGGCCCGGCGGTCACGGACCACCGGCAGGCGTTCGGCGACCGCGTCCGCCTCGGCGGTCGGACCGGTGAGCATCCGGTGGCCGCCCAGCAGGTCGTCGACCTCCCCCGACACCTGGACCCGGCCGCCGGCCAGCACCACCAGGTAGTCGCAGCTCTGCTCCAGCTCGTTGACGGCGTGCGAGGAGAACACCACCGAGAGCCCGTCCTCGGCCACCGCGGTCAGCAGCACGGCCATGAAGTCATGCCGGGCAAGCGGGTCGAGCGCGGCCAGGGGCTCGTCCAGGAGCAGGAGTTCGGGCCGCTTGGCGAGGGCCAGGGCGAGCGAGACCTGGGCCTGCTGGCCGCCGGAGAGGCGCCCGTACTTGCGGTCCAGCGGGATGCCGAGGCCGTCCAGGTGGGTGCGCGCCCGGGCGGCGTCCCAGCGCCGGTTGAGGTGGCCGCCGATCGCGAGCAGGTCCCGCACGGGCAGGCCCGGGTAGAGCGCGGCGTTCTGGGCGACGAACCCGATCCGGTCCAGGGCCTCCGGGGAGCCCGGGAGTTGGTCGCCGAGGACGGTCATCACCCCCTCGCTGGGCAGGGTCAGGCCGGCGGCCAGGCTCAGCAGTGTGGTCTTGCCCGCGCCGTTCGGACCGACCAGCGCCACCACGTGTCCGGCCGGGACGGCGAGGTGGCAGTCCCGCAGCGCCCAGGAGCGGCGGTAGCGCTTTCCGATCCCGCCGCAGTCGATCACCGTGTCCGTCACCATCAGGCCACCACCCCGTCGCGCCCCTCACGCAGGTCGCGCAGCGCGTCCTCGAACACCGCGACCATCCCCCCTTCGTCCAGCCCGGCGGCCCGCGCCGTGCGCATCCAGTCCATCAACCCCCGCCGCAGCGCGGCCCGTTCGCGCAGCGGCACGACCCCGGCGGGCAGCCCGCGCACGAAGGTGCCCTGGCCGCGGCGGCCGGCCGCGAGGCCTCGGTGCTCCAGTTCGCGGTAGGCCTTGAGCACGGTGTTCGGGTTGATCGCCAGTCCGGCGACCACCTCGCGCACCCGGGGCAGTCGGTCCCCCTCGGTCAACCAGCCCATCCGCAGCGCCTGTTCGACCTGCTGCACGAGCTGCAGGTAGGTCGGGACGCCGGAGGCCGGGTCCAGGCGGAACTCGATGGGAGAGGGTCCGTCGTCGGCTTTATCTACTTCCATAGGTAAAGAGATATTCGACGGACTGAGGCGCCGTCAACCAAGGACGTGCAAAAAGGGCCCCGCCCCGGACCTGGTGGTCCGGGGCGGGGCCCCTGTGCGGGCGTCACGGCATCAGGCGCCGCGCAGCACCGCTCCCGTACGGGCGACGGCCTCGGCCACGGCCGCCTCGCGGGCGGCGGTGGCCTCGTCGGCGGTCAGGGTGCGGTCGACGGCACGGAAGCGCAGCGCGTACGCCAGCGACTTCTTGCCCTCACCGACCTGCTCGCCGGTGAACACGTCGAACAGCCGGATGGCCTCCAGCAGTTCGCCGGCACCGGCGCGCAGCGCGGCCTCGACGTCGGCGGCCGGAACCGCCGTGTCGACGATCAGCGCGACGTCCTGGGTCGCCACCGGGAAGCCGGAGACGGTCGGGCCGCCGACCCGCTCGGCACCGTCGGCGGTGAGCAGGTCGACGTCGATCTCCATCGCGGCGGAGCGGGCCGGCAGCCCGAGCGCCTTGACCACCCGCGGGTGCAGCTCACCGGCGTGGCCGACCACCCGGTCGGTGCCGGTGACGACCAGCTCGGCGCAGCGGCCCGGGTGCCAGGGCGCCAGCTGGCCCTGGCGGACGGTCAGCTCGACGCCGGCCGCGCGGGCCACCGTGCGGGCCGCCTCGACGGCGTCCGCCCAGGAGGCCTGGGCACCCTTGCCCCACCAGCCCGACGGCAGCCGCTCGCCCGCGAGGGCGACGGCGATCCGGCGCGGCTGGTCCGGCAGCGCGGCGTCCAGCTCGGCCAGCTCCTCGTTGCTGGGCCGGTGGTCGACGGCCGGGCGCGGGGCCACGGACAGCTCGTCCTTGGGCAGGAACACCGTGCCGGTCTCGTAGACCGCCAGGTCGGTGTTGCCCCGGCCGATGTTGCGGCGCAGCGCACCGAGCAGGCCCGGCAGCAGCGTGGTCCGCAGCGCCGGCTCCTCGTCGTTCAGCGGGTTGACCAGCCTGACCGTCCGGCGGCGGCGGTCGTCCGCCTCCAGGCCGAGCGCGTCCCAGGCGGTCTCGCCGAGGAACGGGTAGTTGTTGACCTCGACGTAGCCGGCCCCGGCCAGCGCGACGCCGATCCGGCGGTTGATCCGCTGGCCCTCGGTCAGGCCCTTGCCCGGCGGCACGTCGGGCATCCGGGCGGGGACGTTGTCGTAGCCCTCCAGCCGGATGACCTCCTCCGCGAGGTCGTACGGGTCCGTGAGGTCGGGCCGCCAGGTCGGCGGGGTGACCTCCAGGACGTCCGCGCCGGAGACCGAGCAGCCGATCTCCTGCAGGCGCCGGGTCACGGTCTCGCGGCCGTACGCCGTGCCGGCCACCCGGTCGGGCAGGTCGGCGGCGATGGTGATGGTACGCACCGGGTGCGGGGCCGCGATGTCGGTGACCCCGGCCTCGGCGGTGCCGCCGGCGATCAGGACCAGCAGGTCGACGGCGCGCTGCGCGGCGGCGCGGGCGGCCTCCGGGTCGACGCCGCGCTCGAAGCGCTTGGACGCCTCGGAGGGCAGCTTGTGCCGCTTGGCGGTGCGGGCGATGGCGACCGGGTCGAAGTGCGCCGCCTCGATGATCACCTCGGTGGTGCCCGGGCCGGCGGCCGGGTCGAGGATCTCGGTGGAGGCGCCGCCCATGACACCGGCCAGGCCGATCGGGCCGCTGTTGTCGCAGATCAGCAGGTCCTCGGCGGCGAGCTTGCGCTCGACGCCGTCGAGGGTGGTGAGGGTCTCGCCCTGCTCCGCCCGGCGGACCGTGATCGGGCCGTCCACGCGCTGCTTGTCGTAGGCGTGCAGCGGCTGGCCGACCTCGAACATCACGTAGTTGGTGATGTCGACGGTCAGCGAGATCGGGCGGATGCCCGACTTCTGCAGGCGGCGCTGCAGCCAGATCGGGGACTTGGCGTTCGGGTCGACGCCGACGACCGTGCGGGCCACGAAGCGGTCGCAGCCGGCCGGGTCGTTGACCTTGACCAGGTAGCCGAAGGAGTTGGCCGGCGGCACGTCGAGCAGCGCCGGGTCGGCCAGCGGCAGCCCGTACGCGGCGGCGGCCTCCCGGGCCACGCCGCGCATGGACAGGCAGTAGCCGCGGTCCGGGGTGACGGCGATGTCGAGCACCTCGTCGACGAGCTGGAGCAGCTCGATGGCGTCGGTGCCGGGCTCGTACTCCGGCGGGAGCACGATGATGCCGTCGTGATCGTCGCCCATGCCCAGCTCGCGGGCCGAGCAGATCATGCCGGCCGAGGTCTGGCCGTAGGTCTTGCGGGCCGCGATCGGGAAGGGGCCGGGCAGCACGGCGCCCGGGAGCACGACCACGACCTTGTCGCCGACGGCGAAGTTGGTCGCACCGCAGACGATCTCCTGCGGCTCACCGGTGCCGTTGGCGTCGCCGACGTTGACGAAGCAGTGCCGGATCGGCTTCTTGAAGCCGGCCAGCTCCTCGATGGAGAGCACCTCGCCGACCACCAGCGGACCCTTGAGGTCGGCGCCGATCTGCTCGACGGTCTCGACCTCCAGGCCGGCCCGGACCAGGCGCTCCGCGACGTCACGGCCGGTCGCGCCGGTCGGCAGGTCGACGTACTCGCGCAGCCAGGAAAGCGGGACGCGCATCAGATCTCCATCCCGAACGGGAGGGTGAAGCGCACGTCACCCTCGACCATGTCGCGCATGTCGGCGACGTTGTGACGATTCATCAGGATCCGCTCCAGGCCGAGGCCGAACGCGAAGCCGCTGTAACGGTCGGGGTCGACACCGCAGGCGACGAGCACCCGCGGGTTGACGACGCCGCATCCGCCGAGTTCGATCCAGCCCTCCGAGGAGCAGGTGCGGCACGGGCGGTCCGGGTTGCCGACGCTCGCCCCGAGGCACACGAAGCACTGCAGGTCGACCTCGGCCGACGGCTCGGTGAACGGGAAGTACGAGGGCCGCCAGCGCAGCTCCAGGTGGTCGCCGATCAGCTTCTCGACCATGACCTCGATGGTGCCCTTGAGGTCGGCGAAGGTGATGCCCTCGTCCACCGCGAGGCCCTCGACCTGGCGGAAGACCGGGGTGTGGGTGGCGTCCAGCTCGTCGGTCCGGTAGACCCGACCGGGGCACACCACGTAGATCGGGGGCTCGCGGTCGAGCATGGTGCGGGCCTGGACCGGGGAGGTCTGGGTGCGCAGCACCACGCCGGAGTCGGCGGAGCCGTCCGGGGCCTGGACGAAGAAGGTGTCCTGCATCGATCGGGCCGGGTGGTCCGGGCCCAGGTTGAGGGCGTCGAAGTTGAGCCACTCGGCCTCGACCTCGGGGCCCTCGGCGACCTGGTAGCCCATCGCGACGAAGGTGTCCTCGATGCGCTCGGCCATGGTGGTCAGCGGGTGCCGGGCGCCGCGCGGGGCGCGGTCGTACGGCAGCGTGACGTCCACCGCCTCCTCGACCAGCACGCGGGCGTCGCGCTCCGCCTCCAGCTCGGCCTGCCGCGCGGCGAGGGCCTTGTTGACGGCCCCGCGGGCCTGGCCGATCAGCTTGCCCGCGGCGGCCTTGGCGTGCGGGGGCAGGGCGCCGATCTCGCGGTTGGCGAGGGACAGCGGGGACCGGTCGCCGGTGTGGGCGACCTTGGCCTGCTTCAGCTCGTCCAGGGTGCTGGCGGTGGCGAAGGCGGCGACGGCCTCGTCCCGCGCCTGCTCCACCACCTCGGGCTTGAGGGCCTCGACCTCGACCGGGTCGTACGACTTGTTGGGTGCCGACATCTCTATCTTTCCCGTGCTCCTGCTCGTCCGTGCTCAGGTGTGTGGGCTCGCCTTCGCGTCACGCCCGGCGGGGCCGGGGCACGGGCAGCCGGTCTCCGTTCACCGGAGGCTCACGGGAGTGGGTGTCCGCGGCTCAGCCGCACAGGGCGTTGCGCGACGCCAAAGGTCGAGTGTAGTCGCAGCGCGTAGCGCCGCTGCCGCGAAGCCCGTCCGGCCCCGACGCGGAGCACGCTCCGCTCGTCGTTCCTGCTCGGTCAGAGCATGAAGTCGGGCACGCCGGCGGGCAGGATAAATCGGAACCGGGCGCCGCCGCCGGGGGCGCGGTCGACCCGGATCGAGCCGCCGTGGGCCTCCACGATGCCCTTGACGATGTAGAGGCCCAGGCCGGTGCCGCCGCGCTTGGAGCCGCGCCAGAAGCGGGTGAAGACGCGTGGCATCGACTCCTCGGGAATGCCGCTGCCTTCGTCGCTCACGGTGACCGCTGTGCCTTCCACGATGCGGGGCGGGGTGCCGGAGCGCTCCCAGACGGGCGCCTCGACGACTTCCTTGGCCGGTGCCACCTCGATCGTGACAGTTCCCTCGCCGTGCCGCACCGCATTTTCCAGCAGGTTGGCGAGCACCTGGTCGACCTTGTCCGGGTCCGCCCACAGGACGGTCAGTGGCTCGCTGACCCGGATGTCGAAGCGCTCCTCGGGGATGCCGGTGGCGACCTTGCGCTCGACGTGGCGGCGCACCGCCGCGGCCAGGTCGACCACCTGCTTGCGCAGCTCCAGCCGCCCGGCGTCGATCCGGGAGATGTCCAGCAGCTCGGCGATCAGCCGGGTGACCCGGTCGGCGTCGGCGTCCACGGTTTCCAGCATCAGCCGCTTCTGCCCGTCGGTGAACCGCTCCCACTTGGCCAGCAGCGTCGCCGTGAAGCCCTTGACGCTGGTCAGCGGGGAGCGCAGCTCGTGCGCGACGGTGGCGATCAGCTCGGCGTGGCTGCGCTCGGTGCGTCGCCGGGCCTCGGTGCCGCGCAGGGCGACCACCAGGCGCTCCAGCGGCCCGCACGGCACCGCGCGGACGTACCGGGCGGAGACCAGCACTTCGAGGCCGCCGGGCAGCAGCAGGTTGCGCTCCGGCTGGCGGGTGCGGGTGGTCAGGCCGCCGTACGGGTCGGTCAGCTGCCACCAGCGCCGGCCGTCGAGGTCCTCCAGCGGGAGGACGTCCTCCAGCGCGCTGCCGAGGGCGGCCTGCGGGAGCACGCCGGTGAGCCGGGCCGCGGCCCGGTTGAAGCAGACCACCCGGCCCAGCGCGTCGGCGACCACCAGGCCGTCCGGCAGGTCGTCCGGGTCGAGCTCGGGCCCGCTGCCGACCATGGGTTGCCTCCCCGATTACCCACCGTGCCGTTCCCCCCACCGAGGCAGACCCTAGCGCCTCGCAGGCCCCCGCAGTAGGGCTTGCAACGGGGTGATCCCGGTGCGCCCCCGGGTGCGTCAGACGTTCGAGCGGCAGCCGCCGGGCGAACGCTGCGCCCGGGCCGAGGCGTACAGGCAGACGGCCGCGGCGGTGGCCAGGTTGAGGCTCTCGGCGTGGCCGTGGATCGGGACGCGCACGACCTCGTCGGTGAGCGCGCGGGTCTCCTCCGGGAGCCCCCACGCCTCGTTGCCGAACACCCACGCGCCGGGCGCGCCCAGGGTGCCCTCGTCCAGCTCCCGGTCCAGGTCGCGCTCCCCCGCGCCGTCCGCGGCGAGCACCCGGACACCGGCCTCGCGCAGCTTCCCGACGGCTTCCTCGACCGGCACGCCGACCGCCACCGGCAGGTGGAAGAGGCTGCCCACGGAGGCCCGGACGGCCTTCGGGTTGTAGAGGTCCACCGAGGCGTCGGTGAGCACCACGGCGTCCGCGCCGGCCGCGTCGGCGGTGCGCAGCACCGTCCCGGCGTTCCCGGGGTCGCGCACGTGGGCGAGGATCGCGACCAGCTTCGGGCGGGCCCTGAGCACCTCGTCGAACGGGGTGTCGATGAAGCGGCAGAGCGCCACGATGCCCTGCGGGGTCACGGTGTCGCAGATCCCGGCGATCACCTCGTCGGTGGCGGTCAGCACGGGCAGCCCCTCCGCCAGACCGGCCTCGACGATGCCGGCGTGCCGCTCGGCGGCCTCCTGGGTCACGTAGACCTCGACCACGGCGTGCTCGTCCGTGCCGGGCAGCCTGCCGAAGGCGATGGCCTCCCGGACGGCCTGCGGGCCCTCGGCCAGGAAGCGGCGCTCCTTGGTGCGCTGGTTGCGCTTGGCCAGCCGCCGGGCCGCGACGACGCGCGGCGAGCGCAGGGAGGTCAGCAGGGGGGTGTCGGTGCTCGGCATGGCCTCGTTCTCTGGGGCGCTGAGGGGTCGGGGGCACCGGCCTACGGACGGGAGCCGCGGAGGCGGACGGGAGCCGCGGGGCGGACGTCGCGTGGGGCCGGCGTCGCGGAGTGGGCGGAAACCAGAACCGGACCCGCAGGAGGCCTGCGGGTCCGGTCAGAGCTCAACCGATCTCGGAAGATCAGGCGGCGTCCGCGGCGGCCTTCGGGGCGTTCACGTCGGCCGGCAGCGCCTTCCGGGCGACCTCGACCAGGGAGGCGAAGGCACCCGGGTCGTTGACGGCCAGGTCGGCCAGCATCTTGCGGTCGATCTCGACGCTGGCGGCCTTCAGGCCCTGCACGAAGCGGTTGTAGGTGATGCCGTTGGCACGGGCCGCAGCGTTGATGCGCTGGATCCACAGCTGACGGAAGTCGCCCTTGCGCTTCTTGCGGTCGTTGAAGTTGTAGACCAGCGAGTGGGTGACCTGCTCCTTGGCCTTGCGGTACAGCCGCGAACGCTGGCCACGGTAGCCGCTGGCGCGCTCCAGGATGACCCGGCGCTTCTTGTGGGCGTTGACTGCCCGCTTGACGCGTGCCACTTGATTACTCCTTGGGTTGGACCACGGACTACTTCACGTGGTCCGTCATTCGAATGGGTCGGGAAGGATCAGCTGCCCCGCGCACGGCTCTCGCCGGGCGGGAAGGCGATCACTTGCCGAGAAGCTTCTTGATCTTCTTGGCGTCAGCGGGGGCGACCTCGACGGTCCCGGCCAGCTTGCGGGTCAGCGTCGAGGGCTTGTGCTCCAGGAGGTGGCGGCGGCCGGCGCGCTCGCGCAGCACCTTGCCAGAGCCACTGATCTTGAAGCGCTTGCTGGCGCCACTGTGCGTCTTCTGCTTCGGCATTTCGCCGTATCTCCTCGTCGGTCCCGTCCACGCCCGCGCGGCTCGTACCACGCGGGCGTGAACTGGATGGATCTGCGGTGACCGGGCGGGACGCCCGCCACCGTGGGGGGCCGGTCTCCCGGGCCGCCCTGGCCGGTGAAGGCTCAGGCGCCCTGGGAGGCGGCCGGCTGCTCGACCGGAGCGTCGGCCTCGGCGACCGGCGCCTCGACCGGGGCGTCGTCCTGCGCCTCGGTCGCCGCGTCGTCGGTCTCCAGGTCCTCGGTCACGAGGTCCTCGGCCAGCGCGTCGTCGTCCTCCGGGCCGGCGTCGGAACCCGGGGTCCGGCCCTGACGCTCCGCCTTGCGGGCGTCCGCGAGGGCGCGGGCCTCGGCCATCGCCTCGGTCTTCTTCTTGTGCGGGCCCAGGACCATGATCATGTTACGGCCGTCCTGCTTGGGCGAGGACTCCACGAAGCCCAGGTCCTGGACGTCGTCGGCGAGCCGCTGCAGCAGGCGGAAGCCCAGCTCGGGGCGGGACTGCTCACGACCGCGGAACATGATCGTGATCTTGACCTTGTCGCCCTGCTTGAGGAACCGGACGACGTGACCCTTCTTGGTGTCATAGTCGTGCGGGTCGATCTTCGGCCGGAGCTTCATCTCCTTGATGACCGTGTGCGCCTGGTTCTTGCGCGCCTCACGGGCCTTCATGGCCGACTCGTACTTGAACTTGCCGTAGTCCATGAGCTTGCACACCGGCGGCCGGGCGGTCGCCGCGACCTCGACCAGGTCGAGGTCGTACTCCTGTGCGAGCTCCAGCGCCTTGGCAAGCGGCACGATGCCGACCTGCTCGCCGCTGGGACCGACAAGTCGCACCTCCGGGACGCGAATCCGGTCGTTGATGCGGGGCTCGGTGCTGATGGGGCCTCCTCGGTTGCACCTTCTGCGATGCGGCCGTCGGACGGCGGTCGCACGTAGTGGACTCGACCACTGGGCGGGGCTTCATTCGTGCTGCGCTGCCCGGCGCCTTCCGGCACCTGCACCCGCGACACGAAAAAAGCCCCGCTCGGTACAAGCGGGGCTCCACACAACCGGGGGCTGCGCCCGGTGAGGGGCGCTGCGGCGACTCGGCGCCAGGCGCCCGTCGCGGACCGGGACCCGTCGACCGTGAGGCCGATCGGGTGGGAGACTTTCGCGGTTGCCCTCTCGGGCCTCCTCGGTGGAGCCTCCACTTGCTGGCCGGGGGCCCGTACAGGATCCCGGCCGGTCAGTCTCGAAGCATACAGCGCCGGGAGGTCGAAAGCCATTCCGACCCCGGCGCACTGCCCGGCCGGCCCGCCACGGGGCCCTTGTACGCTCCACCTGTACCCGCACGACACGACGGAACGAGCCCCCCTTGAGCAGCGAGCCCACCCAGACCCCCGGCGCGGACGACGACGCGATCGGCTTCGACGACCTCACCCGCGACATCGCCGAGGTCCCGGCCGTCGAGGTGATCACCACCGTCGCCGTGCACCTGATGAGCGCGGCCGCCGTCAAGTGCGGTCTCGCCGAGGGCGGCGAGAAGGACAAGGACCTGGACGAGGCCCGCAAGCTGATCACCGCGCTGGCCGGGCTGGTCACCGCCGGCGCCCCGGAGATCAGCAACTTCCACGCCGCCCCGCTGCGCGACGGCCTGCGCTCGTTGCAGCTCGCCTTCCGCGAGGCCTCCGTCGTCCCGGACGCCCCGGGCGCGGGCCCGGGCGAGAAGTTCACCGGGCCGGTCTACTCCTGATCACCACCCGTACGACAGGGGGGGGGGCGCGCGGCGCGGGGGGACCCCCGACGGGAGAGGGCGAGCGCGGCGCCCCCCCCCCCCCGGGGCGGCCCCCGGCGTGAGACCTACCCGGCGCGGCCCAACACCAACCCCCCCCCGTCACCCCGGGGGGGGCCCCCCCCCCCCCCCCCCCCCCCTGATCGTTCGCGGCCGGGACGCCCGGCCCACCGCTACCGCCGGTACAGCGGCTCCCCCGGCAGCTCCGCGCCCGCCGGCAGCACCGCGAGGTCCAGCCCCCGGTCCAGCCGCACCCGCAGCACCGGATCGGCGGCCACCGCCCGCCCGACCCGCTGCGCAGCGGCCTGCAGCCCTGGCTGGTCCAGCGCCGGGTCGAACACCACCGCGAGCACCCCGTCCGAGTCCCCGGAAGCCGCCAGCAGACCGGTGACCACCTGCGGCTCGGCCGCCAGCAGCGCCCGGACCGCCTCACGCACCTCCGGGTCCCGCGCCGGCGGCAGGAACGGCCGGTTCTCCGCGAGCGCCCGCAGCCGGGCGCCGGACAACGTGAAGGCCACCGGACCGGCCGGGTCGATCAGCAAGGTGTCGGCGCGCTCCGAGAAGGCCACCATCGCGGCCTGCGGCGCGGCCGTCGGCGCCGGGCGGGCGTCCGCGCGCCAGCGGGCGAGCGACTCCAGCGATGTGAAGGCGGGCAGCGCGCGGCGCCCGTCCGGGGCCTCCAGCACCGGGACGGCCATGTCGCTGGTCTTCTCGTGCTTGTGCCCGTGCTCGTCCACCTCGACCTCGCCGAGGATCGCGACGATCGGGACCATCAGCCGGGTCGGCGTCAGCGCAGCCAGCACCCCGGGCTCCGCCGCACGGTCCTGCGACCAGCGGGCGAGGGCCTCCACGAGCGCCGGGTCGGCGGTGCCGTCGTCGTCGCCGAAGCCGGGGTTCGGGATGTTCTTCCCGACGAACGCCGGGTTGGAGAAGTCTTTGCGGTCCACCCGCCCGACCCTATGCCACCCCGCCCGACGCGCCCGATTTCCCTGCACGCGCCCCCTACCCACCGGTAGCCCGCTGTGGCACCCTGCGCCCATGGTGATCCTCGACGCGCCCGCCCCGGTCTCCGACCGCCTCCGGTACGACCGCGCCACCGCCCACCTGGACGGGCCGGTGGCCGTCGTCGACCTCGCGGCCTTCGACGCCAACGCCGCCGACCTGGTGCGCCGGGCCGGCGGCAAACCGGTCCGGGTCGCCAGCAAGTCGGTGCGCTGCCGGGCACTGCTGGACCGGGTGCTGGCCGTGGACGGCTTCGCCGGGGTGATGAGCTTCACCCTCGACGAGTCGCTCTGGCTCGCCCGCACCGGCGTCCGCGACGTCCTGCTCGCCTACCCCTCCGCCGACCGGGACGGCTTCGCCGCGCTCACCGCCGACCCGGCCGCCGCCCGCGAGGTCACCGTCGTGCTGGACGACCCGGACCAGCTCGACCTGATCGACAAGGCCCGGGCCGGCGACGCCGAGGTGCGGGTCTGCCTGGAACTGGACACCGCGCTGCACCTGCTGGGCGGCAGGGTCCGGGTCGGTGCCCGCCGCTCACCGCTGCGCACCCCCGAGGACCTCGGCGCCTTCGCCGAACTCGTCCAGCGCCGCCGGGGCTTCCGGGTGGTCGGCCTGATGGCGTACGAGGGGCACGTCGCCGGCGTGGGCGACCGGGTGCCCGGGCGGCCGGTGCGCTCGCGGCTGATCCGGCTGATGCAGGCCGCGGCCCGGACCGAACTGGCCGAGCGGCGCGCCGCGGCGGTCCGGCGGCTGCGGCAGGTGGCGGAGCTGGAGTTCGTCAACGGCGGCGGCACCGGCAGCGTGGAGTCCACCGTGGCCGAACGCGCCGTCACCGAGGTGGCGGCCGGCTCCGGGCTGTACCAGCCGCAGCTGTTCGACAACTACCGCTCGTTCCGGGGCCGGCCGGCCGCCCTGTTCGGCCAGCCGGTGGTGCGCCGCCCCGGCGTCGGCGTGGTGACGGTCCTCGGCGGCGGCTACCCGGCCTCCGGCGCGGCCGGCCCGGACCGCTCGCCGGTGCCGTACCTGCCGCAGGGCCTGCGCTACGACCCGATGGAGGGCGCCGGCGAGGTGCAGACCCCGCTGCTCGGCCCCGCCGCGGACGACCTGCTGATCGGCGACCGGGTGTGGTTCCGGCACGCCAAGGCGGGCGAACTGTGCGAGCGCTTCGCGGAACTGCACCTGATCGAGGGCGACCGCGTCGTCCGCACCGTCCCGACGTACCGGGGTGAAGGGAAGACGTTCCTCTGACGGTTCGTCCGCCGCTGCCCTACCGTGGTGCGGAAAGCACTTACAGCAAGGGGTCAGCATGGAAGCCGAGATCACGGAGCTTGCGACGCGGGGCGCGACCGCGCTGGTCGGGCTGATGGTCAGCGAGGCCTGGACCCGGGCCAGGCCCCGGTTCGCCGCCCTCTTCGGACGGGACCGGGAGGAGGAGGTGTCGCTGGAGCTGGACGAGATCCAGGCCGAGATCGCCGAGGATCCGGGGAGCGGCGAGGACCAGGCGTCCCAGTGGCAGCGCCGGCTGCGCCTGGTGCTGCGGAGCAATCCGGAGGCGGTCGCCGAACTCCGGGCGATCCTGGATGAGTTCGGCGGTCAGCCGTCCGAGCAGGCACCCGTCGTATACCGCAACGAACTCAAGGACATGACCGTCCACGGCAACGTCTTCCAGGTCGGCAACGCGGGCAAGGTCGTCACCGCCGAGACGATCAACGGCGATCTGACCTTCTGACCTTTCCCCAGCCTTAACGGGGCCCGATGGAACGGCTAACGGCAGCCTTCCGTCGGGCCTTTGCGCTGCTCCGGGGCCTACAGTCCGTCAACAAGTGGTCCACGCGCGGCTATTGCCATCTGGTCCAGACCAATCCTACGCTCTGGCCGGGGGTCGCGCGCCGGGCCGGCGACCCCCGAACGGGCAGGCGTGCCCGTTCCCCCCACACTCGCCCGGAACGACGGTCAAGGAGTACCCACCCCATGTCCATCAAGCGAAGTGCCCTGTCCGTCGGCGTGGTCGGCGCCGCGGTCCTCGCGGTGGCCGCGACCACCGCCGGCACCGCGAGCGCCCACGGCACGATGACCAACCCCGTCAGCCGGATCGCCGCGTGCTACGCGGAGGGTCCCGAGCACCCGGTGTCCCAGGTCTGCAAGGACCTCGTCGCCGCGAGCGGCACCCAGCCGCTGTACGACTGGAACGAGGTCAACATCGCCAACGCGGCCGGGAACAGCCAGACGCTGATCCCGGACGGCAAGCTCTGCTCCGCCAACCGCGACAAGTACGCGGCGCTGGACTGGCCGCGCACCGACTGGCCCGCCACCGCGGTCAAGGCCGGCGCGTTCACCTTCCAGTTCCGCACCACCGCGCCGCACATCGGCACCCAGACCGTCTACATCACCAAGCCGGGCTACGACCCCACCAAGCCGCTGAAGTGGTCGGACCTCGACTCGACCCCGGTGGCCAAGGTGCAGGTCGACCGCACCGCCACCAACGGCTACTACACCTACGCCGGCACCCTGCCGCAGCGCACCGGCCGCCAGGTGCTGTACACGGTCTGGCAGCGCAGCGACAGCCCGGAGGCGTTCTACAGCTGCTCCGACGTCGACTTCGGCTCGGCCGCCGCGGCCGCCCCGGTGCTCGCCGCGCAGGCCCCGGCCGCTCCCAGCGACGCCCAGATCGCCGCCGACGCCCCGAAGTCCACGGTCGCCCACCACGGGCACGGCGGGGACCCGAACGCCCCGGCCGGCCAGATCGTCCCGACCACCTCCGCCGCCGTGGCCGGCACCTCGGCCACCGGTCCGCTGCTGCTCGCCGGTGCCGCCGCGATCGGCGTCGGCTGGGCCGGCATGGTGCTCCGGCGCCGTCGCGTCGAGGCTGTTCGACGCGACTCCTGACGCCGGACGCGGGCGCCGGGCCGGTCACACCCCCGTCCGGCCCGGTTCCCGTGGCTCCACGGGGCGTCCCCGTACGGACGTGAACGGCGGGGGGGGGGGCGGGCCCCCGGGGGGCCCCCCGGCGGGGGGGGGCC
>NZ_JBHWBZ010000067.1:27715-50694 GCF_042735475.1 Kitasatospora sp. NPDC059577 | reverse complement strand
GCCTCCGGGCGGGCGCAGGGGCGGGTCCGTCAGGTGGGCCCGGCAGACGGGCCCGCCTGCCGGGCCTGCGGGGTGGGCCGCCGGGTCAGTGGCGCGGCGGCCCCGGCCGGGGGCCGTTCGCGCTGAGGTCGGTGAGCGCCTCGGTGAGCAGTTCCCGGGCCTCCTCGGCACGGCCCTGTTCGATCAACGCGGTGCCGAGTTCGGTCAGCGTCTTGGTCATGCTGTCCGGCCTGCCGACCGCCTCGTAGTGCGCGAGGGCCTGCCGGAAGGCCTTCTCGGCGGCCGGCCAGCGCTTCAACGCGGCCCGGTCCAGGCCCAGTTCGTGCGCGGTCATGGCCGCCAGCAGGTTCATCAGCGGCGCGGACCAGCGCTCCACCAGCTCCAGCGCGCCCGCCAGGGCCCGCCGACGGGTGTCCACGGCCTCCTCGGCCCGGCCGGACTCGCGCAGGCAGTTGGCGGCGCCCCGCAGGGTGACCAGCCGGCCGATCCTGGCGGAGCGGTTGTCGACCTCGGCGAAGGCGTTCGCGGCCCGGTGGAAGGCGTCGATGGCCTCGCGGTGGCGCCGCAGGTACCGCAGGCCGGAGGCGAGGTAGGTGAGCGCCCAGCCCTGCTGCTCCCTGTCCCCCAGCTGCCGGGCCAGCTCCAGCCCCTCCGAGGCCAGTTCGATGCCGCGTTGGTAGCGGTGCAGACAGGTGACGTAGGTCCAGGCCAGGTAGTTGACGTGCACCGCCTCGGCCTGCCGGTCGCCGAGCGCCCGGGCGGCGTCCACCGAGAGCTGGAACACCTCCGCCCAGATCCCCCAGCTCAGCAGCCGGTCGGAGAACCAGTGCATGGCCTCGGCGGTGTCGACCACCTCCCGGTACCGGCCGGCCTGCTGCGCGTGGTGCAGGGCCGCCAGCCACTCCGGGTGCTCGTACTCCAGCCAGCGCGCCGCCTCGGTGAGGTGCGCCGACGCGGCTCCGGCGGAGCCGGCCGCCCCGGCGTCCCTGGCGTGCTCGGGGTCGAAGCGCAGCCCGTACGCGGCGGCCCGGTCGAGGATCCAGCGTCCGGCCCGGGTCCGGGCCGCGGCCAGCTCCCCGGGCGTCTCGTCGACGGCGAGCCGCTCGCCCGCGTAGAGCCGCACCAGGTCGTGCAGCCGGTAGCGGTCCGGGGTGGCGGGCTGGACCAGTCCGGTGTCGACCAGCTGCTCCAGCAGCAGTTCGGTCCGGGCCGGCGACCGGCCCGCGTAGGCGGCGGCGACGACCGCGGTGAAGTCCGGTCCGGCGGTCAACGCGCAGCGCCGGAGCACCAGTCGGGACTCGGCGGGCAGACGCCGGTAGGACAGTTCGAAGGCCGGACGGACCGCCAGGTCACCGGTCTCCAGCAGGTCCAGCCGGTTCTCCTCGGCGGCGAGCTGGCGCACCAGGTGGGCGACCGGCTGCTGCGGCCGGGCGACCAGCCGCTGCCCGGCGATCCGCAGCGCGAGCGGCAGGTAGCCGCAGAGCCCGGCCAGTTCGGCGGTGGCGTCGGGCGCGGCCTCGATCCGCTCCCGGCCGGCGATCCGGGCCAGCAGGCCGGCCGCCTCGGCCGGGGCGAGCAGGTCCAGGCTCAGCCGGTGCACCGACTCCAGGCCGGGCAGTGCGTTGCGGCTGGTCACGATGGTGACGGCCGGTCCGGAGCCCGGCAGCAGCGGGCGCACCTGGCCCTCGTCGGCGGCGTCGTCCAACACCAGGACCAGCCGCCGCTCGCGCACCAGGGCCCGGTAGAGGCCGGCCCGTTCCTCCGTCCCCGCGGGCACCGAGGCGTCCTCGACGCCCAGCGCGCGCAGCACCTGGCCGAGGGCGTCGCGGGGCGACAGCGGCTGGGCCGACATGCCTCCGAGGTCGAGGGAGAGCTGGCCGTCCGGGAAGCGCGGCGCCAGGGCGTGCGCGGCGTGCAGGGCGAAGGCCGTCTTGCCGAGGCCGGGCTGACCGCTGACCAGCACCACCCGGGGGTGCGCGGGCCGGTCGTCCGCGGCGAGCCCGACGAGCGCGGCGAGGACGCCCTCCCGGGCGGTGAAGTCGGCGATGTCGCGGGGCAGCGCGAGGGCGCTCTGGCCCGCCGCGACGGGCGGCTCCGCACGGGCCTGCCCGCCCGGCCCGGCCTGGGCCACGACGCGCTCCGGGCCCGGCCGGACGCCGCGCGGGCGCCCGGAACGCGCGGCGCCGTCCAGCGCCTCAGCCTGCTCCCCGTCCAGCCCCAGGGCGGCGGCCAGTGCCCGTACGGTGCGCCGCTGCGGCCCCCGGGTGCGGCCGCGCTCCATGTCCCCGAGGGCCCGCAGACTGACCCCGGCGGCCGCGGCCAGTTCCTCCTGGGTCAGACCGGCCGCCACCCGGTGCCCGGCGAGCAGACGGCTGAACCCGCCCACGTCCGTACCGGCCCCAGCGCCACCACCAGCCGCCATGCCCCGCCCCCACTCACTCGGTCCTGCCACTTCCGCATTTCTGCCTGGTCTCGCGCCGGCGGTCGACGCCAGGCAGAAGTATGCCCGGGCGGCGGAACCCCCCTTCACCTCCCGGTCGTCGACGTCCCGTCCCAGGTCAGAGGTGCCGTCCGGGCCCGGGCGGTCCGGCGGCGAGCCGGTTCCGACCGTCGGAACTGCCGGTAGTTCCGCCTGTGGTTCCGCTCTCCGAACAACGGCTCGACGGCCGGTCGCGGTTCACCACCGACGGAATCACCTGCGTTTCCGCCCACCGCCGCGCTCCGGTCAGTGCTCGCCCGCCGCCAGGGCCTCGGAACGGCGCCGGGCCTCCGCGCCCTCCACGCCGCGGCCCAGCTCGCACAGCAGGTCCGCGAGCAGGCCGTGCGAACGGGCCTCCAGCACGGCGTCGCCGACGGTACGGCCGAGGGCGACCGCGAGCCGTGCCGAGGAGAGCGCGGCGTCCCGGCGGCCGAGGGCGTGCAGGGCGCGGGCGCGGCTGTGGGTGGCGAGGACCGCCTCGCCACCGGCGGAGCGGGTGGCGGCGGCCCGGACCGCCTCGTCGGCGTGGGCGAGGGCCGGACCCGGGTCACCGGCCAGGACCAGGGCGTCGGCCAGGCCGGTGAGCGAGGGGACCAGCAGGTGGAGCGTGGCCGGGGCGCGGGCGGCGGCCACCAGCTCGGTGAGCATCGGCAGCGCCCGCTCGTAGCGGCCGGCCCGCAGCAGCGCGGCGGCCACCCGGCCGCGGCACCGGTGGCGCAGCACCGCGTCACCGGCCCGGTCCGCCGCGGCGACCGCGACGTCCAGGTGCTCGGCGGCGGTGCGGTGCGCCGCGCGGGCGACGTGCAGGACGGCCAGGTCGGTGCCGAGCCGGGCGACGGCCGCCTCGTCCCCGTCCGCGTGCGCGGCGCTCAGCCCGGCCTCGACGACGGCCCGCCAGTGGGCCAGGTCGTGGCCGGTGGTCTCGTAGAACAGGGCGATCCGGTGGGCGAGCTGCCAGGAACCGGTGCTCCGGCCGTACTGCTCGGCGCAGACCACGACGGCCCGCAGGGCGCTCTCCTCGCGGCGGAACCAGGCCGCCGCGCGCCCGCCGCCCCCGCCGGCCGCGCCCTCGGCCGTCCAGTCGGCGGTGACGTCCAGGTAGTGGGCGATCAGCCGGTCGAGGGCGACGAACCGTTCGTCGCAGCTGAGGTCGGCCGCCAGCCGGGCGGCGTAGCGGCGCACCAGCTCGCGCCGGGCGTAGCGGCCGGGCGTCGCCTCCTCCAGCAGGTGGACGGCGTCCAGTCCGGTCAGCAGGGTGCGGGTGGTGGCGGGCGGGAGGTCGGCGAGGGCGGCGGCGGTGTCGGTGTCGATGACCGCGCCGGGGTGCAGGCCGAGCAGGGTGAACAGCCGGGCGGCGGCCGGCGCCAGCGTCCGGTACGACCGGTCCAGGGCGGTGGTGAGGCCGACCGGGCCGCGCGCGGTGCTCGTGCCGGTGCCGGAGAGGGCGGCCAACCCGGTTTCCTCGTCGGCGAGTTCACGGACGAGGTCGCCCGGGGACCAGTCCGGTCGGGCGGCCAGCCGGGCGGCGGCCAGGCGCAGCGCGAGCGGCATGCGGTCGCAGCGCTCCGCGAGTTCGGCGAGTTCGCCGACGGCGTCCGGGCCGTCGCCGACCCGATCCGGTCCGAGGGTGCGGGCGAGCAGCGCGGCGGCGTCGTCGAAGGTCAGCGCGCCCAGCGGGAGCGGGATCCCGCCCTCGCGGACCAGCAGGTGGTGCAGGCGGCTGCGGCTGGTGACGACGGTGACGGGGGCCGGCCCGTCGTCGGCCGTGGGAGGGTCGGGCAGCAGGGGGACGAGCTGCTCGTAGCCGGCGGCGTCGTCCAGCAGCACGGCCAGCCGCCGGCCGGCGACGAGTTCGCGGTAGCGGCGGGAGCGTTCGGCGGTGGAGGTGGGCAGCGCCTCCGGGGCGACACCGAGGGCGGTGAGGAACTCGCCGAGCACCTCGGCGGGTTCGCGCGGCCCGTCCGGGTCGAAGCCGCGCAGGTCCGCACGGAGCAGACCGTCCGGGAAGTGCCCGGCGCCGAGCCCCGCCGCCCAGTGCCGGACCAGGGCGGTCTTGCCGGCCCCGGCCGGGCCGGTGACCAGGATCGGGCGGCCCGCCCGGGCGGCGGGCAGGGCCTCCTCCAGTCGGGCGAGTTCGGCGCCCCGGCCGACGAAGCGGCGGTCGGGCGGTGCGGGCCGGGCTCCGAACAGCTCACCGGCGCGGCGCAGTTCGGGCCCGGGCGGGCCGGCGAGCCGGGCCACCGCCCGCTCGTACCGCTCCCGCGCCTCCGCATGCCGCCCGGCCTGCTCCAGACAGCCGACCAGCCGGGCGGTCAGCGTCTGCCGGGACGGGTGGGCGTCGGCCGCCGCCGCCAGTTCGGCGGCCGACTCACCGCCGCGGCCCACCCGGAGCAGGCCCTCGGCCAGCCGCTCCAGGGCGCGCAGCCGCAGATCGGTGAGGTGCGGGAGCGCCCGCTCGCGCAGCAGGACGGAGCCGCAGTCGGTCAGCGCCGGGCCGCGCCACAGGTCCAGCGCGGCACGCAGCAGCGGCAGCGCCGGATCCTCCGGGGCCCGCTCCCCCGCAACCGGGCCGTCCGGGGCGGCGGGGCCGGGCAGCAGCACCCCCGCCTCCTCGCACAGGCGCGCGAAGCGCAGCGCGTCGACCCGGTCGGGCTCGCCGGCCAGCAGGTACCCGGCGCCCCGGGTGTCCAGCGCCAGCCCCGGCCCGTCCAGCAGGTGGCGCAGCGCCGCGACGTGCCCCTGCAGGGCGGCCCGCGCGGTGGGCGGCGCCGAGCCCTCCCAGACCAGCTCGATCAGTTCCTCGGTGGCCACCGTCTGGTTCAGCCGGGCGGCGAGCGCGCACAGCAGTGCCCGTCGTTTGGGGGCCGACGGCGTCAGCGCCGTCCCGTCCTCCCGCCGTACGACCACCGGCCCGAGCAGATCGATGTGCACGCGCCCCGCTCCTCCCCTGCCCGTCAACTCCCGTCCGAGGATAGGCCCGACCTGCCCGTTCACGATCCCGCCGTCCCGTCGGGCCGACGGGACGGGACCCGCCGCACCGGGCGCTCGGCCCGGGCGCGGGGACCTGCCGCACGTGGTTCCACCATGGCCGCACGGTATCCGGCGGGTCCGACACGAAGGACCGGTCGCCGCCACGGCCTCCGGCCCCGGCACGGGCCCGCGGCCGAAACGCCCCGGCGGCCGACGCAACCGGCACCCGCCCCTCCCGCGTCCACCGGGGGCAGGGACGACGACCTGGTGCGGACCGGCGCGGTCCGCGCACTACACTGCTCCACCCCGGGGGCCACCCCGGACGTGGTGTGCGGCGAACGTGGGGGTACGTGGTGCGGATTCGGCTGCTCGGCCCGGTGGAGTTGCGGGTCGGGGCGGACGGCTTCGCGACCTTGGCCGGGGCGCAGCGGCGCGCGGTGCTGGCCCTGCTGGCGCTCGGGCTCGGACGCGTGGTCACCGTGGACCGGTTCTGCGAGGCGCTGTGGGGCGAGCGGTCTCCGGCCAGCGCGCGGGCCGCGGTCCAGGGACACGTCGCCGCGCTGCGCAAGGTGCTCGCCGACACCCCGTTCGAGCTGCACACCCGGGCGTCGGGCTACCTGCTGACCGGACCGGCCGACGACGTGGACGCGCTGCGCTTCGAGGCGCTGACCGCCCGGGCCGCCGAGCACGCCGACACCGGCGGCCCCGGTGGCGACACCGAGGCGATCGCGCTGCTGGAGGAGGCGCAGCGGCTGTGGCGCGGCGAGGCCCTGGCCGACCTGCCCGACACCCCGCTGCGCACCGCCGCCGTGGACCACCTGAAGCAGTCCCGCACCGCCGCCCTGCTCCGCTGGGCCTCGCTGCGGCTGCGCCAGGGCAGCGGTGCGGCGGCGGTCGCGGTCCTGGAACAGGACGTCCGCGCGGACGGGCTGCGCGAGGAACCGGTGGCGCTGCTGATGCGCTGCCTGCGCCAGGCCGGCCGGCCCGCCGACGCGCTGACCGCCTACCACCGGGCCCGGCAGCGGCTGGACCGCGAACTGGGGATCCGGCCCGGCCCGGCGCTGCAGGCGGCCCTCGCCGAGGTGCTCGCCGACGACCGTCCTGACGCCCTGCCCGCCGTGCCCCCGGCGCCCGGGTCCGGCGCCCGGGTTCCCCAGCAACTCCCCCGCCGGATGGTGGACTTCGTCGGACGGCAGGCCGAACTCGACCGGCTCGACCACGACTGCGGCCCGGACCGCGCCGCGGACGGCCCGGTCCTGGTGGTCGGCCCCGCCGGGGTCGGCAAGAGCGCGCTGGTCACCGCCTGGGCACACCGCTCCGCCGCCCGCTTCCCCGACGGCCGGCTCCACGCCGACCTGCACGGACTCGACCCGGACGGCCCGGCGCGCCCCGACGCCGTCCTCGCCGACTTCCTGCACGCCCTCGGCGTTCCCGCCGACGCCGTCCCCGCCGACCGCGCCGGACGCGCCGCGCTGTTCCGCGAACGCACCGGGGGCCGCCGGCTGCTGGTGGTCCTGGACGACGCCGCCGACCCCGACCAGGTTGCCGACCTGCTGCCCGAGGGGCCCGGCTGCGCCGCGGTCGTCACCAGCCGGGGCCCGCTGGAGGACCTGGTCGCCCTCGACGGGGCCGCCCTGCTGCGCCTGGCCGCGCTGCCCGAGGAGGACGCCCTGCTGCTCCTCGAACGCGCCCTGACGCCCGAACGGGTCCGCGCCGAACCCGAGGCGGCCGCCCGCCTCGTCCGCCTCTGCGACCGGCTGCCGCTCGCCCTGCGGACCGCCGCCGCCCACCTGGCCTCCCGGCCCGACTGGACGGTCGCCGAACTCGCCGACGAACTCGCCGACGAACGGACCCGGCTGGCCGTCCTGGACGCCGACGGCGCCCACGGCATCGGCGCACAACTCCGGCTCACGCACCGCCGGCTCTCCCCGTCCGCCGCCGACCTGCTCACCGCCCTGGCCGTCCACCCCGGCGGCGAGGTGGACACCCTGGCCGCCGCGGCCCTGCTCCGCACGGACACCGCCACCGCCCACCGGGCGCTCGGCGAACTCGCCGCCCACCACCTGCTCACCGGCACCGCCCCCGGCCGCTACGGCCGCACCGACCTGGTCCGGCTGTTCGGCGCGGACCTGCTCGCCGACCTGCCCGAACCGCGCCGGCAGCTGCTCCGGGAGCGCCTGGCGGACCACTACCTCGCCGCCCTCCAGCACTGCGGCTCCTTCCTCGACCCCGGTCAGGAGGACGCCGACCCGCCCGTCCACCCGCCGCAGGCCCTCCCGTCCGCCGTCGACATCCGCACCGCGCTCGACTGGTTCCGGGCCGAGGAACCCGCCGTCCGTGCACTGGTCGACGCCCTCGCCGTCACCGACCCCGAACGCGCCTGGCGCCTCGCGCTGACCAGCGGCTCGCTCTACTACGGCGCCAGCCGCTTCACCGACTGGCTCGCCCGGACCCGCGTCGGCCAGGAGGCCGCCGAACGGTGCGGCGACCCGGTGGCGATCGCCCTGCTGCACAACTGCCGGGCCCAGGCGCTGGTCGCGCTCGAACGGCGGCACGAATCGGCCGAGGCGGCACGGAGGGCGGTGGCCGCCACCGACTCCGCCGACGGCCCGCGGGCCGCGTCCGCACGCGTCCGGGCTCTCGCCACCCTCGCCCTGGTCACCGCGATGCTCGGCGACCCCGCCGAGGCCGGGCGGCTGGCGGCCTCCGCCACCTCCCTCGCCGTGGCCTCGGGAAACCGCCGCCGGCTCGTCGACGCCAAGGTCCACCAGGGCTGGGTCAGCCTGGCGACCGGCGACCGGGACGGCGCACAACTCAGCTCCCGCGAGGCCCGCGAGCTGCTGCCGCCCGCGCCGGTCACCCAGGTCCACCTCTGGTCGATGCTGACCGAGGCGCAGGCCCTCCCGCCGACCGTCCGCGACGAGACCGCCGACCTCGCCTGGCACCGGCTGCTCGCCGCCTGCGAGGAAGCCGGCCTGCTCTACCTGCACGCGCTCGCCGAACAGTCCTACGCCGCCCACCTGCTGGCCCGCGGCCGCGAGCGGGAGGTCGGCGAGCGGCTGCGCACCGCGCTCGACCGCTTCCGCTGCCACGACCGGTCGGCCGGCTACCGCAGCGAGTTCACCACGAGCCTGGAGGAGTCGCTCGACCGCCGCTCCCCGGACCGGTCACCGGTCCGGTGATCCCGGGTCGGTGACCTGCGCCCCGGCCCCGGGCCGCCGACCCGGGGCCGACCACCGGCCGGGGGGCACCGCGCTGTTCACCGATCGGACGTCACCAGGCCGTTCACCGGCCGGGCGTCACCGGGCCGTTCACCGACCGGGCACCACCGGGCCGTTCACCGACCGGGCGTCACCAGGCCGTTCACCGATCGGACGTCACCAGGCCGTTCACCGGCCGGGCGTCACCGGGCTGCCGAGGCGGCGCCGCTCTCCGCGGCCGCCCCCCCCCCCCCCCCGGGGGGGGGGGGCCCCCGCCCCCCCCCCCGCGCCCCCCCCCGGGGGGGGCGGCGGGGGGGCGCGCGCGCGCCCCCCCGCCCCCCCCCCCCCCCCCACGACCGCGCGGTCGGGGCGTACCCGTGCTCCGCCGCCAGGACCGGACGCAGTGCCCGGATCGCGTAGAAGTTGCGGGACTTGACCGTCCCCGGCGGCACCCCCAGCCGGGCCGAGGCCTCCAGCACCGACCGGTCCTTCAGGTGCAGCTCGACCAGCACCTCCCGGTGGTGCTTCTGCACCCGGCGCAGCGCCAGCGAGATGTCCCGGGCGACCACGACCTGTTCGTACGGGTCCTCGGCGAGCGGGCGGTCCTCCAGCGGCTCGCCGATCACCTCCTTGGCGCGGGCGGCGGCCATCCGGTAGTGGTCGATCGCGATCCGCCGGGCGACCGTGAACAGCCAGGGCCGGCTCTGCTCCGGCCCGGCGCTCAGGGCCTCCGGGTGCTGCCAGGCGCGCAGCAGGGTCTCCTGCAGGATGTCCTCGGCCTTGCCGCGGTCGCCGCCGGTGGTCCGCAGCAGCGCACGCAGCAGGTAGCCGCCGTGCAGCCGGTGGATCTCGGCGAGCGTGTCGGGGTCGAGGGTCGGACGGGCCTCGCGGGCCGGGGCGGTGACGGCCCCCTCCACGTCCGACGGGCCCCCGGAGGGCTTGGCGACGGGCGTGGGCTGGGCGGCGGACGGCTTCGACACGCGCTACCTCTCAGATCGGGCAGGGGACACGGCGCGGGCAGGGCACCGTTGGGCACCGGCCGGACGGCCCCGGCGGCGACTGTGAGAGCAGACTGCCGGACCCCGCCAAGTCCTCACCAACGATCCGCCAACGCCCCGGCTCACAGCCCCCGGACCGCCGCCGGAGCCACTGTCGGCGATGTCCGCCCCGCACCCCCGCGGCCCGTTCCCGTGGTGTGTTCCCGCCCCCGGACCGCAACCCGCGCCGCACCCCCCGTGGCCCGGTGACGCCGGACAGGGCCGGACGGGGCTAGTCGACGGCGAGCGCCCGCAGCAGTTCCTGCACCCCGTCCTCGCCCCGGTGCTCGATCAGCATCGCGACCCAGGTCGCCAGCCGCTCCCGCTCCGCCGCCGACCACGCCGCCGCCGACGGGTGCTCGTCCACGACCAGCGCCGAGGCCACCCCCAGCAGGCCCGGCGGCGCCGACCCCGGCCGCCACCGGCCCTGCGGCACCGCCCGCAGCGCCAGCCGCCGGGCGACCGCGATCACCTCCTCCGCCGGTGCCTCCGGCACACCCAGCCCGGTCGGCCCCGGCACACTCGGTGCGCCCGCCCGCACCAGGGCCGCGATCAGCTCGCGCGCCTCCGGACCGTCCGCATCCATCCCGTGCCCCTCCCCCGTCCCGATCACGGGACTCACACTCGTTCGACCTCGGTGGCACTCGGCGGGCGCCGGGTGCCACCGCACGACGGTACCGAGCGGTAGCCGGTCGGGTAGAGGATTTCTGCCGAACGACCGGACGGGCTACGGAGCGGCCCGGCCTCCCGGCACGACGGGGGCGCGCGCCGCGCCCTGCCCCGCTCAACGGTCCTCCCACCGGGGCCGGTTCAGGTGAACCGGAGCGGGCCCGTCAACCGTGGTCCGGACCGGGGCGCCGCGCCGGGGGCGCCGGTCGGTCGGGCGCGGCAGGACCGGGAGTCCGGGGCGTGACGGGACCAGGAGTTCACGGCCGGCGGCCGGCCCCACCGCAGGTCGCACGCCGTCGCGCCCCGCGCGCAGGGGATTCACCGCACGGACGGCGCGTCGCTCACCCGAGGCCGTCGGGCCGTCCGGCCGGGACGTCCTGCGGCAGCAGCAGGCCCAGCGCGACCGGGTCCACGCCGTCGAGGCGGGCGAGGCGGCCGGCCTGCCGGGTGATCATCGCTTCCAGGGTCCGGCGGGCGAAGCGGCCGTTGCCGAAGGTGCGGTCGCGCGGGACGGCTTCGCACAGCTGTGCCAGGGCGGCGAGGGTCCCGGGGGCGCAGACGTAGCCGGCCTGTTCGGCCTGCAGCCGCACGATGGTGACGAGTTCGTCGGCGCTGTAGTGGTCGAAGGCGATCTGCCGGGAGAAGCGGGAGGCCAGGCCCGGGTTGGAGGCGAGGAAGCCCCGCATCTCCTCCTGGTAGCCGGCGACGATCACCACGACCTCGTCGCGGTGGTCCTCCATGAGCTTCATCAGGGTGTCGACGGCCTCCTGCCCGAAGTCGCCGCCGAAGTCGCCGCCGCGCGGGGTGAGGGTGTAGGCCTCGTCGATGAACAGCACGCCGCCGCGGGCGCGTTCGAAGGCGTCGCGGGTGAGCTGGGCGGTGTGGCCGATGTAGCGGCCGACCAGGTCGGCGCGGGTGACCTCGACGACCCGGCCGCCGGGCAGCACGCCCAGTTCGGCGAGCAGCCGTCCGTACAGCCGGGCGACGGTGGTCTTGCCGGTGCCGGGGGGCCCGGCGAAGACCAGGTGGTGGCTGATCCTCGGAGTGGGCAGTCCGGCCTCCTCCCGGCGGCGTACCTGGGTGAGCAGGTCGACCAGGTTCTCGACCTGGTCCTTCACCGCGGCGAGGCCGACCATCGAGCGCAGCTGTGCCAGCGGACCGGCCTCCCCCGCCGTGGCGCCGACGGCCGGGGCGGCCTGCTCGCCGACATCGGCCGGCAGCAGCCGGGTGAGTGCCGCGTCGTCGAACCGGTCCAGCCCGGCGAGCCGGGAGGCCTGCCGGTCGACCACGTCCTCGAAGACCGTACGGGCGGCCCGGCCGTTGCCGAAGTCGGCACCCCTGGGCATCCGTTCGAACAGCGCGGCCAGCGCCTCGCGGGTGCCGTCGGCGAGTTCGTAGCCGTGTCCGTCGGCCGTACGGTCGACGATCGTGACCAGCTCGTCCACGGCGTAGTCGGCGAACTCGACGGTCCGGCTGAACCGGGAGGCCAGGCCCGGGTTGGCGGCGAGGAACGCGCGCATCCCGGCCTCGTCCCCGGCGACGACGACCACGAGGTCGTCCCGGTGGTCCTCCATCAGCCTCACCAGGGTGTCGATCGCCTCGCGGCCGACGTCCGGCCCGGTGCCGCCGGAGTCGGCGGAGTCGGCGGACAGCGCGTACGCCTCGTCGACGAGGAGCACACCGCCGCGGGCCTTCCTGACCGCCTCGGTGGTCTTCAGGGTGGTCCCGCCGATGACCGGGGCGACCAGGTCGGCGCGGGCGACCTCGACCAGGTGGCCGCTGCGCAGCACGCCGAGTTCGGCCAGGATGGCACCGTAGAGCCGGGCGACGGTGGTCTTGCCGGTGCCGGGCGGCCCGGTGAAGACCAGGTGCCGGCTCATCGGCACGGCGGGCAGACCGGCCCGTTCCCGGCGCCGGGTCAGCTTGGTGAGGTTGACCAGGGTGGCGACCTGCTCCTTGACGCCCTCCAGCCCGACCAGGGCCTCCAGCAGGGCCTGCGGCCCGTGCGGACCCGACGGGCCGGTACCGGCGGCGTGGCCCCGGGGTCTCCCGTCGGCGGGCGCGGACCCGTCGGTGGCGGTGGCGGCCGTCCCGGGCTCGGTGGCGGCGGCCGGCGTCGGACCGTGGGCGTCCGGCGACCGGTTGTGTCCGCTGTCGAGGTTCTCGACCGCGAGCCGGTCGGTCGGCTCGGTCTGCCGCAGTCCCGCGCCCCGGTTGCCGGTGGCCAGGCAGTCGGTGAGCCGGACGGGCTCCGCGGACTCGGAGCGCAGCCCGTCCGCGGTGTTGTCGGTGAGCCGGCAGGCGGTCAGGGTGGCGCGGGAGCCGGCCATCAGGTGGAGTCCGTGGCGGCGGTTGGTCCGCAGCCGGGAGCGGGTGGCGGTCAGTTCGCCGCCGCGTTCGACGCTCGCGCCGTCGAAGGCGTTGCCGGTGGCGTCGACCTCGTGCAGGACGGCGGTGCCCCCGGTGCCGACCGAGATGCCGCAGGACCTGCCGTCGCGCACCTCGCTGCCGCGGACGTGGGTGCGGGCGCCGTCGGCGATCCGCACGCCGTGCATGCCGGAGCGGAGCACGGTGGTGTCCTCGACCCGGCCGCGCCCGCCGCGCAGCACCTCGATCCCGTGGCCGCCGGCGGCGGTGACGGTGGTCCGGCGCAGCAGCGGGTCGGCGCCCGCGCGCACCACGATGCCGGTGCCCGCCGCGGAGCGGACCTCCAGCCGGTCGAAGTCGGCAGCGCTGCCGCCGGTGAGTTCGACGCCGTCGGTCTCGGCGTCGTGCACCGCCGCCCGGATCAGGACGGGGCGGGCCGACCCGCCGACGTGGATGCCGGCCCGGGCGGGGGCGGTGACCTCGCAGTCCTCGAAGGTGCCCCGGGACCCGCCCGTGATGTGCAGGCCGTGGCCGTGGGGGCGCACGGCGCGGCAGCGGCGCAGCAGCGGGTCGGTGCCGTCGGTGAGCAGGTAGCCGTGGCCGCGGACGGCGGTCACGGTGCAGTCCTCCAGCACGACCCGGGCGGCGGAGCCGACGAACACGCCCAGCGCGCTGTCGCGGATCTCGGTGCGCAGCAGGCGCAGGCCGCTGCGCTCCTCCAGGGCCACGGCGGGCTGGTCGGTGGCGGAGATCTCGCAGTCCTCGACCACGCCGCCCGATTCCCCGTTGGCGCACACCCCGTTGCCCCGGGCGTCGCGCAGCACGCAGCGCCGTACGGTCGGGGCCGCCCGCTCGCCGATCACCACGGCGGAGGTGCCCAGGTGTTCGATGAGGCTGTCCTCGACGAGGCCGGCCCCGGTGGAGGTGTCGACCAGTCCGGCACCGGCCGGGTTGACCACCCGGCAGCCGTGCATGGCGAGTTCGCCCTGCCGGCGGGCGAGCACGGCGGTCCACGCGTTGCCGACGACCTCGCAGTCCCGCAGGGCGAGCCGGCCGCGCGGGACGTCCACGGCGGGCAGCTGGTCGTCCTGCCCCAGCAGCACCAAGCCGGTCAGCCGGACGGTTTCGGCGAGGACCTGGACGACCGAGCCGCGCCGCGGGCTGATCCGCACGCTGCCCCGGGCGTCCTCGGCGGCGATGCTGACCTCCTTGGTGAGCACCAGGTTCTCGTCGTACCGGCCGGGGCGGACCGAGATCACCGCGCCGCTGCCGGCGGCCTGGAGGGCTTCGCCGATCGTGCGGTAGGAGCCGGGCTCCCGCTGCTCCGCGCAGACCGTCAGCACCGGGCGCGACATGCCTGGGGTTCCCTTCGTCATGGGGCGTGGTGGTTCGTCACCGGTGACCCGGCCGGGGGGGGGGGGGGCCCGCGCCCGGGGGCGGGGGGGGGGCGCGGGCCGCGCGGGGGGGGGGGGGCGCGCGCGGCCCCCCCCCCCGGGGGGGGGGGGGGCCCCACCCACACCCCCCCCCCCCCCCCCGCGCGAGGGGGGGGGGGCGGGGGGTGGGTGTTTGTTTAACCGCCCCCCCCCCCCCCCCGCGCGCGCCCCCCCGGACCGTCGGCCGGGTCGTCGCCCTGGCGCCCGGGTCAGGGCGTGCAGGTCGCGCGGACCGCACTGGCGGCGTGGTGGGCCCCCTTGGCCCCGCTGGTCCAGTCGACGCCGCGGCTGTGCAGGGTGAGGGCGATCGGGCCGCGGTAGGGGAACGGCCCCTTGGTCACCCAACTGCCGAGACTGGCGGTCTGGTTGATGGAGAACGAGCCGACCTGGCCGCCGCCGCTCTGCACCGTGTAGTAGCTCGGGTTGCCGCCCACCTGCTTCACGTTGCCGCTGGCCGGGATGTAGACGGCCAGGGTGCAGCTGGTGACCTTGTCCAGGGTGAAGGTCCAGACCACCGAGTTGCTCTTGTCGTCGTTCGCGTCACCGGACATCGGCATCGAGGCGTACGTGCCGTTGCAGCCGTCGCCGGTGTAGCCGCCGGAGTTGTTGCGCCAGCCCTTGTCACCGTCGTCGTACCAGCCGACGGTGCGGTACCCGCCGCAGTACGGTCCGGCGATCGCGGTGACCGGCGCGGGCTGCTTGGCGGCCGGCGGCGCCGACGTCGGGGACCCGGCCGGCGGCGGGACCGGCTGGGTGGGGGGGGGCGGGGGCGGCGGGGGGGGGGGGGGGCCGGGCGGGCCCCCCCCGGCGGCGCCGCCGCCCGGGGCGGCACCCCCCGGACCGCCCGGGGCCTGGCCGGTCCCGCCCGCGGAACTCCCGCCTCCCGTCTGCGGGTTGGCCGCGCCGCCGGGCTGGGTGGCGGCGTTGGAGCCGCCGCCCCCGCCGGCGCCGTTCGGCGCCTGGGTCGGCGAGGCCGAACCGGCGTCCACCGGCGGGACGACCGCCCCTGGCTGACCGTCCGGGGCGGGGCCGCCGCCGCTGGTGCCGCCGTGCTCGTCGTACCCGGGGACGAAGCCGCTGCCGCCGTCCCCGCCGCCCTGCCCGTACCCGGGCGGCGCGTCGGCCCGGCCGGGCCCGTGCCCGGGACCGTTGCCGCCGAGCCGGGTCACCACCACCGAGGTGCCGATCAGCACCAGGCCGACGGCGACGGCGGCCGCGATCATCGGCCGGGAGACCCGGCTGGGACGGGCACCGGGGTCCGCACCGGCCTCCTCGGAAGATGCGCCGGATGCGGCGGATGCGGCGGCCGAGGTCCGGGGCGTCCCGGCGGCCGACACCCCCGGAGCGGCGGCGGCCCGGCCCCCTGCTTCGGCCTTCGGCTCCGCCTCGGGCGCGCCAAGGGTCCCGGACACGGCCCCGGACCCGGAGGCGGACCTCGGCCCGGCCCCGCCCCGCGCGGGCAACACGACGGTCGGTGCGCCCGCAGCCGCCTCCCCCGCCTCCGGGGCGGTCCCCGACTTCGGCGCGGCCCCCGACTCCGGCGCGGCCCCCGACTCCGGCGCGGTTGTCGGGGCCTCCTCGGCAGCCAACGCCCAGTTCACCGAAGGGAGTCGGATGCCGGCCGGCCTCCGCCCCGACCCGCCGCGCTGTTCCTCGCCCACCATGCGTCCCCTGTGTTCGACTTCACTCCTCCAGGGAGGTACGGGCGGACCTCCCCGGCCGGTTCAGCCCGGACCGGCCGGGCGGTCCGTGCTCCGGGGCCCGGCGTCAGTGCTCGCCGGCGCCGAGGGCGTCCAGCCGGGCCCGGACGGCGTCGGCGTCGCGGTGCCGGAGGTGTTCGAGGATGGCCAGGCTCCTCGTCCAGGCGGCCGAAGCCGCCGCCGTGTCACCGAGGGCGAGGTGGGTGTCGCCGATGTGGGTGTGGATGTCGGCCTGGAGGAAGTAGTCGCCGACCTCCTGCCGCAGGCGCAGGGACTCGTGGTAGGCGGGGAGGGCGTCCCCGTACTCGCCGAGCTGGTGGTGGATGTAGCCGATGCTGTCCTGGATGGACGACTGGGCGGGGAGGTTTCCGGTGGCGCGGGCCAGGTCCAGTCCCTGCCGGCAGTGCACGAGCCCGGCGCGCGGCTCGCCCCGGTGCGTCAGGTACCAGCCGATGCTGTTGAGCGCGAGGGCCTGCCCGTTGCGGTCGCCGATCTCCCGGAACAGTTCCAGCGCCCGCCGGGACTCCGACACCGCCTCCGCGTCGTCGTGCTCCTCGCCCCGGGCGAGCGCGAGGTCGAGCCGGGTCCTGCCCTCGCCCGGCCGGTCACCGAGCGCGTCGAACAGGTCGAGGGCCAGGCCCAGTTCGTGCCGGGCCCGGGGCTGGCGGCCCTGGGAGCGGTGGACCTGGCCGAGCCAGCGGTGCGCGTGGGCCCGGCCGCGGAGGTCCCCGGACCGTTCGGCGGCGGCGAGCGCGGTCTCGCCGGCCCGCTGCCACTGCGCCCACAGCCCCGACTTGAGCAGGAAGGATACCTGTACGCCGACGAGTCGCCAGGCGTGCGCGTCGAGCCCCGCCCGGTGGGCCAGGTCGACGACCCGTTCGAGCACCGCCTGCTCCCCGCGGTACCAGGCGAGGGCCTGCCCCCGGTCGGCGAGGGCCTCGGCCTGCGCCCCGGCGGCCGGCTCACCGAGCGGCAGCGGCTGCCAGGACGCGTCGTCGGCGTAGGCCAGGCAGCCGGCCCGGTGCGCGGTGTGGAGGTAGTGGTCGAGCATCCGCAGGGTCGCCCCGGCCCGCTCCCGCGGGGGCTCGTCGGCGGCCGCCCGTTCGGCGGCGTAGGCGCGCAGCAGGTCGTGCAGGGTGTAGCGGCCGCGGTCCGGCTCGGCAATCAGGTGGGCGCGGTGCAGGTCGTCCAGCAGCCGGCGGGTCCGGGACGGCGGCAGTCCCGCGAGGCTCGCGGCCGCGGCGACCCCGATGGACGGCCCGGGGTGCAGGCCGAGCAGCCGGAACAGGCGGGCGGCCTGCGGCTTCAGGGCGCGGTAGGACCAGGAGAACACGAGCCGCACGTCGGCGTGGCCGTCGCCGGCCGACAGCAGGTCCAGGCGGGCGCGGGAGTCACGCAGTTCGCGCGCCCAGACGCCGAGCGGGGTGCCGGGGTGCTCGGCCGCGCGCGCGGCGGCGATGTTCAGGGCGAGCGGCAGGCGGGCGCACAGCTCGATCAGTTCGTCGGTCCCCTCGGGCTGCTCCTCGACGGGCCCGGGGCCGAGGCGGCGGGCGAGCAGTTCGCGCGCCTCGGCGCGGGAGAGCACGTCGAGGGCGAGCGGGACGGCGCCCTCCAGCGCGACCAGTCCGGGCATCCGGTTCCGGCTGGTGACCATGACCAGGCAGGTGTCCGAGCCGGGCAGCAGCGGACGGACCTGCTCCGCCTCGCGGGCGTTGTCGAGGACGATCAGCGTCCGGGTGCCGGCCAGCCGACTGCGCAGGAGCGCCAGCTGCCCGTCGGGGTCGGTGGGGATGCGCGGGGCCGGGACGCCGAGCGCGTCCAGGAAGCCGCGCGCCACGTCGGCCGGGTCCGTCGGGGCCCGGGCCGGGTCGAAGCCGCGCAGGTTGGCGAAGAGCTGCCCGTCGGGGAAGCGGTCGGCCACCCGGTGGGCGAAGTGCACGGCGAGCGTGGTCTTGCCCACGCCCGCGGTGCCGGCAATCGCCGAGATCACCACCGCGCCGCAGCCGGGGATCCGGTCGCCCAGCAGTGCGTCGAGTTCGCGGAGTTCGTCGGAGCGGCCGGTGAAGTGACGGATGGCCATGGGGAGTTGCTGCGGCACGGCCGGCCCGGCCGGCGGGTGCGGGAACGGCGGGACGGCCACCGCGTCGGGTGCGGGCGGCCGGGCGGCCGCCGGGGCGTCCGGTCCGGCCGGCTCCTCGGCGCCCACGTCGCGGGCCGCCGCCAGCCACCGGGCCCGGGTGTCCGGATCGACGCCCAGGGCCTCGGCGAGCCGGACCACCGAGGACATCCGCGGCCGCCGCCCGCCCGCCTCCAGCGCACTGATCGACCGGGCCGACACCCCCGAGCGCTCGGCGAGTTCGTCCTGGCTCCACCCCGCCGACAGGCGTCGCTCCCGCAACAGTCCGGAGAACACAGCAGCCCCCCACCCATCCCCCAGGGTCGCCCGGCCGAGCGTGCGGCCGGCCCCGCCCCGCGCCTCCGGGGCGGACCGCGAACGAGCGTAGCGGGAGCGGGCCCAAGTGTCAGGTCAACGTCAGGTCAACGTCGTGGTCGATCTGACCGACCGTCAGCAACGATGAGGCGCACGACCGGCCCACCCGAGGAGGAAGACATGAACGTCCGCACGATCGCTTCGCGCCCGACCAGGGCTCTGACCAGGACGGCCGTGGTCGCCGTCGCCCTCGCCGCGCTCGGCACGGCCGGGACGGTCGGCGCCGCGGCGGCCACGCCGGGCACCGCACCGGCCGCTGCGCCGAGCGGCGCGGCGTCGGCCCCGCCCGGCGCCGTCGTGGTCAAGGAGGTCAGGACCGCCGACGGGGTGCTCACCGTCTCCCGGTTGGACGACGCGTCCGTCGCCGGCGGCGTCTTCCGGCCCGACAGCGGCAGCTACTGCAGCGGCGCCAACCCGAGGGTCTGCTTCTCCGTCAACGGCAGCGGCTACTACGTCAGCAGCATGTACAACACCACGACCTACGGGTCCGACGCCTGGGCCGACATGCAGATCAAGAACCCGTCGGGCGGCATCGTGGCGCGCGCGAGCTTCGCCGCGGGCGCGGGCACGTACACCGTGAGCTACAAGCCCTACGCCTACGTCGCGGGCGGCTGGTGGTGCGGCTACAGCAACGCCAACGGCGGTGTGTACACCGGAAGCTGCGTCACCGTGACGAACTGACCCGGCGGGACGGCGGGCGGTGCCGTCCGGACACCGTTCGCCGTCCTCCCGGGCCGAACCGCAGCCGCGGCGACGGGGGTGCCGCGGCTCGCGTCCGGCACCGTCCCGCCGCCTCGGCCCGCAGTGGGCCCGCGCCGTGCAGACCGGCGCCTCAGCGCGGCATCGCCGCGAGCGCCGCGCGGGCGAGCGTCGCGGCCTCCGCCTCGCAGCCGCTCGCCGGGTGGCCCGTGCCGCCGAGGTCGACCGAGAGCACCAGGTTGCCGTCGCGGACGGCCAGGGAGCAGTTCGCCCCCCTGCCCGGCGAGTCCCAGTACGCCTGCTCGCCGATGCCGAGGCCGCTCGCGCTCCGCTTGCCGCCGGCCGAGCGCCCGAAGTCCGCACGCTGGACCTGTGTCGCGTTGTCGCTGGTCCCGGCGCTGCGGCGGAGCGTCCAGCGGACGATCGCGGACGGGTCCTGGTCCCAGGAGCGGGTGCCGGAGACGACCGACGAGCCGTACCAGTAGCACCGGGTCTCGGCGTTGGACGACTGCTCGGAGTAGTGGTCGTCGTCCTGCTTGCGCTCGGCGGCCGGGAGCGGGAGCCGCCCGGCGGCCTCCGCGCAGACCGGCGCCTTCAGGTACTTGTCGGGGACGGCAGGGCCGTTCGGGTCGCGGAGCCACAGGTACGCGCCGAGGCCGGCCGCGGCGACGGCCCCGGCGGTCGCCAGGGCGACGGCGGTGCGGCGCGACCGCCTGCGCGGGGTGCCGTCGACGGCGGCGGGCGCGTCGGCTCCGGGCCCGGTGTCCACCGCCGTGGCCAGGGCGGTCCGCCCGGGCACCGCCAGGTGGTACGAGGTCGGCTCGTCCCGCCGCGGTCGCGTCGGTGCGGCGCCCGGCAGGTCCGTGAGGAGCCCGTCCACGGCCGTCTGCTGCGCGGCGATCAGGGTGTGCACCGCGGGTGGCCACGGCCGGGCGGCGGGGGCGACCGGTCCGAGCAGTTCGAGCAGCCGGGCCGGGGTGGGGCGGGTGGCCGGGTCCTTGGCCAGGCAGGCGGCGAGCAGCGGCCCGACGGCGGCCGGGACGGCGGCGAGGTCCGGCTCGGTGTGCACGACGTTGTAGAGGGTCTGCAGGGTGGAGGCCCCGGCGAAGGGGCTGCGGCCGGTCAGGGCGAGGGCCAGCACCGAGCCGAGCGCGAACACGTCGGCCGCCGGGGTGAGCGCCCGGCCCTCGGCCTGTTCGGGCGCCATGTACGCGGGCGAGCCGATCACGCCGCCGGTGTGGGTGAGTTCGGCGTCCTCCTCGGCCGCCCGGGCGATCCCGAAGTCGATGACGCGCACGCCGTCGTCGGTGAGCAGCACGTTCTCCGGCTTGAGGTCGCGGTGGATCAGCCCGGCCCGGTGGATCTCCACCAGCGCCGTGGCCAGTCCGACGGCGAGCCGGTGCACCGCGTCCTGGGGCAGCGGGCCACCGGCCTCGACGGCGGCGCCGAGCGAGGGCCCGACCACGAACACCGAGGCGAGCCAGGGCGTCGGCGCGTCGACGTCGGCGTCCATCACGGCCGCGGTGTACGCCCCGGACACCCGGCGCGAGGCACCGGCCTCCCGCCGGAACCTGGCCCGGAAGCCCTCGTCGGCGGCGAACCGGTCGTGCACCTGCTTGACCGCCACCAGCCGCCCGTCGGGGGCGGCGCCCAGCAGCACCCGGCCCATCCCGCCGCGTCCCAGTTCGGCGAGGACCCGGTACGGCCCGACCTCGGCCGGGTCGGACGCGCGGCGCGGCCGCATCGTCGTGCCCGTCACCGCACCACCTTCGGCGTGGGGGTGGGATCGGGCCCGACCGAACCGTGGGCGGACACGTCCTTCGCGACCTTCACGGCGCCGGCGGCGACGGACTTGGTCATCTCCTCGCACCGCCCGCGCGGATAGCCGGCGCCCTTCACCGCGACGAACACGTACAGGTTCACGTCGCGGACGTAGAGCACGCAGTTGTCCTCGTCCAGGTGGTCCTTCGGCAGCCAGAAGGCCTCTTCGGCGAAGGTGACGCCGGTGTCACGCGTCCGGCCGCCCATGTAGAGGGCCTCGTAGTGCTGCTTCGCCCGTTCGGCGCCGGTCTTCCCTCCGGGGACGGTCGGGAAGACGTCCCAGACGATCTGGATCTGGTCGCCGGAACGCGTCTGCCAGTCGCACAGCTTCTCCGGGTGCTTCCCGTTCTCGTCCGGCGCCTCGAAGGTGCCGGGGTTGCCGCCCGGGGGCCCGAAGTCGGCGGACACCGTCACCTTGGCGGCGTCGAGGCAGCTCGGTACCACCGCCGCGTACGCGTCCCCGACCTGCGAGAGCGGGACGTTGCCCGGGGTGGGGACCGGCTCCGGGTCGAGGTCGACGACGCCCGTGGCGACCAACCCGCCCGCCACGCCGGCGAGCGCCAGCACGAACGCGCCCGCCACCAGCGCGATCCGCACCCCCCGGCGGCGCCGGGCGGGGGGCGCCTGCGGTTCGGTCGGGGCGAGGGCGGACGGCGCGGGGGCCGGGACGGCCGCCACCGTGGTCGCGGCGGCCACCGGACCGGCCACCGGACCGGCCGCCGGGCTCGCCACCGCCGCCCCGGCGGCGCCGGCCGACGGTTCGGCCGCCGGTTCGGCCGCCGCCAGCAGCCGCGCGATCCCCGCCCCCTGCGCCGCCAGCAGCCCGTGCACCGCCTCCGGCCACGGCCGGGCCGCCGGCGCGACCCGCCCGACCGCCGCCAGCACGTCCTGCGGGGTCGGCCGCGCGGCCGGGTCCTTGGCCAGGCACGCGGCCAGCAGCGGCCGCAGCCGCTCGGGCACCCCGGTCAGGTCGGGCTCCGCGTGCAGCACGTTGAAGAGGATCCGCGGCAGCGACTCCCCCGGGAACGCCGGCCTCCCGGTGCAGGCCACGGCCAGGGTCGCGCCGAGCGAGAACACGTCGCTGGCGGGGGTCGACTCCCGCCCCTCGACCTGCTCGGGCGACATGTAGCCGGGCGAGCCGATCATCGCGCCGGTCCGGGTCAGCTTGGTGTCCTGGCCCTCGGCCGCCCGCGCGATCCCGAAGTCGATGACGCGCACGCCGTCCTCGGTGAGCAGCACGTTGGAGGGTTTGAGGTCCCGGTGGATCAGCCCGGCCCGGTGCACGTCGACCAGCGCCAGGGCCAGCCCGGCCGCCAGCCGCCGCACCGACTCCTCCGGCAGCGTGCCGACCGCCCCGAGCGCCTCGTTCAGCGCCGGTCCCGGCACGAACTGCGAGGCCAGCCACGGGGTTTCGGCCTCCGGATCGGCCGCGATCACCGCCGCCGTGTACCCGCCCGAGACCCGCCGCGAGGCCTCCACCTCACGCCGGAAGCGGATCCGGAACCCGTCGTCCTCGGCGAGTTCGGCGTGCACCAGCTTGACCGCCGCGGGCCGCCCGTCCGGCGACACCCCCAGCACCACCCGGCCCATCCCGCCCTGCCCGAGCACCGCCACCACCCGGAACGGACCCACCCGCGCCGGCCCGTTCGGCCCCACCACGTCCACGTCGCCCCTGCCCCCTGCCGCTGCGTGCGAACGAATGATACAGACGGGCCGTTCGCCCGCTGCGGCCCCGTCCGACCGGTCACCGGACCTCCCCGCGACCTCCCTGTCACTCGCATCCGGTGCAGCTAACCGGCACCCGGGGAGCCCCTCGTCGAGGCGCTGCCCCGCGCACGACCACCGGGCCGCCCTCGCCGAACTCCCGCCCGGGGCCCGGCCACCCGCCTCGGCGGCGCCCGGTCCGACCGGCGCTCCGCCGCCGGGCCGCCGGGCCACCGGGCCGCCGACGGACGGTCGGGCGCTCTCGGACGACACCCGGTACCCGCAGCGGACACCGTCCGCATACGGCCGGACCTAGCGTGTGGGGGGGGGGGGGGGGGGCGCGCGCAGCGGGGTCGCCGGGGGCGGCACACTAGAGCCGAGGAATGCAGGGAGGTGCGCGCTCGAGCGC
>NZ_JBHWBZ010000067.1:13539-27705 GCF_042735475.1 Kitasatospora sp. NPDC059577 | reverse complement strand
ACAAGTCTCGCCGGCTCCTGTGCTTTTGTTTTGTTACACCGCCGCGCCCCCCCCCCCCCCCCCCGCCCCCCCGGGCGGCGGGGGCCCCCCCGGGCCCCCCGCCCCCCCCCCCACCACAGCGGATCACAGAGAAGAGACGACAGCCCATGCCGTTCATCACCGTCGGCCAGGAGAACACCACCCCCATCGACCTCTACTACGAGGACCACGGCACCGGTCAGCCGGTCGTGCTGATCCACGGGTTCCCGCTGGACGGGCACTCCTGGGAGCGGCAGAGCGCCGCGCTGCTCGACGCCGGCTACCGGGTGATCACCTACGACCGCCGCGGCTTCGGCCGGTCGTCGCAGCCCACCACCGGCTACGACTACGACACCTTCGCCGCCGACCTGAACACCGTGCTGGAGACCCTGGACGTCCGGGACGCCGTGCTGGTCGGCTTCTCGATGGGCACCGGCGAGGTCGCCCGGTACGTGTCCGCCCACGGCTCGGCCCGCGTCGCCAAGGTCGCCTTCCTGGCCTCCCTGGAGCCCTGCCTGCTGAAGACCGACGACAACCCGGACGGCGTCGCCCCGAAGGAGTTCTTCGACGGCATCGTCGCCGCGGTGAAGGCCGACCGCTACGCCTACTACCGCGACTTCTTCCAGGACTTCTACAACCTGGACGAGAACCTCGGCTCCCGGATCAGCGAGGAGGCCGTCCGCAACAGCTGGAACACCGCGGCCGGCGGCGGCTTCTTCGCGGCCTCGGCCGCGCCGGCCACCTGGTACACCGACTTCCGCGCCGACCTGCCCCGCATCGACGTGCCGGCGCTGATCCTGCACGGCACCGGTGACCGCATCCTGCCGGTCGAGAACACCGCGCGGCCGTTCCACCGGGCGCTGCCCTCCGCCGAGTACGTGGAGATCGAGGGCGCGCCGCACGGCCTGCTGTGGACCCACGCCGAGGAGGTCAACGAGGCGCTGCTGGCCTTCCTCGCGAAGTGACCCCCGGGCGGCCCGTCCGCCCCGCGCCCGGCACAGGGCCGAGCCCCGGGCCCTCTCCCGTCCCTCCGGACGGGGGAGGGCCCGGGGCTCTTCCGTCGTCCGCGACCGCGCTCCGGACGGCGGGTGCGCCCCCGGACCGAAGGGTGTGCGCTCAGCGCAAAATCCCTTCCCCACCGGCGACTTAACGTTCCATCAGGCGTTCGGCGCGGAGCCGGTCCCGTGACCGCCGGCCCGCCCGGACGCCCCTCCACCGCCCGCACCGGGGCGGTGGTCCGAACCGTCACAGGAGGCTGGACAGGTGCCTGCAATGCCGGTCGGCGGGCTGGTCCCCCACGCCGTCGAGAACGCGGCCGACGTCGTCGTCCGCAACGCGAAGATCCACACCGGGGACGCCCGCCGCCCCTCGGCCGGCGCCCTCGCCGTCCGCGACGGCCTGATCACGGCCGTCGGGGACGACGCGGACGTCGCCCCGCTCATCGGGCCCGCCACCACCGTGGTGGACGCCCTCGGCCGGCGGGTCGTGCCCGGCCTCAACGACTCGCACCTGCACGTGATCCGGGGCGGCCTCAACTACGTCCTGGAACTGCGCTGGGACGGCGTGACCTCGCTGCGCCAGGGCCTGGCGATGCTGCGGGAGCAGGCCGCCCGCACGCCCGCCGGGCAGTGGGTGCGGGTCGTCGGCGGCTGGTCGGCGGAGCAGTTCGCCGAGCGGCGGCTGCCGACGCCAGCCGAGCTGAACGAGGCCGCGCCGGACACCCCGGTGTTCGTCCTCCACCTCTACCAGTCGGCGATCCTCAACCGCGCGGCGCTGCAGGCCGCCGGCTTCACCCGGGACACCCCCGACCCGAAGGGCGGCCGGATCGTCCGCGGCCGCGGCGGCGAGCCCACCGGCATGCTGCTGGCCGCGCCCGCCGCGCTGATCCTCTACTCCACCCTCGCCAAGGCACCCGCCCTGGCGCCCGAGGAGCGCAAGGCGTCCACCCGGCACTTCCTGCGCGAGCTGAACCGCTTCGGGCTGACCTCGGCGATCGACGCCGCCGGCGGTTTCCAGAACTTCCCGGAGAACTACGCCACGGTCACCGAACTCGCCCGGGAGGGCCTGCTCTCCCTGCGCATCGCCTACCACCTCTTCCCGCAGACCCCGGGGCAGGAGCTGGACGACCTCACCCGCTGGATCGAGACGGTCCGCCCCGGCGACGGTGACGAGTGGCTGCGGCTGAACGGCGCCGGCGAGAACCTCACCTGGGCCGCCGCCGACTTCGAGAACTTCGCCGAACCCCGCCCCGAACTCGACGGCTTCGAGGGCGAGTTCGAGAAGGCCGTCCGCATGCTCACGGAGCACGGCTGGGGCTTCCGGCTGCACGCGACGTACGACGAGACGATCCGCCGGGACCTGGCGGTGTTCGAGAAGCTCGCCGCCGAGGGACTCTTCCCCGCCGGGAACCGGTGGCTCTTCGACCACGCGGAGACCGTCTCCCGGGACAGCCTGGACCGGATCGCGGCGCTCGGCGGCTCGCTCGCCGTGCAGAACCGGCTCTCCTTCCAGGGCGAGGTGTTCACCCGGCGGTACGGCGTCGGCGCCGCCGCCGAGGCCCCGCCGATCCGCGCGATGCTGGACCGCGGGCTGACCGTCGCCGCCGGCACCGACGCCACCCGGGTGTCCTCGTACAACCCCTGGGTCGCCCTGCACTGGCTGGTCTCCGGCCGCACGGTCGGCGGCCTGGCGATCCGGCCGCCGCAGAACCGGGTCGACCGCGCGACCGCCCTCGCGATGTACACCACGGCGGGCGCCGCGCTCACCGGCGAGCAGGACGTCAAGGGCGTGCTGCGGCCCGGCTGTTACGGCGACCTCGCGGTCCTGTCCGACGACTTCTTCACGGTGCCCGAGCACGAGATCCCGCACATCGAGTCCCTGCTGACCGTGGTCGGCGGCCGGATCGTCCACGCCGCCGCGGACTACGAGGGCATGGACGAGGAACTCCCGGCGATCACCCCGGAATGGAGCCCGGTCGCCCGCTTCGGCGGCTACCAGAACCACCGGAGCCCCGGCAGCCGGGGCGCCCGCCAGGCCGAGCTGCTCGGCGAGGTCGTCGCCGAGTCGGAGCTGCAGCGCGACTGGCGCGCGGGGCGCGGCCTGGCGACCGAGCAGGCCCGGCCGTTCGACCCCTGCTTCCTCCTCTGAGGACGCGGTCCGCCCGGCGCCCGGGCGCACCCGGCCCTCCGCCCGACCGGCCCCCGGACCACCCGCCGGTCGGACCCTCGGACCACCGGCCGGTCCGGTCCGGACCGCCCACCCGACTCCCGCCGCGGAACGCCCCGCGGCGGATCCACCGGAAGTCCCGAAAGGAACCCCTCATGGTCGACCTCACCCAGGTCAGCGCGACTCCCAGCCCCGACCTGCTGACCCCCGACAACGCCGTGGTGCTGTTCGTGGACCACCAGCCGCAGATGTTCTTCGGCACCGGCAGCGGCGACCGCACCGCGATCATCAACGCCACCGTCGGCCTCGCCAAGGCCGCCCGGGCCTTCGACGTCCCGGCCGTGCTGACCACCGTCGCCGCCGAGTCCTTCTCCGGCCCGCTGCTGCCGCAGCTGGCCGCCGTCTTCCCGAAGGCCGAGGTCCTCGACCGCACCTCGATGAACGCCTGGGAGGACGAGGCGGTCGTCGAGGCGGTCAGGGCCACCGGCCGCGGCAAGGTCGTCATCGCCGGCCTGTGGACCGAGGTCTGCCTGGTCCTGCCGGTGCTGTCCATGATCGACCAGGGCTACGAGGTCTACGTCGTCACCGACGCTTCCGGCGGCGTCTCGCCGCAGGCCCACGAGCACGCGGTCCAGCGGATGACGCAGGCCGGCGCGGTGCCGGTCACCTGGGTCCAGGTGCTGCTGGAGCTCCAGCGCGACTGGGCGCGGACCGAGACCTACGGCGCCGTCATGGAGATCGTCAAGGAGCACGGCGGTGCGTACGGCCTCGGCGTCGTCTACGCGCAGGCCGTCATCGGCGAGCACGCCGCGGGCTGAGCCGGCGTCCGCCGACTCCGCAACAGCAACAGCAACAGCAACAGCAACAAACGACCAGGGACAGGAACAGGAACGATGGACACCGGACTGCTGGTCCTCCGTGTGGTGGTGGGCCTGCTCATCGCCGGACACGGCGTACAGAAGGTGAGTCACCGGCTCGGCGGCAACGGCCTCGCCGGCGGGACGGAGGAGTTCCGGCACGACGGCTTCGGCGGCGGGACGCTCACCGCGCTCGCCGCGGGCGCCGGGCAGATCGGTTCGGGACTGTTCCTGGCCCTGGGCGCGCTCACCCCGCTGGCCGCGATGGCCGCCATGGGCGTGATGACGGTGGCGCTGACGGTCAAGCTGCCGCACGGCCTCTGGGTGCAGGACGACGGCTACGAGTACCCGCTGGTGCTCGTCGTCGTCTCGGGAGCGCTCGCGCTCACCGGCCCGGGCCGGTGGTCGGCCGACCACGCCGCCGGCCTGACCGCCTGGCCGCTGTGGCTGACCGTCGCGGCCGTGGTGCTCGGCCCGGCGAGCGGGCTGCTCACCCGGCTGGTCCTGCACCGCGCGCCGGTGCCCGAGGAGGCGGCGGCCGGTGCGCGCCCTGTCGGCTGACGCCCTGCGGACGCTGGTCCCGCCGCGCGCGGACCGGCACGGCCCGCTGCCGCCGCTGCTGCTCCTGCTGACGGTCGCCACCGGGGTGGTGGACGCGGTGAGCTACCTCGGCCTCGGCCACGTGTTCGTGGCGAACATGACCGGCAACGTGGTCTTCCTGGGGTTCGCCCTCGCGGGGGCCCCGGGGCTGTCGGCCGCGGCCTCGCTGGTCTCGCTGACGGCCTTCCTGGCCGGTGCGCTCGTCGGCGGACGGCTCGGCAGCCGGACCCCGGCCCACCGCGGCCGGCTGCTGGCCCTGGCCGCCGCGGTCCAGACCGTCCTGCTGGCCGCGGCGGCCACCACCGCCGCGGTCGGCGGGACGGGCGGGACGGGCGGGGCCGACGGCTACCCGCTGATCGTCCTGCTCGGACTGGGCATGGGCCTGCAGAACGCGGTGGCCCGGCGGCTCGGCGTGCCCGACCTGACCACCACCGTGCTCACCCTCACCCTCACCGGCCTGGCCGCCGACTCCACGGCGGCCGGGGGCGCGGCACCGCGCCCGGGACGCCGGATCCTCTCCGCCCTGGCGATGCTGCTCGGCGGCCTCGCGGGCGCGGCGCTGGTCCTGCACGGGCGGCCCGCCACCGCCCTCGCCCTGGCCGCCCTGCTGCTCCTGGCCACGGCGCTGACCGCCCACCGGCTCTCGGCCCCCGACGCCCACTGGGCTCCGCCGACCGCCTGACCCCACCCACCGACACACCCTCACGCGCCCGGCCCCGCACCGCGGGCGCCGGGCGCGGCGACGACCGGGAGGTCCCCCGATGACACGACGCTCCGTCCGCCGCGTGGTCCCGCTGGTGGCGGCACTCGCCGCGCTGACGGCGGTCCCGACCGCCTCGGCGGCCCCGGGCACCCCGCCCCGGGCCGCGGGCCAGCACCGGCAGTTCGCCGTCGGCCCGCAGTACGACTCCACCCACGTCTACGTCGAACCGGGCACCGAGCAGGCCTTCGCGGCCTGCTGGGTGGCGACCTTCGGCGGGACGACGATCGGGCCGAACGCCACGCAGGTGACGCCCACGCCGAGCCGGACGCTGTCCGAGCTGGTGGTCTCCCCCGTCGGCACCCTGTCGGTGTTCGACTACACCACGCCCGTCCCGTACCCGTTCGGCGCCGAGCGCACCGGCTGGCTGGTGACCGACCTCGACCAGGCGGTCCGCGCCGCCCGGGCCGACGGCGCGGCCGTGACGGTGGCCCCGTTCGCCGACCCGATCGGGCGGGACGCCGTCATCCGTTTCCCCGGCGGGATCGACGCCCAGCTCTACGTGCACACCACCCCGCCGTCCTACCCCGACCTGGCGAGCGTGCCGGAGAACCGGCTCTACCTGTCGCCCGACGCGGTCGGCGACTTCCTGCACAGCTACCTCGCCTTCACCCGGGGCCGGATCGTCTCCGACGACCGGCGGGCCGACGGCGCCGCCATCGGGCTGCCCGGCACCACGTACCGGCTGCTGCGGCTCACCTCCGGCTTCGGCACCACGACGGTCGCCGTGACCGACGGCGGCCTGCCGTACCCCTTCGGCCGGGAACTCACCGGCTACGGCGTGCCCGACCTCGGCGCGACCCTGCAGCGGGCGAAGGCCGCCGGCGCCTCGGTGCTGTGGGGTCCCGTCACGGCGGGCGGCCGGGACAGCGCGATGGTGCGTTTCCCGGGCGGCTACGTCGCGGAGGTCCACGCCGAACGGTGAACGGCCGCCACGAAGGGACCGCCGGGCGCGGCAGCGCACCCGACGGCCCCTCCCGGCCCGTCCCGCATGGCGGTCCCGAGCGGCGGCGGCACGTGGCGGTCCGGGGCGGCGGCGCCGCGTGCCGATCCCGCCCGGCCGTAGCGTGCTCAGACCGCGACGCCGTACCCGGACGGCGCGGCACCGGGCACCAGGTGGGCCGCCGACGACGGCCGTACGGCGACGGATCCGACGTCCGCCCCGGCGCGGGCCCGCCACTCGCGCGGGGAGATCCCGTAGACGGCCCGGAAGGCCCGGCTGAAGTGACTGGCGCTCACGAAGCCCCACCGGCCCGCCACCGCCGCCACGGTGGGCCGGTCGGCCGAGCGGCGGGCCAGGTCCCGGCGGCACACGTCCAGCCGCCGGAGCTGGATCCAGCGGGCCACCGTCACGCCCTCGAAGCGGAAGAGCTTGTGCAGGTACCGCACCGACACGTGGTGGGCGGCCGCGATCGACTCCGGCGAGAGGTCCGGGTCCCCGAGGTGGCGCAGGACGTGGTCCTTCACCCGGGCCAGGGTGGCCAGCGCCGCCTCGGGGGCCTCCGGCACGAACCGGCCGCGGCGCTCCTGGGCGAGCACCGCCACCAGGTCCAGCGCCGTGGTCGCGAGCCAGGACGCCACGTGCGGCTCCATCGAGCCGGCCGACCGGGAGAGGCACTCCAGGTACCCGGCCACCAGCCGGGCGGTGTCGTCGGTGCCACCGGTGCCCTGGAAGGCCGTCGCGGTCAGCACCCGCAGGTCCTCCTCACGGACGCCCGCGGCCGACCTCGGCCAGTGGAAGGCGGTGAAGGCGAAGGCGTCCGGCAGGTCCTTGGCGAACGGGCGCCCGGCGTCGGAGACCGCGAAGGTGCCGGGCCGCAGCTCGACCCGGTGGCCGTCCTGGACCAGGCGGGCGGTGCCGCGGTGCTGCAGGGCCAGCGTGAGGTGGTCCTCCCCGCCGCGGGCGATCAGCGCCGCGCTGCGCTCGACCCGTTGCGGCCCGGCCTCCACCAGGGCGACCTGCAGGTCGCCCAGCCGGTGGCTGGTGATCGTGCCGGGGTCCGGCACGCCGTCGGGCAGCGACACGTCGAGCGGGACGAAGGTGCGGGAGACGGCCTCGTGCCAGTACTCCGCGCGGTCGGCGGACGGTACCTCGGTGGTGTCGAGGACGACGGACATCGGTGCTCCTGGAACGGCTGTGGGACGGGGCGGACATGGCAGGGCGGACGGGGCAGGGCGGACGGGGGCGCGGGGCGGACTGGGTGGGGCGGGGCGCGCACGGGAGGGCCGGCTCGCCGTCCCGACGGGCTCCGGGGGACGGCTCACCACGGGCCGCCGAGCAGGGCCACGTGCCGGCTGCCGAGGACTGGATCAGCGGATCAGCACGGCCCGGGAGGTGCCGCCGGGGCAGCCGGCCGGCGGTCCGGCGGCGCGTCAGCCGGCGTCGCCGTCGCGCACGTCGCACGCGTCCCGCACGTCGCCGTCGCGCCCGTCCCGCAGGTCGCGCCACTCCCGGGGCGAGACGCCGTACGCGGCGCGGAAGATCCGGCTGAAGTGCGCCGGGTTGACGAAGCCCCAGCGCTGGGCGACGGCCGAGACCGTCGGCGCGGTGCGCCCGCGCCGGGCCAACTCGCGGGCGCAGGCCTCCAGGCGGCGCTGCTGGACGAGCCGGCTCACCGTCACTCCCTCCCCCTCGAAGATCCGGTGCAGGTAGCGCACGGAGATGTGGTGGGCGTGCGCGATCCGCTCGGGCGCCAGCTCCGGGTCGGCCAGGTGGTGGTCGACGTACTCGCGCACCCGCCGGACCAGGTGGCTGATCGGGGTGTCCTCCCGCGCGGCCGGCCGGGTGCCGGCCAGCTCGGTCACCAGGGCGCTCAGCAGGTCCGCGACGCTGCCCGCCAGCCGGTCGCCGACCGGGGGCGGGTAGGAGTGCGCCGAGGCGGCGAGGCTGCCGAGGAACGGCAGCAGCACCGGTCCGCAGCCCTCCGTGGGGCCGACGGCCGTCGCCGTCGCCCGCCGCAGGTCCCGCTCCGGCACGCCCAGCAGCCGGCGCGGCAGGTGGATCAGGTGGGTGCGGAAGCGCTCCGGGTAGTCCAGGGCGTACGGACGCGCCGTGTCGTACACCACGAGCCCGCCCGGCGGCACCTCGGCCCGGCGCCCGTCCTGCTCCAGGACGGCCCGCCCCTCCACCTGCACCCCGACCCCGACCTGCGGCTCGCTGCTCGGGGCCCGTCCGATCAGCGCAGCCGTGCGGGAGAGCCGGGCGGCGTCCGCCTCCAGCGTGGAGATCCGCAGGTAGCCGAGCCGGTGGGACACCAGGACTGCGTCGAACGGCCGCTCGGTACGCGGGTGCACCTCGACCGGGACGACCGCCCGCGACACCGCCCCGCGCCAGTACGCCGCCTTGTCCCCGTCCGCCACCGACGCGGTCGTCACCCGCACGCCCATCTGACCGCCCTTCCGCCGACCTCCTGCGGAGCCAGCCTGGCGTGCGGGTACGGGGGGCCGTTAGGTCATCTGACTGCCCTTTCCGGCAGCCCGCCGCGAAGCCGCGCCGGCGACCGGCCGGCGGGCGCCGGTGCAGGTCAGGTGCTGTCCAGGGCGTGGGCGAGGGCGGCCCGCGAGGTGATGCCGAGCTTGGGGAAGATCTTGTAGAGGTGGGCCGCGACGGTGCGGGGCGACAGCTGGAGGCGGCGGCCGATCTCCTTGTTGGTCAGCCCGGTCGCGGCGAGCCGGGCTATCCGCAGCTCCTGGCCGGTGAGGCCGGACGGTTCCGCGGCCGGTGCGCCGGGCGGCGGTGCCACCGGTTCGCCGGCGGCCCGCAGCTCCTCCTCGCAGCGCTGCGCCCAGGGGTCCGCACCGAGGCGGCGGAACACGTGGTGGGCGATGCGCAGCGGCTCCCTGGCGCCGGGCCGGTGGCGGCGGCGCAGCCACGAGCCGTGGGCGAGCCGCAGCCGGGCGAGGTCGAACACCCACCGCTCGGCGCCGGGGACGGCGTACGCGGCGCGGTAGGCGGCGTCGGCCTCCTCGTCGTCGGCGGCCAGCGCCTCGGCGGCCGCGCACAGGAAGGCGTGGCGGGAGGAGATCTCCGCGGAGCGGGCGGCCCGCCCGGCGGCGAGGTGGGCCCGCGCCTCCTCGCGCCGGCCGGTGTGCACGGCGGCCGTGACCAGGTCCAGGACCAGGGCGTGGTGCCAGGGCGGGCCACCGGGCAGCCGCCCGGGCGGGGTGAGTTCGCAGAAGTGCGCGTACGCCTCCTCGTGGCGCCCGTGCGCGAGCGCGACCAGTCCGCGCAGGTGGGTGAGCCGGTCGAGGACGTAGCGCATCCGGGCCCGGGTGGCGACGGGCCGGATCGCCTCGTCGACCTCCCGCAGTCCGGCCTCGTCCCCCCGACCGGCCAGGAAGTGGGCGTGGTACTGGCGGAACATCAACGCGTTGGCCTCGTAGCCGAGTTCGTCGGCCATCTCGGCCTCGCGCAGGCAGACGGCCGCCCGGTCCCACTGGCCGAGCAGGAAGTCCTGGTGACACTTGGCCTTGGCGATCGAGCCCTGGGTGGCGTAACTGTGCAGGCCGGTGAAGCGCTGCCACAGGTCGTCCTCGGGGCAGTCGAGCGCCGAGGCGGTCCACAGCAGCAGCCAGGCGGCCCCGGCTTCCTGCTCCTCCGTCATGCCGTCGGCGACGGCCCGCAGGGTGGCGACCGTGTCCGGGCCCGGATCGGTCCAGGCCCGCAGACACAGCCGGCCCGCCGCGGAGACCTCGTCCCGGTGCCGTTCCAGGGCCCGCCAGGCCCAGGGGTCGTCCGTGTAGGTGGCAGCCAGGAGCAGTTTGAAGAAGACCTGTTCGGTCAGCCCGCCGAAGGTGTCGGCGCCCGGGGCGGTGAGCGCGTCGAGGGCGCCGGGCAGCAGCGCGGCGGAGGACTCGAAGTCGACATGGTGGCTCTGGTCGGCGTAGACCACCGCGTACGCGAACAGCGGCGCGACGTCGGCGGGCACGGTGCTGGTCTTCAACTCGTCGACCAGGGCGGCGGTGTGGTGCAGCTGTCCGCCGCGGGCCGACATCACCGAGGCCCAGGTGAGCCGGCGGACCCGGTCACAGGAGCTGGGGCTGAGGACGGCGGCGCGTTCGAGCAGCAGCGCGCCCTCGGCGTCGCCGCCGCGGCGGGCGAGGTCGCGGCCGGCTTCCTGCAGGCGGTGGGCGAGGTCCTCGTCGGGCAGCAGTGCGGCGGAGGCCTCGTGGACCAGCCGCTGGGGGTCGTCCGCGGCGAGGACGTCGGACAGGGCGCGGTGGGCCTCGCGGCGCGCGGCGTCGGAGGCCGCGGCGACGACGGCGGTGCGGACCAGGGGGTGGCGGAACACCAGCCGGCCGGCCGGGTCGAGCCGGGCCAGGCCGTCCGCCTCGATGCGGGCCAGGGTCTGCTGCGGGTCGTCGTCGGCGACGGCGCGCAGCCAGCCGCCGTTGCTGAAGTCCGGTCCGGTGGCGAGGGCGCCGAGCAGCAGGAAGCGGCCGGCCTCCGGCGTCACCGCGTCCAGCCGTTCGGCGAACATCCGCTCCAGCTTCCGTCCCAGTGGCAGCCGTTCGGGCAGCGGGGCGGTCCCCCGCTGCTGGGCGTCCGCCAGCTGGTGCGGCAGTTCCACCAGGGCCAGGGGGTTCCCGGCCGCCTCCGCCAGGACGCGGTCCCGGGCGGGCGCGGCAAGGTCGGGGTAGCGGGCGCCCAGCAGCAGGGCCGCGTCCGTCCGGGGCAGCGCGCGGACCTCGACGGCCTCGGCCGACCAGGTCTGCGCGGCCGGTCCGTCCGGGCGGCTGGCGCCGACGATCACCACCGGCACCTCGGCGCCGCGCCGGTGCAGGAAGGCGAAGACGGTGGCGCTCGACGAGTCGATCCAGTGCAGGTCGTCCAGGACCAGCAGGACGGGGGCGGTCCGCACCGCCTCCTCCAGCAGCGCCAGGGCGGCGGCTCCCACCGCGAAACCGCTCGGGGTGCCGGAGCGGACGCCGAACGCGCTCTCCAGGGCGTCCCGCTGGTGGGCGGAGAGCGCGTCGGAGTGCTGGAGCAGCGGGCGGAAGGCCTGGTGGAGGGCGCCGAACGCGAGGTCGGTCTCCGCCTCCGCGCCGATGGCCCGCAGCACGGTGAAGCCCCGCTCCCGGGCGGCGCGTTCGGCCCAGCCCAGCAGGGTGGACTTGCCGACGCCGGGCTCGCCGCGCAACAGCACCGTGGACCCGCTGCCGCCGTCCTCGGCCTGCACCAGGGCCGCGGTGAGCAGTTCCGTCTCACGCTGCCGCCCCACCACGGCCGGGACCCGGCTGTCGTGCGCCACGTCTTCGTTCCCCCTCGGGTCGGTCGGACGGACCGCCCGCCCAGGGCACCCAAGGCTAATGCCCGTCAGGACCTGCGATGACCACTCCGGGTGTGGCTCCGACCACATGCGGCAACACGCGCGGAGGGCGGCCGCCGACGTTCCGCCGACAGAACGTGTTCAGACAACTCGAGGCGTTCGTCGGCCGTACAGCGGGCAGTCATGAATGGTCCGCCGGACGGTACCCCGCAGCCGCTGTCCTTGGGGTGCCGTCCTCCACCCTCGCGACACCCAGAGGTCGATCCACCCATGGCAGAGCTGAACCGTCGTCGTTTCCTCCAACTCGCGGGCGCCACCGCCGCGTTCTCCACACTCTCGCAGAGCATCGCGCGCGCGGCGGCGATCGCCCCGCAGGGCGCCACCGGCACCCTCCAGGACGTCGAGCACATCGTCGTCCTGATGCAGGAGAACCGTTCGTTCGACCACTACTTCGGCGCGATGAAGGGCGTCCGCGGCTTCGGCGACCCCCGCCCGGTGACCCTGCCGAGCGGCAAGTCGGTGTGGCACCAGACGGACAGCAGCAAGAAGGAGGTGCTGCCGTTCCGCCCCCGGGTCGACGACCTGGGCATGCAGTTCGTCCAGGACCTGAACCACGACTGGGCCGGCGGCCACAAGGCCTTCAACAACGGCAGGTACGACCAGTGGGTGCCCGCCAAGACGGCCACCACCATGGCCTACCTGACCCGCCAGGACATCCCGTTCCACTACGCGCTCGCCGACGCGTTCACCCTGTGCGACGCCTACCACTGCTCGTTCATCGGCTCCACCGACCCGAACCGCTACTACATGTGGACGGGGTACACCGGCAACGACGGCACCGGCGGCGGGCCGGTCCTCGGCAACCAGGAGGCCGGGTACGGCTGGACGACCTACCCCGAGCGCCTGGAGAAGGCCGGGGTCTCCTGGAAGGTCTACCAGGACGTCGGCGACGGCCTGGACGCGGCGGGCTCCTGGGGCTGGATAAGCGACGCCTACCGCGGCAACTACGGCGACAACTCGCTCCTCTACTTCACCAACTACCGCAACGCCAAGCCCGGCGACCCGCTGTACGACAAGGCCCGCACCGGCACCGACGCCAAGGCGGGCGACGGCCTGTTCGACGGCCTGCGCCGCGACGTCCAGGCCGGCACGCTGCCGCAGATCTCCTGGATCGCCGCGCCCGAGGCGTTCACCGAGCACCCCAACTGGCCCGCCAACTACGGCGCCTGGTACGTCTCCCAGGTGCTGGACGCGCTGACCTCCGACCCCGACGTGTGGGCCCGCACCGCCCTGTTCATCACCTACGACGAGAACGACGGCTTCTTCGACCACGTCGTGCCGCCGTTCCCGCCGTCCTCGGCCTCCCAGGGCCTGTCCACCGTCGCGACCTCGGCCGACTACTTCACCGGGAACATCGGCAACGCGGCCGGCCCGTACGGCCTCGGCCAGCGGGTGCCGATGCTGGTGGTCTCGCCCTGGAGCACCGGCGGCTACAGCTGCTCGGAGACCTTCGACCACACCTCGATCATCCGCTTCATGGAGCGCCGCTTCGGCGTGCTGGAGCCCAACATCTCGCCCTGGCGGCGCGCCATCTGCGGCGACCTGACCTCCGCCTTCGACTTCACCGCGTCGAACACCGCGAAGGCCGCGCTGCCCTCCACGGCCGGCTACTTCCCGCCGGACCGCAACCGGCACCCCGACTACGTGCCCACCCCGCCCGCCACCGGCACCATGCCGGTCCAGGAGCCGGGCGCCAGGCCCACCCGCCCGCTCAAGTACGCCCCGTCCGTGGACGGCGCGGCCGACACCGGAACCGGCAAGTACCGCCTCACGTTCAGCGGCGGCGCGGCAGCCGGCGCCCAGTTCCTGGTGACCTCGCCCAACCGCACCGACGGCCCGTGGACCTACACCGCCGAGGCCGGCAAGTCGATCGGGGACGCCTGGAACACCACCTACTCCAAGGGCGTCACCGACCTCACCGTGCACGGGCCGAACGGGTTCCTGCGCCGCTTCCGCAACCCCGGCAAGACCGCCGGGCCCGAGGTCACCGCACGCCACAACGCGACCACCGGCAACCTCGACCTCACCCTCACCAACGCGGGCGCGGCCGACGTCGTCCTCACCGTCGCCAACGCCTACGCCGGCACCCCGCGGACCGTCACCGTCCGCCGCGGCGCGACCGTCGCGTACAGCGTCGCCCTCGGCGCCTGCCGCAACTGGTACGACGTGACCGTCACCTCGGCCGCGACCGCCGACTTCGTCCGCCGCCTGGCCGGCCACGTGGAGACCGGCGCCCCGGGCCTCTCCGACCCGGGCATCGTCACCTCCTGAGCCCACCGGCCCCACCCCCGCCGACGGCCCACCCCGGGCACCACACCCCCCCGGGGCGGGCCGCGGCCGCCCCCCCCCGCCCGGGTCGACCGGGCCGTCCCCCGTCTCGTATACACAACACCCACCCCCCGATACCCTCTACAAACGCGCTTGCGCGGGTGGGGCG
>NZ_JBHWBZ010000067.1:6782-13529 GCF_042735475.1 Kitasatospora sp. NPDC059577 | reverse complement strand
GCGCCCACCCCCCCCCCCGGGGGGGCCCCCCCGGCCCCGCCGTCACGCGGCCCGGACGGCGGGGCCGGCACCACCGGTGAACAGGGAACGGCGCTCCTCCTCGGTCGGGACGGTCCCACAGGTCCGGGACGTCCCGGGCGACGGCCGCCATTCGGCGCAGCACGCCCCGGCACGGCGCGGGGCCGGCCCGACGGCGTGCCTATCGTGGTCGGATGACCGACCGTCGGACCGCCCGGCCCGCCGCAGGCCGCTTCGGCTACCTCGTGGCCGCCGCCGCCTTCGCCGTCTGCATGATGGGCACCACGCTGCCCACCCCGCTCTACGGGCTGTACCAGGAGGAGATCGGCTTCTCCGAGCTGACGGTGACGGTCGTGTTCGCCGTCTACGCCTTCGGCGTCATCGGCGTCCTGCTGCTGGTCGGCAACGTCTCCGACACCGTCGGACGCCGCCCCGTCCTGCTCGGTGCGCTCGGCTTCGCGGCCTGCAGCGCCGTCGTCTTCCTGGCCGCGGACGACGTGCCGCTGCTCTGCCTGGGCCGCCTGCTGTCCGGCTTCTCGGCCGGTCTGTTCACCGGCGCCGGCACCGCCTACGTGCTGGAGCTCGCCCCGCCCGCGAGCCGGGCCCGCGCGGGCTTCGTCGCGACCGCCGCCAACATGGGCGGCCTCGGCTGCGGGGCGCTGCTCTCCGGCCTGCTCGCCGAGTACGCGCCCGACCCGCTGGTCCTGCCGTTCGTCGTGCACCTGGTGCTGCTGGCCGTGTCCTTCGCCCTCACCCTGCGCCTGCCGGAGACGGTCACCGGGGCCCGCCCGCTGCGCACCGCCCGGCCCGTCCGGCCGTCCCTGCCGCCGGAGGTCCGAGGGGTCTTCGTCCCGGCCGGGATCGCCGCGTTCGCAGGCTTCTCGCTGCTGGGCGTCTTCACCTCCGTCAGCCCCGCCTTCCTCGCCACCGAGCTGGACGTCCACAACCACGCGGTCGTCGGCCTGATCGTCTTCACGGCCTTCTTCGCCTCCACCCTGGGCCAGCTCCTGGTGCCCCGGCTCGGCACCGCCCGGGCGATCCCGCTGGGCTGCCTGGTGCTCATCGCCGGACTGGCCCTGCTGGCCGTCTCGCTCGCCCGGACCACGCTCCCGCCGATGGTGCTCGCCGCCCTCGTCGGCGGCGCGGGCCAGGGCATGGGCCTGCGCGGCGCCGTGGGCGAGATCGCCGCCGCGAGCCCCGCCGAGCACCGCGGCGGCGCCCTGTCGATGCTGTTCGTGGTCGCCTACTTCGGCATCTCGATCCCGGTCATCGGGGTGGGCCTGCTCACCGGTCCGATCGGCCTCGCCCAGGCCGGCCTGGTCTTCACCGCCTGCATGGCCGCCCTGGCCGCCGCGTCCGGGGCGTACCTGCTGCGCCGGGCCCGCGCCGGGACCTGATCCCGTGGTGCGCCGAACGGTGCTTGCCGCTTCCGCCGGGGACCGATAGACACGGTCCCGACACTGTGCGTGACACCCGGAGGTCTCCGCCATGAGCGTGACGAGTCGGTACAGGGACGCCTGGGAGGGCTTCTGGCGCGACGCGCCCGAGGAACCGGGCTCGGTGATCTGGGACGCGGAGCCCTCCCTCACCGCGGAACGCCACCTCGCGCTGTTCGCTCCGCACGTCACCGACCCGGCGCTGCCCGTCGTCGACCTGGGCTGCGGCAACGGCACCCAGACCCGATTCCTCGCCGGCCGCTTCGACCGGGTCCTCGGGGTCGACCTGTCCGTCGCCGCCCTCGACCTCGCCCGGCGCCGGGATCCGGCCCGGCGGGCCGAGTTCGCCCAGCTGGACGCCACCGACACCGAGGCCGTCCGGGCGCTCCACGACCGCCTCGGCGACGCCAACGTCTACGTGCGCGGCGTGATCCACCAGAGCGAGCCGGCCGACCGCCGCCCGGTCGCCGAGGCCGTCGCCATGCTGGTCGGCGGGCGCGGCCGGGCCTTCGTCGTCGAACTCCGCGGTTCCGCCAAGCAGTTCCTGGCGGAACTCGCCCACGGCCCTGCCGGGCCGCCGCCGAAGCTGCGCCCGGTCTTCGCGCACGGCCTCGCCCCCGGCGAGGTCCCCGACGCGGCCTTCGCCGGGCTCTTCCACGCGGCCGGCCTCGACGTCCTCGACTCCGGGGACCTCCCGCTGGCCACCACCGAGTCCGCCCCCGACGGCCGGCGGATCGACCTCCCGGCCCAGTGGCTCGTCGTGGGGGCGCGGCCGGCCCGCCCCTGACCCCGGGGCGGGCTGCTGGAGCGGGCGGACCGCCGGAGCGGGTGGGCCGTCAGAGCGGGTGGGCCGCCGTCAGCTCCTTCTCCCAGCGGAGCAGGTCGTCGAAGTACCGCCGGCCTCCGTCCGTCCATTCGGCGACCGGCTCCAGCGCCGCGATCGTCCCGCGGAGCCGCCGCAGGGCATCGTCACGGCGCTCGGCGGCCTCCGGCGGCGCGCCCGGCTCGGCCGCCCAGCGGGCGAGTCCGTGCGCCATCCGGGCCAGCACGTGCGCGGCGTGCACGGCCCCGGTGACCGGTCGCGGATCGGGGCGCAGCGGGTGGCTCACCAGGACGTCGCCGTTGGTCACGTACCGCTCGAAGACGTTCCGCAGGTAGAGCGCGTGGTGGCCGGTCTCGTGCAGGAGCGCCTCGAAGGCGGCGGCGGGGCTCGCGACGCTGGAGGTGCCGAGGTAGACGGCGCCGAAGGTCGGGCGCAGGGTGGCGGAGCGGAAGGCGCCGCCGCGCACGTGCACGATGACCCGGACCAGCAGGGCCGTCTCCAGGGCGGCCTCCGGCCAGACCCTGCGCAGGGTCGTGCGGGCGGCTTCCAGGGTGGCGATGCCCTCGGTCGGGTCGAGCGTGCCGAAGTCGGCGTCGCCGGTGCCGCCGGTCCGTCGGATGTCGGCCCGCAGCTGTCCGGTGCCCCAGCGGCACCAGTCGGGGTCGGCCGCCGTGCCGTCCGGGGTGAGGTGGCGCAGCGGGGGCATCAGGCCGGTGGTGGCCGGTTCCCGCAGCAGCCCGGCGATCCGGGCGGGGTCCGGCGCCGCCGCGGGGCCGTCCGCCGGGTCGCCCGGGGTGCCGGCCCCGGTGGCCGGCCGGTCGGCGGCCCAGACCAGGCCGGGGTGCAGGCAAGCGGGCGCGGGGGCGCCGTCCGGCAGCGGTCCGAGGCGGCGCACGACCTCCCGGTGGTAGCTGCGGACGAGGGCCGCGGTACCGTCCGGGGTCATGCCGACCCGGACGGCCTCGTCCTGTCCGGTGCCCATCAGCCCTCGCCCGGGGTGGGTGCCACGCCCAGGATCTCGGTGAGCGAGGACTCCTCCGCCCGCTTGAGCTGCTGCTCGCGGGCCTGGAGCCGACGCACGATCAGGGCGGAGACCACCTCGTCACCCAGGTTCTCCAGGGTGTGGAAGACGTCCTTGCGGACCTCCTGCCAGATCTCCTTCGACTGTCCGCTCATCGCCTCGGCCTTGCTGGGCAGCCGCCCGCGCAGGGCCGCGCTGCGCTCGACCGCCAGGTCGAGGACGTCGTGCAGGATCTGCGTCCAGGTGTCCTCCACGCCGTCGGAGAACGCGATGTGCACGGAGCCCTCGTCGTCGGTGGTGCCCTCGTGGTAGAAGCCGCGCGGCAGGTAGAGGCAGTCCCCGGCGTGCAGGGTGACCTCCAGGGCCAGCGGGGTCCTCGGGGTCACGCCCGGCTTGGACCGGTTGACCGGCCACTTCATCGGCGGCTCGTGCAGCCGCCAGGTCTTGGATCCGGCCAGCTGCCGCAGGAAGATGCTGGCCAGGTCGTAGTGCGCCTCGGCACCCTTGGAGTGCGGCGGGGTCAGGAAGGCGTTGGCGGCGACGGGGACGCCGATCTCGCCGGACAGTTCGGTGCAGAAGGCCTCCACCTCGGGGCAGTAGGTGGACATCGCCTGGAAGACCAGCGTCGCGCCCTGTCCCATCTGCGACACCGCGTACCGCGGGTCCACCAGCCCGGACAGCACCCGGCGCTCGTCGGAGCCGTCGTCCCCGGGCTTGGCGGCGTTGCGGACACCGATGTCCTGGCCGTGGCGCCACAGTCTGACGTACGGGGTGCGCAGTCCGCGCTCGAAGAGCAGCCGCTGCGCGAGTTCCGTCGAGAACACGTCGTCCAGTGCGCCCATGTCCCGGCTGACGTAGGGCTCCGCGTCCCGTATGGACGACAGCTTCGACGGGTCGTCGAGGAGCTTCTCCAGCGCCATGTCATACCTCCGCGTCTTCGAGAACGGGCTCTTGTTCCTGGTGGAAATCGCGCACACCGGGCACGGTCAGCGCCAGCAGTGCGGTGCCGAGCTGGACGACCGCGGCGACGGCGAGCACGGTCGTGCGGCCCACCGCGTCGGCCAGCGGCCCGATCAGGGCCAGGCCGAGCGGCAGCAGGGCGAGGCTGCACAGCCAGTCGACCGAGCTGACCCGGCCGAGGATCGACGGGGCGAACTGGCGCTGGAGCGCGGTGTGCAGGAGGGTGTTGAAGGGCATCATCGCGAAGCCCGCGACCATGTAGCCGGCCACCACCCACCCCAGCGAGAACGGGGTGAGCAGCACCAGCGGCACTGTGGTGAAGAGCGCGTTGAAGACCATCGCGCTCGATCCGGGCCGCTTCAGCCTGATCCGCCCGACGACGATCGTGCCGACGAAGCCGCTCAGGCTGAACATGGCGATGACCAGGCCGTAGGTGGAGGGCCCCGCGAACCTCTCCTGGGTGATGACCGGCAGCAGGACCATGTGCGGCGCCACGACCAGCATGGTCTGCACGGCGGTCATCGCCAGCAGGGCCGAGGTCCAGCGGACCCGGCGCACCGCCGCCAGCCCCTCCCTGGCCTCCCGGAGGATCGAGGAGCGGGCCTGCGGCCGTCGCACCGGCGGCTCGGTGACGGCCAGGACGCACAGCAGGCTCACCGCGAAGGTGGCCGCGTTGGCGGCGAAGGCCACCCGGGTGCCGACGGTGGCCACCAGCACGCCGCCGAGCGCCGGCCCGATCACGGCGGCGGCGCTCTCGGTGCTGCCGCGCCACACGTTGGCGCTGAGCAGCCGGTCCTCGGGGACGAGGGAGGGCACCAGTCCGCCGTACGCGGGGCGGAAGAACGCCTCGCCGCTGCCCACCAGGAAGGTCATCACGGCCAGGGAGAGGGTCGCCGTGTCGAACGCCCCCAGCACCACGACCGTGATGGCGACCAGCCGGAACCCGTCGGCGATGACCATCGCCCGCCGGCGGGGCACCCGGTCCGCCCAGACACCGCCGAGCAGCGCGAACAGCACCGTGGCGAGCATCCGGGCGCCGATCACCAGCCCGACGTCGCCGGCGTCGCCGCCGCGTTCGAGCACCCGAAGGGAGACGGCCACGTTGAAGAGCTGGTCCCCGACGGCGCTGACCGCCTGGCCGGCCCAGAGGAATCGGAAGTCGCGCAGTTCCATGGCGCTGCCGGCCGGCTTGCCGGTCAGCGCGGTCTTCGGGTCGGGCATGCTCAGCCGATCGCGCTCGCCGCCACCGGGTCCGTCAGCTCTCCGTAGCCGAACCCGCAGCAGTCACCGGTGATGTCCTCGTCCCGCACCAGGGCGGGGTGTTCGGCACCGGTCACCCGGAGGTCCGCCAGGTCGACGGGTTCGGTGTCGTCGTCGATGTGGAGCTCGGCGCCGTCGGTGATCAGGTCGAGGTGGACCTTCTCCTCGTAGCCGACCACGGCGCGGTCCTGGTTGTGCTGTCCGAATCCGATGTGCACGCCGACCCGTCGCTCGTTGATGTGCGAGTTGGCCGGGATGAAGAGGCCGATGCCGGAGTTCGTGCCGAAGCCCAGCTCGCCCACCCGGGTGCCGTGCGGCTGCCTGAAGCAGAGTTCCACCAGCTCGCGGACCTCGTCGGAGCCGCCGGAGAACCCGGTGGCGCGCCCGTCCGCGATGTCGACGGTGAGCGGCCGGGCGCCCAGCCGGGTGTCGATCCGGGTGATGACGTTGCAGTTGAGCGCGCCGTCCGCGACCAGCCGGCCCTCGATGCCGGCCGGGTAGGTGGCGATCTCCCCCGCCGGGAGGATGGTGAAGCCGCCCGGGCGCCACACGCCGCGGTTGCTGATCCAGTCGTAGCGCCCGGCGTCGAGCCGGATCCGCAGGTCGGTGCCGCCCTTGCTGCGGACCCGAACGCTGCGGGCCTTCGTCAGCCGGGTGAGCAGTGTGGCGTTGCGGGCGCTGAGTTCCTCGGGACCGAGCTTGAGGGCCTGTTCGAAGAACTCCCGCGAGGCGCTGATGATGCGCACCACCATGCACCGGTCGCTGCCGAACTGCTGCATGACGTGCAGCAGTTGCGCGAAGTGGGACATCGTGTCGCGTTCGAGCGTGAAGACGACGAGCCGGCCGGTGAAGGACTCCGGGTCCGGCACGGCGGCCTTGAGGCGGGCGGCGAAGCCGTAGTCCACCAGCGGGCGCATGCCGATGACCTGGGCACTCAGCCCGCGCTGCTTGAGTCCGGCGACCAGCCAGGCGGCCGGTTCCCGGCTGTCCGGAGAGAAGACGACGACGCAGTGGTCGCGTGCGGAGAGGCCGGCGTACCGGTCGAGGAGTGCGTCGACTCCGTCCCGTACGTCGCGGTCGGACTGCACATCGGTCAAGACTCGCTCCTCTGGCTCTCGGTGCTGTCACGAGGAGTTGGGGGCCCGGGGGGGGGGGGCCGGGGGGGGGGCGGGCGGGCGGGGGGGGGGCGGGCGGGGGCCGCCCAGACGCGCCCCAGCGGGGCGGGCGAG
>NZ_JBHWBZ010000067.1:0-6772 GCF_042735475.1 Kitasatospora sp. NPDC059577 | reverse complement strand
GGGGGCGGGCCTCCCATGGGTACTCCAAGCGACCCTGGGCCTCTCGGGGGGGCCTGGGGGCGGCCCGGCCGGGGGGGGGCGCCGCGGCCGCAACTCCCGAGGGCTTTGCCGGACCTGTCAGGTCGCGACGAACCAGGCCATCAGCGGGCCTTCGTCGCCGCTGCCCACCGGCACGAGCACCTCGGCCGACTCGGCCGCGGAGAGCTCCCGCAGCGCGTCCTCGACCAACGACTCGTAGCTGGGCGTTTCTGTCGTGTTCTGCGTCATCCTTGACTCCTCTCAGACAACAGCTGTCCCACGACCCTAAGCGCCATGCTCATGCAAGGTCAACGCGATCGAGATCGCAACTTCCGTTTGATTTCGCCTACTTGGGGTACAAGCGCGCCGCCGGGAATCAGGATGTCCGGGTGTGCGCCCGCCGCTTTCACGTAGGGTCCGAGGTGCATGCCGGTCGACTGACGGAGGAGACGGCCATGGGAGCTTCCCCCGACGCGGACCCACCCCCGCCCCTGCGCCGGAACCGGCCACTGCTGCTCCTCGTGGTCGAGCAGCTGACCGGCTCGGTGGGCCGTCAGGTCACCGCCCTGGCACTGCCGTTGCTGGCCATCGCCCATCCGGGCGCCGGCCCGCTGGGCGTCTCCGCGCTCGTGGCGACGACCTACCTGCCGGGGGTGCTGCTGAGCCCGCTGATCGGCGTCCTCGTCGACCGGGCCCGGCTGCGCCGGCTGCTGGTGGCGGGGGCCTGGCTCCAGGTGCCCGTCGTCGGGAGCGTGCCACTCGCGGCCGCACTGGACGGACCGACCTGGCCGCACCTGTTCGCCGCGGCCGCGCTCTCCGGCGCGCTGGGCTCCGTCCAGGGCGTCGCGCTGCAGTCCGGCCTGCCCCGCGTGGTGCCCGCCGCGCACCTGTTGCCCGCCAACTCCTCGCTCACCGGGGCCCGGACGGTCGGCCTGATCGGCGGGCCGGCGCTCGGCGGCGTCCTGATCGGCCTCGTCGACCCGGCGCCGGCGCTGCTGGTGGAGTGCGCCGCGTACCTCGTCGGCGGCGCGCTCTTCCTCGCCCTGCCCGCGTCACTGGACCGCCCGCCGCGGGAGGCGGGCGCGGGGGCCCGCTCCCGGATCGAGGCCCTGCGGGAGGGGCTGGCGGTGATCCGGCGCGAGACGCCGCTGCGCCGCCAGGCCCTGGCCGCGGCCGGACTGAACCTCGGCGGCGGCGCCGCGAGCGGCCTGTTCGTGCTGTACGCCGAACGGGAGTTGGGGCTGGCCCCGTGGCAGCTCGGCACGGTCTACGCCGCGTACGCCGTGGGCACGGGCGCCGGCGTGCTCGCCGCGACCCCGGTGGCCCGGGCACTGGGCACGACCCGGGCCGTCCGGGTGTGCGCGGTGGGCGCGGGGGCCGCCCTGTTCCTCATCCCAGCGGCCTCGCTGGGGGCGGCGTTCGCGGTGCTGGTGCTGTACCAGCTGCTGTTCGCCCCACTGGCCACGGTGTGGTCGATCGCGATGACCACCGGACGGCAACTCGCCACGCCCGCACACCTGCTGGGCCGGGTCAACGCCTTCCTCCAGGCGGTGCTGACCGCCACCCTGCCGGTCGGCGCCTTCGCCGGGGGCTGGCTCGCCTCACGGGTCGGCGTCGTCCCGGTCCTGGTCGGGGCGGCGGCCGTCGCCCTGGCCGGCACCGGCAGCCTCTGGCTCCCGCGCTCCGTGCTCGCCGGGGTCGAACGCGCGGCGGCGTGAGAACGGGGGCCGACGGCCCGCAGCTCCCGTCCCCCGTCCCCCGGACCACCGTCCCCCCGTCCCCCGGACCGCCGGCTACCCCCGCAGCTCCAGGGTGCAGCACGTGACGCTGCCACCGGCCTTGAGCAGTTCGGTGAGGTCCACGCCGATCGGTTCGAAGCCGCGCCGGCGCAGTTCGCCGGTCAGGTGCGTGGCCGATTCGGGCAGCAGGACGTTGCGGCCGTCGGAGAACGCGTTGAGGCCGAAGACGGCGGCGTCCTCGGCGGTCGCCAGGACCGCGTCCGGGAACAGCTCGCGCAGCACCGCGCGGCTGCCCGGGGTGAAGGCCTCCGGGTAGTACATGACCTCGTCGTCGGAGAGGACGGCAAGGGCGGTGTCCAGGTGGTAGAACTCCGGGTCGACCAGGGTCAGTCCGGTCACCGGGACGCCGAGGAACTCCTGCGCCTCGGCGTGCGACCGCGGGTCGGTGCGGAAACCGGTGCCGGCGAGCAGGCGGCGGCCGACCAGCAGGTAGTCGCCCTCGCCCTCGTTGATGTGCTCGGGCCACAGGAGGTCGGTGTGGCCCTGCGCGCGGAACCAGTCGAGGTAGGCCGGGCCCTCGGCGGTGCGCTCGGCGTGGCGGAAGCGCGCACCGAGGACTCGCCGTCCCGGGCCGGCGGGCCTCCTCGGGACCGGAAATCCGGGCCCGGCTTCCGGCCGGGCGCGGAACGCGTCCGGCCGACGCGATTTCACAACGGCCGCCGGGGCCTCGCCGGTTGGATTCCGATCGCACGAACGGCGCGCGCTCATCTACCCGCAGAATCGCCTTGTCAGAAACCCGCCCAGGAGGGCTCCCACGTCCATGACCAGGTGTTATGTTGACCGAAGATCAACGCCGCTGGGTCCGCTTCACACGGCCCATCCGGGGGAAATTCGGCTCAATCACCCGCTGCGCACCCGATTTTCGACATCGGGTCGCGGCGGGTGCCGTTCGCATGTTCCGTCCAGGGTGGTCCACCCGCGGCAGCACTGCCCATGATGCCCCGATCGAGGAGTTGTGGATGCCATCCGACGCGCCGTTCACCGGGACCGTCCGACTGCGGGCCGCGGCGGCCGAGGACGCCGGCGCCGTCGCCGAGGTCTTCCTGGCCTCCCGTGCCGCGACCATGCCGTACCTCCCCCGACTGCACAGCGACGAGGCCACCCTGGGCTGGATCACCCACGTGGTACTGCCGGGCACCCGCGTCTGGCTCGCCGAGGACGCCGACACCCGCGCCCTCCTGGGCTTCGCCTCACTCGACGGCACCCTGCTCGACCACCTCTACCTGCGCCCCGACGTGCGCCGCCGGGGCATCGGGACGCAGCTGCTGCAGGCCGTCAAGTCGGCGAGCCCGCAGGAGCTTTCGCTGCACGTCTTCCAGAAGAACACCGAGGCCCGCGCCTTCTACGAGCGGCACGGCTTCGTCGTGGTGGACACCGACGACGGCAGCCGCAACGAGGAGAACGAGCCCGACATGACCTACCGCTGGACCGCGTGACACCCACCCGCGCCCCGCGGTAGTCCCCCCGCCGAGGGACGTCGGCTGACCCCAACGGCCACGAGCCACCGGACCACCACCTCCGGCCCGCCCGGCCCACCCGGCCGGCGGGACGGGTTCACCCGGAGGGATGCCCCGTGCTGGGCGAACACAGCCTGCCCGCGGAAACACCGCTCTCGTACGCACAGTTGGCGCTCTGGTTCAACGACCGCCTCCAGGGCGGCGACGCCTCGTACAACGTCCCGGTGGCACTGCGGCTGACCGGCCCGGTCGACCACGAGGCGCTGCGGTCCGCGCCGGCCGACGTGCTGGAACGGCACGCGGGCCCTGCGCACCCTGTTCCCCGAGCGCGACGGCGTGCCGCGCCAGCACGTGCTGCCGATGGCCGAGGTGCCGCCGGTGCTCACCGTGGTGCCGGCCACCGAGGCCGAGCCGCCCGCCCTGGTCGACGCCGAGTCCGTGCCCGGTGTGCTGATCGGCCGGAACGCCGACATCTCCTGGCCCCTGACGGACGCGCAGAACCAGTCGACGGTCTTCTACAGCGAGCAGACCAGCCCCGACCACCCCGGCCAGTACTACTGGAACAACGCCTGGCACCCGATGGAGCGGGTGGAGTACACCATCCCGGTCCGCGGCGGCGACGCCGAGCACTTCGCCGTCGACCTCACGGTGCACGGACCGGTGCTGACCCGGGCCGGGCAGACCACCTCGGTCGACTGGATGGGCAACATCCCCTCCCCCGACCTGGCCGTCCTGCTCTCCGTCAAGAAGGCCCGCGACTAGCGGGAGTTCCGCACCGCGCTGGCCGACTGGCACGCCCCCACGCTCAAGCGCGACCGCCCGTCCGACCCCGAGGGCGGCCCCGCGAGCGGCCGGCAGGCCGTCCGGCTCGCCCTCCCCGCCGCACTGGTCGGTGCCGCCGCCGTGGTGGCCGTCGGCCCGCTCTGGGGCCTGTGGCACCTGCCGTTCCTGAGCGGCCTGGCCATCGGGACAGCGACGGCGGTCCGCGGTCTGCGCGCCCGCACCGCCGTCCTGGCCGGCACCGCGGCCGTCCTGGCCGGCTGGGGCGCCCCCCTCGGGTGGCGCGCCGCCTCCGGCGAGGCGGTGGCCGGCACCGCCCGCACGGTGGCCGCCCTGGCCGGGCTGCCCGCCCTGGCCTCGCTGGTCATCGCGGTCACCCTGCTGCTCGGACTGCTGCAGGCCCTGCTGGGAGTCTGGCTCGGCCGCACGGCGACCGCGGCCCTGCGCCCCGCCCGCTGACCCTGCCGGACCGGAAGGCCGCCGCCGCGCTCGGGTGAGCGCGGCGGCGGCCTTCCGGCGTTCCGACGTACCGGCGTTCCCGCAGTCCCGGCGGCCGGCCGGGCCGGTCACCCGGTCGGCGTGCCGACCCGGTCGCGTTCGAGTGCGGAGCGCAGGGTCGACAGGGCCCGTGCGGCCGCTGCCACCGAGGGGCTGTCGAGGGCGCCGCCGAGCAGTTCGGACAGGCCCCCGGTGAAGGTCGCCTCCGCCGCGTCGACGAGGCGGGCGCCGTCGTCGGTCAGCACCAGCAGCGAGGAGCGGCGGTCCGCCGGGTTCGGCCGCCGGGCGGCCCACCCCTGCTTCTCCAGGCGGTCGATGCCCTTGCTGGTCGCCCCGACGCCGATGGCGAACTCGGCGGCGAGGTCCGCGACCCGGCACCCGGGGTGGTCCCGCAGGTAGCGCAGGAACTCGTACTGCGAGGTGACGATCCCGTGCCGCTCGCGGAGCCGGTCGCCGAGCGCGTTGTACAGGCGCGTCTCGCACCGGACGAGATCGGCGAAGAGGTCCGGGAGACCGACCGCGGCACTGTCGCCGCCCGATGTATATTCCACGGCATATAGTGTACGGGAAGATACATGCGACGGGAGTCCGCTCATGAGCAGGGAACAGCGCAGCCGGATCGACGGGATCCTGCGGCAACCGGGTCCCGAGGGACCGCAGTCGGTCGAACAGATCCGGGCCGGCTTCAGGGCCCTGATGTCCCGGATGGCCGTGCCCCACGACAGCATCCGCACCACGCCGACGACCCTGGGCGACCGGCCCGCCCTGCGCGTCGAACCGCGGGGAGCGGCGGACGGCGGCGCCGGGGGCGGCCCGGGCGCCGGCACCATCCTGTACTTCCACGGCGGCGGCTGGGTGTACGGCTCCCCCGAGACCGCCCTCTCGCTGACCGGGAACCTCGTGGCCAGGACCGGCCTCGGGGCGTACTCGGTGGACTACCGGCTCGCCCCGGAACACCCGTTCCCCGCAGCCGTCGAGGACACCCTGAGCGCCTACCGCGCCCTTCTCGACCGGGGCGAGGACCCCTCGGCCGTCGTGTTCGCCGGGGACTCCGCCGGCGGCGGCCTCGCCGTCACCACCTGCCTCGCCGCCCGGGACGCGGGCCTCCCGCTGCCCGCCGGCCTGCTCGCCTTCTCCCCGGGCCTCGACGCGACCCGGACCGGCGCGAGCATGGACACCAAGGAGGGCGTCGACCCGATCTTCACCCGGGCGGCCCTCGCGCACACCAGCGCCATGTACCTCGCCGGAGCCGACCCCCACCAGCCGCTGCTCAGCCCGGCCGTCCTCGCCGACCTGACCGGCTTCCCCCCGATGCTGATCCAGGCGGGCACCAACGAGGTGCTGCTGGACGACTCCACCCGGCTGGCCGCACGGGCGACGGCGGCGGGCGTGGACGTCGTCCTCGACGTCACCGCCGACGTCCCGCACGTGTTCCAGGCCTTCGCCGGGGTCCTCGACGAGGCCGACGAGGCCCTGGACCGCGCCGCGCTCTTCCTCCGCCAGCGGATCCGCGCCGCCCGCCCCGTACCGACCTCCTAGGTCGTGTACGGCCGCACCGACCGCCCAGGCTCGCCGAACAGCCGCGCCACACCGAACAGCCGCGCCGCACCGAACGGCGGAACGGCCGTTCCCGGAAGCGAGAACGGCCGTTCCGGAGCAGCCCGGGGCTCAGCCGCGGCCGAGCACGCGGTCCACGGCGATCTCGATGACCACGCGGTCCGGGTTGACCCGGGGCTGGCGGTACCGCTCGGCGTAACGCCGCTCGGCCTCGGCGACCTGCTCGGGCTCGTCGCGGACGACCGCCACACCCTCCAGGGTCGCCCAGCGCGCCCGGTCGACCTGGCAGACCGCGACCCGCAGGCCCTCCGGCCCGGCTTCCGCGACGTTGCGCGCCTTGCGGCTGGTACGGCTGGTGATCACCCGGGCGGTCGCCGTCTCCGGCTGGAACGTCACGCCGACCGGCACCACGTGCGGCGTGCCGTCCGGGCGGGTGGTGGTCAGGGTGGAGATGTGTCGCTCACGCCAGAAGGCGAGCATGGCGTCGTCGAGGTCGCGCGGGTCATGGGCCATGATCGCGATCGTACGGCCCCCGGGGAACGATCAAGCCCCCGGGGGCCGTTCGGGTACCGCGACCGCCGCGCGCACGCCCGGCCCCCCACGGGGTGCCGGGGCCACGGCGGGGGGGAGCGCCGCCGCGGGCGCCCGCGGGGGGGGGTGTTG